>CAZAWX010000097.1:0-12518 GCA_964488985.1 uncultured Ectothiorhodospiraceae bacterium
TTGTTAACCAACAAATCTTCGTTCTGGATCGGGGGAAAGTCCGACGGATTCAGATATTTGAAGTACTCATCCAAATAGGGAATGGGACTGTCGGGGCACAAGAACACACACTGTATCTCGCCGTTACGCCCACGCAGGTCGTCGAGGGTTTCGGCTTTTTTCATTTCAGCGAGGTACTGCAGCAGTCCGGCCAGAGCAAGGCCGGCGCTCGGACCAACGACGATCCCCCGGCGGCTGAGCGCCATGGAGTTGCGATAGGAATCGACGGTCAGCACTTTCTGGATGTTGTCGATGCGCCGTTCCCAGCCGAATCCGGTGAGCTTTAACAGGCCCTCGGTGCGCACACCGGGCACGTATTGGCCGTCCTCGCGCATGGCGCCGACTACCTGCATGGAGGGTTTCTTGCGCTTCAGGTAGCGCGCATTGCCAACAACCGTGCCGGTGGTACCAAGGCCTGCACAGAACACATTGATGTGCCCACCGGTCTGCTCCCAGATCTGTTTCGCCGTCCATTTCTGGTGAGCCTTCGGGTTGTCCGGGTTGTCGTATTGGCCGGGGTTGAGCCAGCCTTTGCGCTTGCCCATCTTGCGCGCCTTGTTGACACCACTATTCGGATCATCAGCTTCGGGATGTTGGGGCTCCTGACTGACGATGGGTTCGACCCCGAAAAACAGCAGCATCAACAGTTTGTGCCAGGAAACTTCATGAGGAATGAAGGACAGGGTCTTCTCAACCCCGAACTGGCGTGCCGCCAAAGCAAGAGAAAACACCGTATTGCCCGAGGAGTTTTCGACCAGGCGTTTAACGCCGTCGAGATCACCACGGCGCTTGAGCTCGCGAATCATGTTATAGGCGGGCACTGCCTTGACGTTGCCGAGCGGTGACTGACTCATGAGTTTGGCGAAGATGCGCACCCGGTCGCCAACGTAGGGGTTGAGCATGTCAGGGATCTGCACCAGCGGATAATAGGGCTGCTTGCCAGGATCGAGAAAATCCCGCAGTGCGTTCGGGCCCTTGTAAATATTGAGTGATTGTTTCATTGGATTTTCCTCATGGCCTGGACCTGAAAGCGTATCCACCCGGCAATTGCTGTTGCTCGTGGGAGTCAAGCTGAAGTATTCGGTTCTATCCCGGTCAGAAGAACCCGTAGCCAATCCCTGCGCCCACGGCACCGATGAAGGCAAAGACGAGATAAGCCAGGAAAACCGGCGGGCGCGCCAACGCCCACACAGCAATGGCGGCCGGAATGCTGGTCACCCCGCCACCGATGAGAAAGGCCATGCCAGCCCCCGGCGCCATGCCTTGATCGATAAGACCCGCGACCAGCGGCAGTGCCGCATAGCCATTGAGATAGGCGGGCACTCCGACCAGGGTGGCGATGGCAATCGACTGCCAGCCGTTGTCACCGACCAGACCGGCAACGGCATCCGCCGGCACATAGGCGAGCATGAGACTTTCCAGGGCGAATGCAAGGGTCAGCCACTTCCCCAGGAACAGCAGATTATCGCGCGCCCCGGTAATGAATGAAGTCCGGCGTTCCGGCGTGCGCCAGAACTGCCACACGACCTGCCCAGGCCGACGGATTTTCGAGCCACCGCAGCCACCATCACCAATTCCAGCGCGTAGGGGGGAAGCCATAAATCCATACTTTTGCAGAGCATAAATACCAAAGCCGCCGATCAACCCTATACCGAAAGCGGCAAGGGTTTTGGCAATCGCAAATTGCATGCCGAGGGTGCTGGAAGTAAGAATGAACATTGAGGGGTCCATCAACGGCGAAGCAAGCCAGAAAGCCATGACCGCAGGCAGTGGCACACCGATCGCAAGTAACGCTGCGATTAGCGGGATGACCCCGCATGAGCAAAAAGGCGACAGGGCACCCGCCCCGGCAGAGAGCATCACCATAGTGACGATATGGCCTTTGAATGCGCGCACAATGAGTGCATCGGAGCCGCTGGCTTTGACGTAGGCGGCAAGCCCCACGGACAACGCCAGATAAGGAAGGATCTCTACTAACGCATCGATTGTGAAGCGGAGCGAAAGTTGTGCCTGCGCTGGCGCCAGCAGCGTCAGGACCGCGAACAGGACGACCACGGCAAGCCATGTAGGGTCGATACGTGGGAGACCTTCCGGCCAATTGGGCAGAAGGAGGCGGAGTGTATTCATGGGTTGGGTTTCCTTAGTATCAGGTCGTCAAAAGCAATTACGCCACCCGGGGAGATTCCTCAAGCTGGATGCCACTGCAACAGCGTTCGGTCAGATAGGCGACGAGGGCATTCATCGCCTCGAAATCGACGCTACAGACGACTTCACGTCCCTGCGGTGACTGGTGCAGCAACCCGGCGCGGGACAAGGTGGCGAGATGGTGCGCAAGCGTGGAAGCCGGGATGCGCAGATGGCGCTGGATGCCACCGACATTCAAGCCCTCATGCCCTGCACGGACCAACAGCTTGAATATCCGCAAGCGTGTCTGATTACCAAGCGCCGCAAGTTCAATAGCAGCACGTTTTTCGCTGGGCTGAGGTTTCGTCGTCATGATTTAAACTATATAACTAGAATATTAGTTATGTCAAGCACCATCAAAAATGACCCATCACGAACATCAGGTCAGGCGGCGCAGGCCGTAGGCGATGTAGTTGCGTTGGACGTAGCCGACGGCGATTGGATCGTTTTCGCGCATTGCAGCCTCGACTTCACGGGCTTCGCGCAGTAAGGATTGTGCAACCTCAAGGGGATGGTTCTGTACATGGCGATACCAGACTCTGGCTGACTGGAAATACAGCTGGTCCCAATAAGCACGTAGTGCACGGTTGCCAATCAGATCCGTTATCAAGAAATGAATTTCATGATTAATACGCAGGTATTCCCGGTTATTAAAATTCTCCAGCAAATGTGCTGCCCGTGCGCATAGTGAACCCATCGCTTCAACCTGCCCGGGAACCACCGATCTTGGTGACAGTACACCGATGAGTTCGGCCAGTTTGAGGCGCATTTCATATACCTCGATAATTTCATCACGATCAGGACGTGTTACCTGAGTCCCAACGCCACTTTTGGAAGTCACCAACCCGCCATAGGCCAATTGCTGCAACGCTTGCCTTACCGGGGTACGGCTGATTGCGAATTCGGCTGCGATATCGACTTCGCGCAGCAACGTCCCGGGGGGATACTCAAGTAAACAAATTCGATCCCGGAGTTCTTCGTAAATGGAACTGCCCGTTGGTCTGGACATTAAAAGTCTCTGAGTAATGAGCCATAACCAGGGATCCGATCCCCGATTCCTGCCCGGCGCAAAGTATCCCAGATCATCGCCTGATTACTGCAAACCGCAGGTTTGCCCAGCGCCTGCTCCAAATCTTCAATGACATCCAGGGTGCGCAATGCGCCGCAACTGACGAACACGGCATCAGCCTCGACGCTATCGATTGAGCGGGCAAATTCGAAAATATAATCAGGTCTTACCCGCACCATGTCACTGTCGCGTTCCAGGTTCATCCCTTGGATATTCACCACTTCAAAACCGGCTTGTTCGAGGTAGGTGGCTTCGCGCTGGTTTATTTCGTCAAGATAGGGGGTTGCTACCGCCAGGCGTTTTACCGCCTGGGCGCGCAATGCCCGCAGGACACCAGTAATCAGCGATGTCGGCTCAGCGCCCGGAGCACCTTTTTTCAACTCAGCAAAAACCCGCTCCTCGCCAATTACCAGCGAGCCTGAAGTACAGGCATAACAAATCACATCGAGGCTGTTATCCGGCAATATTCGGGCTGCCGCAGGAGCCAGAAGCTCGCTCTGAGCCAGTAGTGAAGCGTTGGTGATATTGTCAGGAATAGCTGCCCGGGCGAAGTGGATACCCACCCCAGATGGGCGTAAACGAAACACATCGTCTTCAATGGTCTGCTCCGTAGCCAGCAGTACATAACCAATCTTGGCCCGTGGGTGACGCCCCGAATCGAACTGTATTGATGCATCAGGTTGTGAATGTGACATCCGCCTCTCCTGAATCATATTGTATACATTTTAACGATTTTTATAGAAATATAAACATTAATTGCGCTATATTAAGTTCAATTGTATACATATAAGTTTCAAAAGAGGTCCTCATGCTTGAACAAGCGCGATCACGGTACGCACAGTTACAACTGAATCTGCAAGCCAAAGGCATCTCCCTGGCGATCCTCAGCGATGAAAGCTCCATTGCTTACTATGCCGGTTTCTGGGGTTACCTCGGTATTGAATTTGGCCGCCCGACCTTTCTCATAGTCCGTGCCGATGACGCACCGATCGTGGTGACACCATTGATGGAAAGCGAAATGGTCAGCGCCATGACCTGGGTTGAAACTGTCCGCACCTGGGAGGATTTTGGTACCAACACCTGGGCGGCGGTTCTGGGCGACATCCTGGGTAGATCACCACAGCGGATTTGGGCGGAAACGGCGTTGATGCCGTCAATTGTAAATCGGTTTTTTGAGTCTCAATACCCAGGCGTAGAACGTTGTGACATCGCGCCAGTCATTGCCGCGCAACGGATCATCAAATCACCTGAAGAAATTCACATTATGGCCAAGGCAGGTGAAATTGCCGGGGCCATGATGGTTGCAGCTCAGGAGTCTTTGAGTGAAGGCGCGCCGGAGTATGAGTCGGCGCTGGCGGTTATCAATGCCGGGACCCGCAAAGCGGCCGGTTTTTTAACTGACCACGGCCTTGATGCGTTCATTTCACCAATGATTCATAACCTGCAGATCCTGCAAAGCGGTACCGATACGTCAATGGTCCACCGCCGGGCCAGTGTCAAACGGTACCGGCGTGGTGATCCGGTGTATTTCTGTTTCTGTAACATGGCCCAGTTCAAACTCTACAAATTGGGCTTTGACCGGATGTTTTTTATCGGCGAGATCAGCGATCGTCAGGCCGAAGTCCAGCAAGCAGCGATGGCCGCGCAACAGGCCGCTATCGCCGCCATTCGGCCCGGTATAAAAGCCGAAGAGGTCGCCGCCGCAGCCAATGACGTTTATTGTGCCGCAGGCTTTGCCACCGGCTATCGCACCGGGCGTTCCATCGGCATGTCCTACCTTGAAGCCCCCGAACTCAAAGCTGGCGATACCACCATTTTGCAACCCGGCATGACCTTCGCAGTGGATGGCGGAATTTCCATCGATGGCGAATGTGGTGGACGTATCGGTGATTCAGTCTATGTCACTGAAACGGGGTGCGCGTATCTCACCGACTACCCACGGGATCTGTTGGTGGTATGAGAGTCGCGATCTATCAAGCCGATGCCGGGCCAACATTCCCCGCCGCACGCCTTGCGCAACTGGACAAGGTACTGAGAAATTACACAGATCCTGTCCCGGATCTGGTGTTGTGCCCGGAATTATTTGTCAGCGGCTACGGCGATGCAAAAGCCATTCATCAAGCTGCAGGGGCCATCAACAGCGAATGGCCAAGACAACTCGCGGCCATTGCCTCACGCCACGGCATCGCCATCGCCAGTGGCTACCCCGAGTTGGATACTGACAGGGACCTGATGTTCAATTCCGCCGTATGTTTTTCCGCGCAGGGTACGCTGCTCGACAATCATCGCAAACGAGTCCTGCCAACACCTTATGAAAAGGCCTTGTTTGACACCGGCAACACAACCACCATCTTTAGCCTCGACAATGGTTGGCGGGTGGCTGTGCTGATTTGCTATGAAGTGGAGTTTCCCGAAGCGGTGCGTACCTGCGCCCTCGCCGGGGCTCAATTGATCCTGGTCCCCACGGCGTTGGGCCGTGACTGGCAGGTTGTCTCACGCCAACTGGTTCCAAGCCGGGCCTTCGAAAACAATGTGTTCCTTGCCTATGCCAACTACGCCGGTGAAGATCCACGTTGCCGTTACATCGGCGACAGTGTTATCTGCTCACCGATGGGTGCCGATCTGGCCCGTGCGGGCGATGCACCCGAACTCATCCAGGCGCAACTCGACACCAGCGCGATTGACTCAGCCCGTGCCCGCCTGCCTTACCTGGTAGATTACTCCCGGCTGAACTGAAAATGCATCAACTCAAATTAATCCTGGGTCCTTAGTTCCAGCAGAACAGGCTGGTGATCCGATGCATTTGTTTCGGTAAAACTCTGCGTATCGCTGGCAAGTTCAACCAGATCGCTGGTAATGAAAAAATAGTCACGACAATGTGGTCCTTGTGGCCACTGTTTGCGATCATAAATGCCGCAGGTCGGGGCGTGTGGTGTTTGGCCATGGATCACCCGCCAGGCATCAAGGTAGCCGCTTGGCATTTCGCTCGTTGGCTGCGTGATATATTTATACACGCTATCGCCCGGAATCGCGTTGAAATCACCGCAGAGAATACTGCGCACCGGTCTGGAGACAGCGGCGTATGGACCAGATGCAGGTGCATATTTTGGGTAAGACTGGTTTGCAATTACTTCACACTGAATCTCACACATGCGCCTCACCTGTGCTAAACGTTGCTCATTACAATGATACTCCAGGTGGGTGGTGGTAATGCGAAGTGGGCCGTCTTCAGCCTCGATTACAACTTCCAATGCTTGACGTGGCATATGCCTGCATGGTGCGGGCGGCATGGGCTGAGGGAGCATGTGGTTATACACCTGGATTAGGGGAAAACGTGTCAATATCATGTTCCCAAATTGACGCCGCTTGCGGCTACCGTTACGCCCTCTGTCCAAAGCTGGACCAAATACGTACTGATGATCCGGAAACAATGAAGCCAGGATTAGTGCCTGGTCAACACATTGTCCTCCATCGAGTTCAGGATCCAGGCGCGAGATTTCCTGCAGGCATATAACATCAGCATCCGCTATGCCTTTAATAACATCCACCGTCCTGGACAGGTCAATTTCGCCGTCAACACCACGACCGCATTGAATGTTCCAACTGAGGATGGTCGTCACTTTATGCCTGCATGCATAAAGGATTGTACAAACTGGCGTTGAAACAATAAAAATGCAACCAGCAAAGGCGCGACAGCCAAAAGCGTTCCTGCGGTGATTATCGACCAGTCAACTCCGGATTCAGGTGCACCGAAGATTGCCAAACCTACCGTCAAAGGCCGGGTATTGACAGAGTTGGTGATGATCAATGGCCAGAGAAAATTATTCCAATGATAACTGACGGATACGAGACCATAGGCGACGTAGGTGGATCGTGCTAACGGAACGTAGACCTTCCAGAGAATTTGCAGAGGTGAACAACCTTCGATACGAGCAGCATCTTCGAGTTCTTTAGGTATCGTTTTAAACGTCTGGCGTAAAAGAAAAATACCAAATGCACTCGCCATATAGGGCAATCCAATCCCTGTTATCGTATCCACAAGATTTAACTTGCTCATGGTGACGTAGTTTTCGACGATCAACACCTCAGGCATGATCATCAATTGCAAAAGCACCAAGGCAAAGGCGATTGATTTTCCGGGAAATTCGTAGCGCGCAAAAGAATAAGCGGCGAGAGTACAAAGCACAAACTGCGCCGCTAAAATGGTTGTCACCAAAATGAATGTGTTGGTGAAATAGCGTGCGAAAGGTGCCTGATTCCAGGCAACACGAAAATTTTCCAATGACAAAGGCGCGAATAATTCAAACCGTGTTGCGTACTCTGGGGGATGAAATGCACTCCAGAATGCGTAGATCAATGGCAGTAACCACAGGAGTGCCAGCATCCATGCCGCAAACGTTTCAAGATGATATCCAAACCCGCTATTTCGGTTCATTGCACTCATCGGTAATGAACTTTTTTGTCAATAAAAACAAATTGTCCGATTGAAATTACTGCGAGTGCACCCAGCAACACAACAGTCAACGTCGATGCATATGACTGATCAAGAAAGCTGAATGCAACCTCATAAATGTAATACAGGAGCAGTGAACTGGCGTTGTCCGGTCCACCCTTGGTAAGAATGAATAACTGGTCAACCAGTTTGAATGAATTGATCACCGCATTAATGAGGACAAACAGTGTGGTTGGCATCAACAATGGAAACATTACCCGGCGGAAATAGTACCAACGACTGGCCCCCTCAAGATGTGCTGCTTCTTCAAGTTCAGGTGGCAGCGTTTGTAAGGCCGCCAGATAGAAAATCATGAAAAAACCGGCCTCTTTCCAGATCGTCAGAACAATAATGCAGCCGAGCACCGTGTCGGGATCTCCCAGCCAATTGTGACTGGAGAAACCAAATACTCTGGAAATCTGATCCAACAGGCCAATTTCAGGTGTATAAAAAAACAGCCATATGTTGGCAACTGCGATCATAGGGAGAATGGTAGGGGTAAAAAAACTCATGCGTGCCAATGACTTTAACGGAATTCGCCCGTTCACCCAGGTCGCCATCAACAGTGCCAATGCTATTGAAATGGGGATTGTGCCTATCGCATATACAACATTATTCCAAGCAACTTTCCAGAAAATGTCATCTTCCAGCATGTATTGAAAATTATCTAAACCGACAAATTCCGCTGGCCTTAAAGCCGTGCCTTGTGAGTACAGGCTTTTTATTAATGTGGCAATTGTCGGGTAATAAGTAAATGCAAACAAAAACACAACGGCCGGCAGCAACAGTAACCAGCCATGAATATGCGTTGTTGTAAATCTTCGTCTCATCTTGTCGTATGCTCGCGCATTGCCAGTTCCCCGGAAGCGTTAAAACCAACGCTTCCGGGGGCATGCCCGGTGTGACTAGCGATACCGTTTCAAAAGCCGATCAGCTTGTTTCTGGGCACCACCCAGCGCCTTCGCTGGAGATTTGCTACCCGTCAATGCTGATTGAATCGCATCATCCAATAACTTTCTAACTCGCCCGGTCTGATATGTTGAAAGCTCAGCTGTCGCAAACTCAAGTTGATCCCGGGCAACGGCTGCCGGTGGAAAATCCTTCACATACTGGACTAGTTTCGGCGTTTTATAAGCGGCTGGACTCGTGCCTAGATAGCCCGTTTTCATGCTCCATTCGGCTGTACGCGACGCTTGAGTTAAAAAGCGGATTAACTTCAAAGATGCTTTGCGTTCTTCAGGAGAGGTTTTCTTGAAAATATAAAAATTTCCACCACCCGTTGGCGTGCCACGGCGTTTTTTGGCCGGCAGCATAGCCACACCAAAATCAAATTTTGCTTTCTTTTTAACTGTCGTTAAGTTGCCCGTTGAGTGCCACATGATTGCGGTTTTCCCTTCCAGGAAGTTCTTCCGCAGTGTTCCCCACTCGATTGTTCCCGCTGGCATAACCCCGTATTTGTTACCAAGATCTTTCCAGAACTGTAGGGCTTCCACTGTGGCGGGCGCATCAAAATAGGTTTTGTTACCATCACCGTTCATCAATTTCTGGCCATTTTGCATCGCCAGTGCTCCAAACATCCAATAGGGATAGCCGGTTGATGGGATCATCACACCCCATTGATTTACATTCCCGCCACTCTTTTTAGTCAGTTTTTTTCCTGCTGCAACCAACTCATCCCAGGTTGCCGGTGGCTTCTCTGGGTCCAGGCCGGCAGCACGGAAAGCATCTTTGTTGTAATACATGACAATAGTTGAACGCTGGAAAGGTATACCCCATGTTTTGCCCTTTGTTTTGCCGTTTTCCATCAGCGCGGGGTAGAAACTATTCAGCCATTTTTTTTCTTCCGCAGCTTTAACAACGTCATCAAAAGGCACAATGGCACCCTGTTCGATCAACTCATATATATCGATGGAAAACATTACTGATGTTTGCGCGGGTTTACCGCTTTTCAATGCGGCAAGCGCCTTAATACGTGCATCGTTGTAATTACCGGCGTAGATGGCGTTTACTTTTATGTCCGGATTTTCCTTTTCAAAATCCGCTACCAGGCCATCTACGATTTTGGTCAATGAACCGCCTACCGCGACGGGATAATACATGGTTAATTCGACCGCAGATGCGGCTGACACTAAACCAAGACTCAAAGTTGCGCCCATGGCCAGTTTCCCGACTGTGCGTTTTAGTTTGGTAAGCATTTTTTGCTCCTCCTGTTAATGAGAATGGCCGAATCCTCGGTTTTCTCCATGTTCCCGCGACCACTGCCACAGTGCTCGTGGGCATATAGATGTCAACGTCTCAAATATTCAAGGCGTTAACACTGTCATCTCGTTTTCTGGTGTCAGCGTCGAAAACATGGACATTATTGTGGTCCCATGTCAGTCGAACGGGCATCGGTTCAGGGACGCTAACCCGTCCTGTAATTCTGATGAGTATGCTTTGACTGCCAATACTTGCAGTTACAACTGTTTCTGCGCCGAGATAGTCAGCTGATATCAACTGTGCCGGTATTCCCCCATGATCCGATATAGCAATATGTTCTGGCCGAATACCTAAAATTACTGCTTTTGAAACCGCTTCCAGCACCGGGGTCTGATTCTCGCCCTCAATCACAACACCGTGTGGCGTCATGATGGTGTTCAGCAGGTTCATGGGTGGTGTACCGATAAATGCGGCAGAAAATACGGTCGCAGGTTTGTCATATAAAACGTCCGGGGTGCCTTCCTGTTCAACTTTCCCTTCGCGAATCAATATGACTTTGTCAGCCATACTCATGGCTTCGGCCTGGTCATGGGTGACATAGACAACCGTCATTTTTAGCCTTTGTTGTAACGCACGGATTTCAATCCGCATGTCGTGGCGTAACTTTGCATCCAAATTTGAAAGTGGCTCATCCATCAAACATATTGAGTTTTCAGCGATAATTGCACGTGCCAACGCAACACGTTGCCGCTGCCCGCCTGAAAGTTGCGCCGGCTTGCGCTCCAGGAGGTCAGACAACCCCACCAATTCGGCAACTTTTGCCAGCCTGCTGATTTGTTCTGCCCGGGTAATCTTGCGAACCTTCAAACCAAACAGAATATTTTCTTCGACACTCAAGTGGGGAAAAAGCGCATAGGATTGGAAAACCATGGATAGTTTGCGCTCTGCAGGAGCAGCGTATGTCATATCGACATCACCAATAGTCAACTTGCCATCGCTGGGCTCTTCCAAGCCAGCGATCATGCGCAAAGTCGTTGACTTACCGCAGCCGGACGGTCCCAACAGTATGGCAAAAGTACCTTCTTCTATGCGAAAACAGACATTGTCGACTGCGATGGCATCGCCCCACCTTTTGGTGATTCTGCTGAGTTCAATGGTCGACATATGAGGGTAAACCTGTCCGTAAATCAAAACCGTATAAGGGTTCTGGAATGAAGCCCACTAATTCGTTATACAGACCGAATATGTAATTATAATGACATTTATGTTAAAAATATTACATAAAAATTTACATCGAAATCGTAATTTTGCCAAAAAAGATACCTTTTGTTACCCATCTCCAAGTCAAAGATGCTTTTCTGTCCCGGTATTTGTTGCAACAAACAAATTCGTCTTGCCCTTTTTTATTGCCTTCGCTATCGGCTCTGGGGGTCGTTGGTCTGTGAAAATTGCGTCTACTTCAGAGACATTGGCAAAAGGCATCATGGCATCTGCGTAAAACTTTGAATGATCTGCCGCCGCGAATTTACGACGGGAGATCTCCAATGCTGCACGGGACACCGATGCATCCCGGTAATCATAATCAAGTAGTTGGCCATCATTGGTAAGCGATCCAACGCCGAATATTCCATAACCCACTCTAAACTTTCGCAAAAATTCAGTCGTTGTTTCACCAGTGACCGCGCGGTCCCGATTTCGAACCAGGCCGCCAGACAAGATAATTTCAAAGTCGGTATTCTCGCAAAGGATTGATACGACCCCTATATGATTGGTTATTACGCGCAATCGTTGATGCCCCAACAGGGCTTTTGCCACCGCTTCCATCGTGGTTCCGATGTCGATGAATACAGATGCACCGTTGGGAATGTGTTCGGCAATAGCTCTGCCGATTAGCGTTTTTTCACGTGCGTTTCGCACCTGCCGATTGGCATAGGCCAGTCGGTCAATTCCCGGTGGTAACCCGGCGCCACCATGATGGCGCTGCAAAAGATTTTTCTTACTCAAATAGATGATGTCGCGACGCACTGTTTGTTGCGACACACCAAACCGGTCAGCTAATTTTTCAATAGAGGCATAGCCCAATTCATGAATGAGATCGATGATCTGATCCTGGCGGTGGTTAATGCCCAAGCGTTTCTGATCTGCCACCGTCCCCCCAGTATCCTCATGACCAAATCAAGTTTAATCCGCGCAGGATAACGCTGGCTTTAGAAAATGTAAATTATCTTACATTTATCCCGTAACACTGACAAAACCTGTACTGCAGAGTTCGATACTTGACTGGACCTAACCGGAGACCAAAGAACGGTTGCTGGTCATTGGTGTGAGACCGGCGTGCATTAATTTCTGCACTCAGGCGCAGGGGCCTTTAAGCCCGTTGGCACTGGACAAGGATGCGAAGGTATTTCCTGTGCGAATCAGATCTGCACTGTAGGACAATAGTCATTTTAAAGGGGTTCGATTCTAGTTGCCGCCTAACCTATAAGCATTTATCCGCCGTGCGCAGCATGGCGGATAAATGTCTGTTGGACTAAG
>CAZAWX010000098.1:0-12483 GCA_964488985.1 uncultured Ectothiorhodospiraceae bacterium
TCAGTGACTTCTCCCCTCTTACTGGCTACAGTGATCTGGATTTATGCGCACCTATATAGTGTGAGCAGGTTTAGTGTGAGCAGGATTTATGCACAGCTATTGCGCCATGTGTAGTGAGACTGCGTTGAGAAAACCCGCGAGCACCGGAGTTTAGCCAATGCTCGTGGCCTGAATCTTTTAATCGAACATGATGACGTTGCGCAGAGCTTCACCGCGCAGTACCGAGGTGATGGCATCATTAATATCTTCCAGGCGATAACGCTGGCTGATGAGTTCATCGAGTTTCAGTCGGCCCTGACCGTACAGTTCAATCAGTCTTGGGATGTCCACCAGTAATCGTGTGGAGCCCATATTACTGCCGATGACCTGGCGTCCTTCAGTAATCGCATGAGCATTGATGGTGAATAATGCTTTGTCGTTTGAGGGCATGCCTACAATCACGGTGGTGCCGCCCGGGCGGACCATGCGTGTGGCTTGGACAATGGCCGTCTGACTACCCACGGTGGCGAAAGCATAGTCCACTCCGAAGCCATCGCTTCGCTTTCTGACCTCAGCGACTACATCAGAATTTTCAGCATTGATGGTCTCGGTTGCACCAAAATTACGCGCCGCGTCCAGTTTGTTATCGAGCATATCGATGGCAATGATCGGCGTTGCACCACTTAGAACAGCGCCCTGTATCGCATTCAAACCAACTCCGCCCGTGCCGATGACCGCCACTGAGCTACCGGATTTGATTTGCGCGGTCCGGGTCACGGATCCCAGGCCGGTAATTACGCCACAGGCCAAAAGGGAAGCGCAGTCAAAGGGCATGCTCTTGGGAATCTTCACGATCTGGCTTTGATCAACGATGGCGTATTCGGCAAATGCACCGGTTTTAAGTCCTTGGGCAACAGACTCGCCTTTGTCATTGCGAAGCCGGCTTTCATGACTGAGCTTGAAATCTCCTGCGCAATTGTAGGGACGGCCAATAACGCAAAACTGACAGCGGCCGCAGGACCGGATCAACGTTACGACCACATGATCTCCTGCTTGTACAGCACTGACACCAGGGCCGACCTCATCGACAATTCCCGCCGCCTCATGACCGCCGACAAGCGGCGGATTGTTGCCCCACTCGCCTTTGATTAGATGAATGTCACTGTGGCAGATTGCACAGGCAACCATACGTATTTTGACCTCTCCAGCCTGAGGTGGATCGATGTGGATGTCCTCAACCGTCAAGGGTTGACCAAATTCATAACAAACAGCAGCTTTCATCATGGGCCTCGAGATTTTAGTGGGGAGGTTGATTGGATTTATTTTTCCAGTAATCGTGGCATAAGTTCAACCAGATTACAGGGCCGGGTGCGGTAATCGAGTTGGTGGCAGATGATGCCGTCCCAGGCGTCACGACAGGCTCCGGTAGATCCGGGCAGACAGAAAATATAGGTGGCATTTGACACTCCGGCCAGCGCTCTGGACTGCAGGGTTGAGGTTTTTATGTTCTGGTAGGACAACTGGCGGAATAATTCACCGAAGCCGGTGATCTCTTTGTCAAGCAACGGTTGCACCGATTCCGGGGTACCGTCGCGTCCCGTTACTCCTGTGCCGCCGGTGCTGATGACCGCATTGATATTTCGATCGGCAATCCATTGTGAAACCTGTGCACGAATGTCGTACACATCATCTTTGACGATTTTCTTATCCGCCAGTTTATGACCGGCTTTGAGCAAGCGTTCAACAAGTGTGGTACCGGATTTGTCATTGTGTTCCTCACGGCTGTCGGAAACAGTGAGAACGGCGATTTGCAAGGGGATGAATTCCCGGGAAGCAGTTGTGGTCATGTTGGCTCCTGGCAATAGTTTTAAAAAGATATCTTCGTTATCGAATTGAGCGATTAATAACAGGCGTCATGGGACATCATGACGCCAGCATATTCTGAGCCTGAGGGGGCTGTCGTAACATGCATGTTGCCAACGGTCCTGAGCATAATTCCGCTACTCACAGTCTTGTTTCACATTGTAGCCGTCAGCAAGCTTATTCAAACCAGTGCGAAAAACGGTTGTACTTTAACGATAGCCCCAGCTTCGAGGCTTGTGGAATTTTCATCCAGGATGATGAAGCAGTTGGCGTTGCTCATGGTGTGCAATAACCCGGAACCGGTTTTACCCGTGGGGCGAACTTGCAACTCGCCCTGTGCATTCCGCGACAAGATAGCCCGGTAGTATTCCGTGCGTCCGGGTTTTTTTCGTAAGGGTTCCGGGCAGGGGGCTTCAAGCAAAGGCATGGGTCTTGGATCACGCTCACCGGCCATGAAGGCCAATGCCCCTTGCACAAACTGGTAAAATGTCACCATGACCGCGACCGGGTTTCCCGGCAGGCCAAAAAACACACTCGTGCCCAAACGCCCGAACGCCAAGGGTCGCCCCGGTCGGATGGCAATTTTCCAAAACCCGACCTGACCCAACTGTTCAAGGGTGTGCTTGACATAATCAGCTTCACCCGCTGAGACACCACCAGTGGTCAGTACCACGTCGGCTTTTGCTGATGCCTGCACAAAAGCGTCCTTAATCGCCTCTGGTTGATCACGGATGACACCCATATCAATAATATCAACATTCATTCTGTCCAGCATGGCGTTCAGGCTGTAGCGGTTGCTGTCGTAGACCTCGCCTTGTGCAAGCTGATTACCGAGAGATTGCACCTCATCACCGGTAGAGAAGAACGCGACCTTTGGTTTGCGGACAACACAAACCCGGGCCTGTCCCATAGATGCCAGCAAGCCTAATTCTGCAGGTAACAGGCGTATACCATGCTCCAGGGCCACGGCCCCGGCACGTAAGTCTTCGCCGGCGGTACGCACATTTTGCCCCACTCGGTGTCCGGCTGCGATGCAGATATACTGCTCAGCGTTTACATCCAGTCGCTGGACATGTTCCTGCATAACAACGGTATCTGTACTGCGGGGCATCACCCCACCGGTCATGATGCGTACGCACTCACCCGCCTCAACATCACCAGTGAAAGGTTTACCGGCAAATGCCTTGGCGATGACCTTGAGTTGTTTTTCGCCTGTGGTGGGCAATTCATTGCCGGCCATGGCGTAACCATCGACAGCCGAATTGGTATGGCCAGGGACATTTAACGGGGCAAGGATATCCTCGGCAAGGATCCTGTTTAATGCGCACTGTAGCGGGACCACTTCGTGATCTTCAAGGCGAGGTGTATGTGCAGTGATGCGCCGCAGTGCTTCGCTGACGGGTAACAGTTCCGGGTCATTGTCATAGCAAAGATCCAGACTCCCATGGATGGGCTTTGTGTGCATGTCAGCTTTGTTGTCGGCGGCTGTAGGAGATGACGAAATCGGTGATGCTGCGCAAATCATTTAAATCCAGCACTGGAATTTCCGCTGTTATGCCAAGTGGCGCATCAGTGGCGATGGCGATGATGCTGTCATCGTCCGGGAACATCAGTGGCTTTTCCCGTGCGGGCCGATGCACTTCAATTTTTGCGAATGACTCATGCTTGAAACCCTCGACGAGTATCAGATCGTGGCGCTGCGCCGGTAGGTGTCCAAGCAGTTCTGCCAATCTTGGCTCTGTTCCGCTATCGCGCTCAACCATTAACGCCCAGCGACTACTGGAGCCGATCAGCATGGTGTCGGCGCCGGCTTTGCGTAATTCAAAACTGTCCTTGCCAGGGGTATCGATATCAAAAGTGTGGTGTGCATGTTTGATTACCGCAGGTCGCAAACCGGCAGATTTCAGGGCCGGGATCAGTTTTTTAAGTAACGTGGTCTTGCCTGTGCCACTCCAGGCGGCAAAGCCCAGGATGGGTGGATATAAATTCAGCATATTATTCATCGGGGATTTTCCAGTAACAGTGTTTCCAGCGCTTCGCGGTCCTCAGGTGTATTGATATTGACAAACATGTCGTCGCAATCCCGGAAGTCTGCCAGAGCGGTGCGATGCTGTTGATACCAGAGATCAATTTTACGTCCCCCATCGGCGAGAAAATTCAGCAGGCTGGGTTTCAATTCGCGTTTGAGCAATGCAAATACCGGCTGAATTCGCCGGCCGTCATGGGCCACGCTCAACTCAGCATCCTCATCAATCATGGCCTGCTGAAGTCGCTCGACCAGATCCGGGCGAACTAAAGGTGAATCACAGGGGAGTGTAACCATGTAGGAGGTCTGGCAGGCATGCAAACCACTGGCCATTCCAGCCAATGGTCCAGGGTAGTCAGGGATCTGATCAGCAATGACTCTGCAACCACTCACTTGTGCGTATGTCGCCTGATGGCGATTTGCATTAACCAGGATATCTATACATTGCGGGTGGATGGCCTCCACTGCCCATTCCAGCATGGTTTTTCCAGCCACCTGGATTAAACCCTTGTCGACACCCCCCATACGCCGTGCGCGTCCGCCTGCCAGTATTAGGGCAGTGGTGTCAGATTGGGTACTTTTTTGTGACATCAAGGGTCAACATCGATCGGTAAATTGAAATAGGTCAGGCACAAGTTATTAATGCGAATGAGTATAAGCGGTGCTGGCACACTTAGTTGCACATTTAGTTGCCCATTTTCAGTGTTATAACAGAGGGAATTCCTTCGCTATTCCATCTGTCTGTTGCCGGGTCGAAATTCAGGACAATTCTACCCAGGTAAAAATGGGGTAATATTAACCTCCTGGAGGAAATGGCGACAAATTGACCCAGTTGGCCCGAATTCTGAGGGATACCCAGAGCATGAGAGGCAAGGAATTATGAACAGGATTCAGCCGTTGCGGCCTGCATCTGAAAATATCGATGACCGTTCTTTTGTGCAGGCGCCTCACCCGGCATCTGTGTTAATTGTGGATGACGAACCGGGCATGCGAAATTTTCTCAGTAAGGCGTTGGCAACAGTTTGCGCGTTAGTAGAAACGGCAGACAGCATCGAAACAGCCGAAGCGCTGCGTAAACGCTACCACTTTGACTTGATGATTCTCGATATCCGCTTACCCTGCGAATTCGGAGTGGATTGGTTATTAAAATTACGTGAGCGTGATGTGCGTCCCGATGTCATCGTAATAACCGCAAATGCGGATCTGGACATGGCGATCGGTGCATTGCGGGCTGGCGCCGTGGATTTTTTGCTCAAACCCTTTCGAATCGAGCAAATGATGAGCGCGGTGGAGAGCTGCCTGGAGCGACGTGAAATAGCCCGGGAAAATTTTCTCCTCAAACGCCAGGTGCATCCAACCAGCCTCGGTGGGATTGTTGGCAGCAGTGTTGTCATGCAAGACTTATGCGCTGTAATTTCACGCATTGCACCAACTGCTGCGACCGTTCTGGTGGAAGGGCAAACCGGTACGGGGAAAGAATTGGTAGCGCGTGCCATTCATGAGTTGAGTGCCCGCCAGGGTGCATTCGTTCCAGTAAATTGCAGTTCGATATCTCCTCAGCTTTTGGAAAGTGAATTATTCGGCCATACCCGCGGCGCATTCACCGATGCCCATGCAGCCCGGGAGGGGTTGTTTTCCTTTGCCCGGGGTGGAACTGTGTTTCTCGATGAAGTTTCAGAGATGCCCCTAAGCATGCAGGCCAAACTGCTAAGAGTGCTGGAAGAAAAACGCATTCGTCCTGTTGGCTCGGATAAAGAATTGAGCATTGATGCCCGGGTCATAGCAGCAACCAACCGGGTTTTGAAAACAGAAGTCAAAGAAGGCCGCTTTCGCGAGGATTTGTACTATCGGTTAAATGTATTAGCACTGTCCGTACCCGCATTGGGCGACAGACTTGAGGATGTGCCAGCCCTGGCTGAATTTTTTTCACTTTCGATTGCCAAAGAACTCGGTATATCTGCCTTACCTTTTACCCATGCGGATATGCTGTTGTTACAACGTTATCATTGGCCGGGAAATGTGCGTGAACTACGCAACGTGATAGAGCGCTCACTTTTACTGGGAAAGTTGCCCGGTGAAAGTCTGCTGGCGGAAAAAAATGCAGTTCAAGGGCTTCATGAAACCACCCAGGCATGGCCGCTGGACTGGTCCCTGGCGCAGGTAGAGCGGCACCATATGTTAAGCGTATTGGAGCAGGCTCATGGTAACAAGTCCAAGGCCGCACGCAGTTTGGGAGTTTCACGCAAGACCTTGGAGCGAAAGATCAAAAGCTGGGCCGGTGAGAGCGGGGCTAGCTGAGATTCGTTGCTGTCATCTGGCGACATCACAGTCCGCGTCGCCAGTCGTCTGCGGGCGAAATTTCAGCTGCGGGCAATTACTTACTTACAGTGGGCTTACTCACCAGCGGAGGTTTGGCATGAACGAAGACACCTTCAATATGCAACTGCGAAAGTTTTTGAAAAAAGTAGGAATCACATCGCAACGGGAAATTGACGCAGCAGTTCGCGCGGCGCTAACTGCGGGTAAATTGAATGGCTGTGAAACTCTCTCCGCCACGGTTACGTTGCAGATCCCGGCACTTGAATTGCGCGTGGAAATTGGTGACAAAATTGCGCTTGAGTAGTGTTTGCTGCGTTGCGATGGACGATTTTGAG
This sequence comes from uncultured Ectothiorhodospiraceae bacterium, assembly GCA_964488985.1. GTDB lineage: Bacteria > Pseudomonadota > Gammaproteobacteria > HK1 > HK1 > CAZAWX01. The sequence continues at coordinate 6,523 of CAZAWX010000098.1, forward strand.
CTGATTCACCGTCATATAAGGTGATTAGGCTTGAATTAGTGATGTTTCTTGACGTCAGATGACTAACACTGCAAAGAAAAATACAGCATAATGCCCGTACGAGGCTCATAAGCCTCTGTAAACGCCGGGCCTTTATGAGCCCGGCACACGTAACAAGCTGAATTTCAGCACCAAGTAAGAGAGTATGATGTCTGAACAAATTGAAGGAACCGTTAAGTGGTTCAATGATGAAAAGGGTTTTGGCTTTATTGAGCAGTCTGGTGGCAAGGACGTTTTCGTTCACCATAGCGCCATTAACGGCAGTGGCCGCAAAACTCTGTACGAAGGACAAAAGGTGACCATGGAGGTCACTCAGGGCCAAAAAGGTCCGCAAGCTTCCAACGTTACTCCTGCCTGATCGATTCACCTGATCGAAGCAAGAAAGTAAAACAATCCTTTTTGATGCGTCCGGCTGCTTGCCGGTACGCATCAGGGTTGTGTGGTTACAAGCCTGCCGACGGCAGGCGATGCGTCTAGCAGTTATCAATTGCCAGATGATCTGTCTGGTGTTGCCCAAATTTTTATTCAGCGGTCACCTTCAATGGGGCACTCCAATTCTGATAGTTTCAAAATTCGCCCTGCCGAAGTTGCCGATGCTGGCCTGATATTAGGTTTTATCCGTGATCTGGCAGACTATGAGAAGGCACCGCAAAGTGTTATTACAGATGAATCCCAGCTTAAGGCCAGTTTGTTTGATAGCCAATCACCCGCCCAGGCGTTGATTTGTCTGCAAGATGAGGTGCCGATAGGCTATGCGGTGTTTTTCTTTAGTTACTCCACATGGCTAGGTCGCAAAGGGCTGTATCTGGAAGATTTGTATATTAGTCCGGATTACCGTCATTGCGGTGCAGGTAAGAAAGTTCTGTGCTATTTGGCAAAACAGGCTGTGGCAAACGGTTGTGGCCGGTTTGAATGGAGCGTATTGGACTGGAATGAGCCGGCTATTCGGTTCTACGAAAAACTCGGTGCCAAAGCGCAGTCTGAATGGACACAATATCGCCTCAGTGGTGATGCGCTGTTACAACTCGCTGAAGAGTTATGAGTTTTTGGGGGAGTTTTGGGGTCACCCCACGAGGAACCCGGAGTTCAACGAATTGCATCGGCGGCGATGTGGCTAAATACCTGGTCCAGTTCCTTGCCGATGGTGGCTAATCCTGGTGCGTTATAAACGGCCAGTGCTGCGCTCGGTTGATGGTAGCGTAGTTCTGTTTTGCCATTGGCTGTGTGTGATATATAGAATCGCAGTGGTGGTTCGGCTCCCATAGCGGCACCGGACTGGAGCATTTCTAACATCAACCCCTTGTGACTGACGGTGATGATCAAAGCATCCTTGTCGGGGTGGGGCAGTGTGCGAATACCGCAGGCACCGCATGCGCCTTCGAGGATCATCATATTGTTTTTGGCAATGGCGGCGCGAAGGCGTGGGACAAACTGTGCAACACTTTGCCCGACTTCAAAGCTGTGAACATCGGGATCGGTAGAGGGTATGCTGACACAGGATACAACAGACATGATACAAAGGCCGAAGGCGCTTGCCAGGGCGATGATTCGAATTGACATGCCGTGTAATCTCTCAGATGCAGGGTTTAATCCTGTTGGTCGTTAATGTCTGTCTGTTCCATGACATGACGCAAAGCCATCTCCTGATCGGGCAGCAGGCCGTCGAATTGCAGGCCGAGGCTCACTTCGCCGGTGCGTAATTCTTTCAGGTAACTCAATCGGCAGCGCAATACCTGGCAGGTAATTCGATTTTCTACTTGCATGCGCATGACCACTAATGCTCCCAGATTAGGGTAGACAGACTTATTTTTTGCAAGTTGCCGAAGGTGAGGATGCTCACAACGTATCTGCATACCGTTGACGGATAGATCATGGCTGAATGCTGAAATGACGGGTCCACCGGTCAACTCAAACTGGACGGGTAGTTTAAATGGCAAACGATAACAGCCACGCCTTGAATTATCACCGGGATCGATATAGCCCTTGTCGGTGCCAGTATAATTTACATTGCTATGCCAACTGTAGGTCGGATTCATCTGTATGATCTCAAATCAGTTGTTGTCGTTAGACGACATGTAATCATCCATCCATATTTTGGTGATGCGCCGGGAATAATTATCAGTTTCTTTAAGTTATTGTTATTTGTATAGAAAATACAAATTTATTCAGCGGTGATTCACACAGGGAAGACGTTGTGTCGTTCGTTATCTAAGTTCAAATCCCTCTCAACTACATCCCTAGCATTTTATGTGCCAGAATTGCTTGTTATCAGTAAGCTGGCCCACGTGAGGATGGCCTGTACATTGGAGGGGGGCATATCGCCCAGATTTCACTTACAAAAATTCTTCTAACCGATACGTTCCACTTTTTTCAGCAAACAGCATCAGGCCTTCATGAATATTCGTAGCTTTCCGAAATATACCCACAATCAGTCGACGGCAGAGGCAGGGTTCACACTGGTCAGTCGCCGCGATTACGTGGAGGCCATGTCCAGAGCGGCGAACAGTGTGAACATCGTGACAACCGGTGGTAAGGCCGGGCGTGCTGGAGTCACCGTCAGTGCCGCCACGTCTGTAACGGCCGAGCCTCCTACATTATTGGTGTGTATTCACGAGCAAAGCGAGGCCACCGTGGCAATTCTGGAAAATGGTGTCTTTTGTCTGAATGTCCTGGAGGCTGGCCAGCAAGCGTTTTCCGAATTATTTGCCGGCCAGTGCCCGGATGCACCAACGGACAAATTTGCAGTGGGGCAATGGTCGTGTCTTGAGACGGGCGCGCCGGTTTTGCAAGGGGGATTGGCGGCCTTCGACTGCCGTGTCGATGCGGTGCTTAAAGAGGGTACGCATCAGATCTTTGTTGGCCGGGTGGTGGCAACACAAACTGGCAAAGGATTGCCGTTGGTGTACTCCCACCGCGCCTATGCCAGGCCGGATTGGGGGACAGAAGATATCCCCGTTTGATCCATTAAAGTTTCGCTGCAATCGGACTTTGAAATGAAAAACATGTCATTGCAGCAGACCGCGTAGCTTTTCAACTGCAGCAACAGGACTGGTCAGAACAGGGGGTGTACTGTCCAGGGTTATGGCTGCTCTGGCCATGGAGAATTGTGCCAACATGATGGCATCACAATCTCCAAGGCGTTGCAGAGCGGCAGCCACAAGGCGGTCATGAGTGACGCCATCACCTGATTGCAACGCTTCAAGTGCGCCTTCGACGAGATGGGCATCCAGTCTTGGAATCATGCTCCGTGATTTTGCCGTGTTTTGAATCTGTTCTGTGGCAGAGGCCATGGTTGGTAAAAAGGTCGCCAGCAGTCCAAGCCTGGATCCGTAGTCCAAGGCTTTTTCAATCATGGCTTCGTCAGGTTTTAAGACCGGGATAGCAAAGGCTTCGCTGGCCGCATCAATGCAACGATTAAAAGCGGTGCAGGTAAACAATACCGCCTGCGCCCCGGTGGTGACAGCATACTGGGTCAAATCGATGAACCGCTGAGTCATGGCGGGGGTGATTTCACCCTCCCGGGCCAGATCTGTGCTCAGAGAATCATCGAGCAAATTAACCCGCGTTGCCTGTGGCCAAACTTGATTGAAGGCACATTCAATTGGTGTCACTGATGCCGTGAGAGCATGTATCAGGCAAATTCTCGGCGGATTTTTCACGCTTCAGAACGGGCGCCTGCGGTTTGCGTCTCACGTTCTTTCAAGATGCGTCGGGAAATTTTGAAGGCCGACACGGCGCAAGGGATCCCGGCATAAACACCGACCTGAAACAAAGTGTCGCGGATCTGATTGAGACTGCAGCCATTGTTTAGCGCCCCAACAAAATGTAGTTCAAACTCTTCCCAGCGTCCCAGTGATGCGAGCATGGCCAGATTCAGCAACGACCGTTGCTGTTTATCAAGAGCCTCCCGGCCCCAGCAGGCACCCCAGCAGTATTCGGTGACGAACTGTTGAAAATCGCGATTAAAATCGTCGACGCTGTTGATAGAGCGATTGACATATTCGTCGCCAAGTACCGATTTGCGGATTTCAAGCCCTTTGTCATACATATCCTGGTCCATGATGAAGCTCCCTGTTTGTGTCGAATTAACGCCCCGGATAATACCTGCAGATGTGGCAGCCGTAGTCTGAGTATTTTTGCTGGGTTAATATAATTACCGGTTTAATAGTACATGAGAAAGAAGATCGGATGATATTCAGGCAATTGTTCGACCGTGATTCCTGCACCTACACGTATTTGCTCGCCAGTCGCCCGGGAGGTGAAGCGCTGCTTGTCGATCCGGTACTCGAACAGGTGGATCGTTATCTGCAACTGTTGACGGAACTTGATTTGCGCCTGGTCAAAGCCCTGGATACCCACCTGCACGCGGATCATGTTACAGGCCTTGGGGCTCTGCGTGATCGCACCCGCTGTGTGACGGTGATGAGTGAGAACAGCAAAGTTGATGTGGTGTCAATGAGAGTCAATGACGGTGATCATGTCTTGGCCGAAGGTCTGGATCTGACCGTTTTGTACACGCCGGGGCATACGGATGATTCGTGCTGTTATTTGCTCAACGACCGGGTGTTTACCGGTGATACGCTGTTGATCCGCGGTACTGGGCGCACCGACTTTCAAAATGGTGATGCTGCGACCCAGTATCACAGTATCTTCGAACGCTTACTCAGACTGCCTGATGAGACCCGGGTTTATCCTGGCCATGATTATAAGGGGGACACCCAGAGCACCATTGCCGAGGAGCGCTGTTTCAATCCGCGTCTGCAAGTTGCCGGCGTCGATGAGTATGTGGAGTTGATGGGAAATCTTAATTTGCCGAATCCAAAATTTATGGATGTTGCGGTGCCCGCCAATATGAAAATCGGCTTGTCTCAGGAACAGATAAGTGCCCGTGGTTGGAGTGTCACAGCAACACAATTGGCAGCACAAATAAAAAACAACGAGGTGTTATTGGTTGATTTACGTGATGCGGAGGAACGCAGCCAACAGGGTCTATTTCCAGGCGCTGTGCATGTGCCCTATGCCCAGGTTGAGGCAAGTGTGGGCGCCGGGGGAATTCTGCATGGCTTACTGGAAAGTTCGCCTCGGCAACTGGTTTTTTATTGTGCTTATGGCGAGCGTTCAGCTATGGCGGTACAAATGGCACAGGACGCCGGGTTTAACAAATCGCGGCATCTCGATGGCGGTTTGAAAGCCTGGAAAGGCGACGGGTATGATGTCGTCTTTCCCGAAGAGCACTGACAAGACAGGCACTGGACGGTAGGAATGAATCCGTTTGATCCCAAAAGCCTGGATGAATTACCCGATATCCTGCCGGTATTCCCGCTGTTGGGTGCAACATTGTTGCCACGCACCTTATTACCATTGAACATTTTTGAGCCGCGCTACTTGAACATGATTCTCGATGCATTTGCACAAGACCGGCTTATCGGCATGCTGCAACCAGATGAAGGCAAAGCAGGCCATGACCCGGTAGTCACGTTTGCAGTGGGCTGTGTGGGACGAATCACCGTGTTTAATGAAATCGATGATGGGCGCTTGTTGATTCATTTACATGGCGTTTGCCGGTTTCGAATCAAAAAGGAAATGGCTTTACATCATGGCTATCGGACAATGGCGGTCGACTGGTCCGAATATGCTGCAGATTTAAACCCGGATCCTGATTTTGTACTGCCATCAGGAAATTTTAAGCAAACCCTCGAACACTATCTCAAGGTCAACGGGATACGTATTGACTGGCACGCCCTTGAGGAAAAGCCTGCACCTTATATTGTTGATTTTCTGGCCATGAATCTGCCCTTTTCAGGTGAGGAAAAGCAAGCCTTGCTCGAAGCCCGGGATACGACCCAACGTTGTCAAACCTTAGAGGCCATTATGCGTATGGCAGTGGTTGCGGATGTGGATTCCGGCACAACGAGGCATTAA
>CAZAWX010000099.1:0-12437 GCA_964488985.1 uncultured Ectothiorhodospiraceae bacterium
TCATGACGCAAGACAGTGGCGTGTCTCACTGTGCCTCGTCCGTCAAGCGACGACACGCGGGGTGTTTCACGTGTTGCTCAGCGTTTTTCACCCTGAAGCCCAAGTAGTGCATAGCGCGAACTTTTTTCCCCGCCGATAACGGTTTCTTGCGGGGCTTTACCGCCATGCAGACGTAGTGAGCCGCTGACAACATAGTGAATTGTGCCGGCTCGGGTTGATTCGCCTCGTAGTGTCTCATCGCGCTGTAACTCCAGGATACTTGCATGCTGGCACAGTTCGCGCAGGTGCTCGGCCCGAATTCCGGACATAGGGATAAATTGTGCAAGTAAAGTTTCGTTTAATACCTGTGCACTACCTGGGGCGTTATTGCCATTTTGGTTGCTTGCCATTTTAACTTCGCTCTACAGGTCGTTTGTCAATGCAACTTTAGGGAAGAAGCAGCCCGGTTTCTTTGAAGCGTGTCAAATTCCAGAACTTCGAAATAACTCAACAGAGTGGATTGATAAATCATGGCGTTATCGTCACTCACGATAAAAAAACGCTGTCCGAGGTGTCGTGTGAGGCCTTCAAAGTTATCAAGGTTCCAGCCTTGGTCAGTACTAAGCCGGGCCAACGTCGTCACTTCGAGGGGTTTGCGGTGATCCACCGGCAAACGCCGTACCCTGCGGATACTGGTAATGAAGGGGATAAAATAACGGCCATGCGCACGTTCCAGGGCCAGCAGTGAACCGTCAGGCAATATTTCCATTCCGACCAGTGCGGCGTTGGGTTCAGCGGCCAGTGGGTACTGCCAGAAGATACCGGGTTTGTTCAAGGCAACGATTTCAACTTCGTTATTGGAACTGTCCTTGAAAGGTTTCTCAGGGGCTGCCAGCAGTCCGTAATCAGAGTCATCTGCAACGGCTTCAATTCCCCGGTTTGGCTTCTGATAACGGTGTTTATCTGCCAACCGGGGCGGTAAATTCAAGCGGCCCGAAAAACGGCCTTCAGGTGTGTAGCGGACAATACGATGCCGACGTTCAAAGCTGATGACCAATTGCGTATCGCCTTTAATTCCGTTTCTTTCCCGCTGAGCAAGCAGCCCTTCTGAGTCGGCCAGGCGGCCTTTGAGAGGTTTGCCATGTACATCCATAAGCGGGTATACGGCCAGTAACTGGACATCCTTTAATCGTGTATCGACGAACGCAGGCCGCAGATGATAGAGGCGGCCACGGTCCGAAAGGGCGTAGAGGATGTTTTCATCCTGGTCAAATGCCAGGCCTGATAACTCCTCCATGGGCAGTCCTCGAGGTTCCAGCGGGGCAAGTTTGACTGTCCCCAGCAGCTTGATCCCTTGATATGTAGCTCCGGGTGCATAGGTTGAGGACAATGCATATTCACCGTCCACTGCTGAGCGTGGGGTGAAGGCTTGTTGGGCCTGTGCCTGGGTGATGAGAAATCCACAGCCAATGAATAGTATTTTGGCGGTAATCAAACACCACCAAAGGGAGGGTTTCATTGTTGAGGACAACCGAAAAACCGCCTGCTGTGGCTGGCGAATGCGGCGGGTTGCTCTGCATGTAGCCAATGGCCTGCGTTGTGAATGGTGTTAATTTCGGCTGCGGGGAAATAGCGCTGGATCATTGCCCTGTGTTCATCACGTATATAGTCAGATTTTTCACCCCTTAAAAATAGGGTGGGGCCTTCGTAACAGGTGCCTGGGGGTGGCTGGGGAAATTCGAGAAGATCATCCATGGCGGCGCTTAATGCGGGCAAGTTGATTCGCCAGTGCAAGCGCTGCTTATGACTGACGAGATTTTGCAGCAGAAAGGCCCGCAGTCCGGGATCTGGAACCGTCTCTGACAGTGCGTCATCGACGGCACGACGATCGCCAAGCCGAGCCAGGGGCAATGACTGCAAAATCTTAATCAGTGGCAGGTGATCCGAGGCGGAGGTTGTCGGGGCAATATCAGCGATCAGTAATGAACGTACGCGCTGTGGTTGTGTCAGGGCCAGTTGCATGGCTGTTTTGCCACCCATACTGTGGCCGATGATATCGGCTGCGGCGATATTCTGGCTGTCGAGAAATCGCAGTGCATCGTCCGCCAGGGTGAGATAATCCATGCCCATGGCGTGCCCTGACGCACCATGATTGCGGGCGTCCGGCAGGAATACCTCACGGCAATCGGTAAACCGCCGTGCCATGGTCCGCCAATTCGTGCCACTGCCAAACAATCCGTGAAAAATGACCAGCGGCGGGCCGACACCGAGTTGCTGATAATGTATTTTCAGCGGGCTTTGAGGCTCGTTGACAAAAGCGCGATGCATGCGTTCAGTGCTTTGTGGCGTACTACTTTTTCGGCAGGTACAGGTCGGTTATGGTGCCTTCAACCATTTCTGCAGCGAAATTGATGGTTTCGGAAAGCGTTGGGTGTGGATGAATGGTTAGCCCAATATCCATGGCATCAGCCCCCATCTCAATGGCCAGTGTGGCCTCGGCAATTAAATCACCGGCATGGGGGCCACAAATACCCGCACCGAGTATGCGCCGACTTTCCTTATCGAACAGAACCTTGGTTACGCCTTCACTGCGGCCCAGTCCCAATGCCCGGCCACTGGCCGCCCAGGGGAAGCTCGCCTTGTCATAGTCAATTTTCCCGGCTTTAGCCTGATCTTCCGTTAGTCCAGTCCAGGCGACCTCTGGATCGGTGTAGGCCACCGAGGGAATGGTGATGGGATCAAAGGCGGCTTTATGCCCCGCACATACTTCGGCGGCAACCTTGGCTTCATGTGTGGCCTTGTGCGCGAGCATGGGCTGGCCGGTGAGATCGCCAATGGCAAAGATGTTCGGAACGTTGGTTCGTTGTTGGGCATCGACGCTGATGAAGCCGCGATCATCGACCTGCACACCGGCAATTTCGGCACCGATGTTTTTGCCGTTGGGTGTACGGCCGACCGCTACCAATACTTTGTCGAACGTGTCCTCAGCAGGTGCTTTTGGTCCGTCAAAATGGACCCTAAGGCCGACCTCACCGGGTTCAATGGCAGTCACCCGAGTTTTCAAAAAGATATTTTCATAGTGGCTGCTGATGCGCTTTTGCAGGGGCCTGACAATATCACGATCGCAACCCGGGATAAGTCCGTCCAGCAGTTCAACAACCGTTATTCGGCTGCCCAGGGCGGCATAGACACAGGCCATTTCCAGACCGATGATACCGCCACCCACAACCAGCAGTCGTTGTGGAATGCCATCGAGTTGTAATGCGGCGGTGGAATCCATGAGCCTGGGATCATCATTGGGGAAGGCTGGAATTGCGACGGGCTGAGAACCTGCGGCGATAATGGCCTGTTTAAAATGGATGCGTGTGTTGCCAGTTTCGGTAGCCACATCCAGAGTGTTTGCAGAACTGAATTGCCCGTTGCCTTGCACGACCTCGATTTTGCGTTGCCGGGCGAGGCCACTGAGCCCGCGTGTTAACTGTTTTACAATACTGTCTTTCCAGCCAGCAAGTTTGCCCAGATCAAGTTGTGGTTCAGCAAAGCTCAAGCCGTGCTCGGTCATGGCCCGGGCCGAGGTGATGACTTCGGCGGTATGCAACAAGGCTTTGGAGGGGATGCACCCCACGTTCAGACAAACACCGCCCAGGGTTGGGTAGCGCTCCACCAGAATTGTTTGCAGACTTAAATCGGCTGCACGAAAAGCAGCAGTGTAGCCACCGGGGCCAGCACCGAGAACCACAACTTCACAGTGCATCTCCTGATCCACTGTGCCGGTTATCGCTGTCGTGGGCTCGGCATCTATGCTGGTGGAGGTCGAATTGTGTTGCGTTTGGATACTGTCAGAGTTCGAATTTAAACTGTTGTTTTGTTCAGTCTCTGTAGCGGCGTTCTGGACCCCTAAACTGGTGATGATACTGCCTTCGCTGACTCTATCACCGAGCTTGATGTGCAGTTGTTCAATCGTTCCAGCCTGTGGGCTGGGTATATCCATGCTGGCTTTGTCGCTTTCCAGCGTGATCAATGGTTGCTCAGCTATAACACTGTCGCCGACATTGATCAGGACTTCGATGACTTCCACATCACTAAAGTCACCGATGTCCGGGACTTGAATTTCAATTATTGCAGCCATAATGGACTCTGAAGTTACAGTAACAAACGTCTGACATCACTTAGAATCGAACCCAGAAAGGCAACGAAACGCGCTGCTTCTGCACCGTCAATGACGCGATGATCATAGGACAAATCGAGGGGCAGCATCAGTCTGGGAATAAATTCCTTGCCGTTCCACACGGGTTGCATTCGAGCTCGGGTGACACCGAGAATGGCGACTTCCGGGGCGTTGACGATGGGTGTAAATGCCGTGCCGCCAATGCCGCCCAGTGAGGAGATGCTCATGCACCCGCCCTGCATTTCATCGGGCTTCAGTTTGCCTTGTCGCGCACGCGCGCTGATATCGCCCATTTCAGCGGCCAGTTCGTACAGACTTTTACGATCCACATCCCGCAGTACAGGTACGACCAGGCCGTTGGGGGTGTCTACGGCGATGCCGATATGAAAGTAGTGTTTTAAAATCAGACTGGCGCCGTCGGCGCTAAGGCTGGCGTTAACGGTTGGAAACTCAGCCAAGGTTTTGGCGACGGCCTTGAGGATAAAGGCGAGGGCGGTGATGCGTAACTCGCGTTTCGCAGCTTCTTCTTTCAGCGATTTCCTGAAGGCTTCAAGCTCAGTGACATCGACTTCATCGTGGTGCGTGACATGGGGCACATTTAACCAGGCGCGTTGTAAATGCGGCCCTGAGATTTTCTTGATGCGAGACAGTTTGTGTTCTTCGATCGGTCCGAACTTGGAGAAATCCACCTCAGGTACTGGTGGAATTCCGATTCCGGATGTCAGCGCAGTTGCAGCCGCAACAGGCGCAGTTAAAGCCTGACGGATATGCTGTTTGACGTCTTGTTTCAGAATGCGACCTTTGCGGCCGGTACCCGTGACGGTATTGAGATCGACACCCAACTCGCGGGCGAAATAGCGTACCGCCGGGGTAGCATGGGAACGAGCTGTGGGGTTCATTGGCGCGCACTGGCCCTGTAAAGGGTGAGGGTGCGCTCTTGATGCATTGGGGCCTGCTTGTGAGGACCCTGGCTGTGCCGGAGATGCAACGTTGCTCGCTTGAGGCGGCGTTGTGCTGGCCGGTGTCCCGGCAGTTTCCGTGAGTTCCGGTTTTTCCGCCACTGCAGGTGATTCACTCATTACTTCAGGTGCGGGTGCGCTCTGCGTCGAGGTTAATTCCAATAAAGCCGAGCCCATCGACACGGTATCGCCCGGGGTCGCAAGAATCCTTAGCACTGTGCCAGTGGCCGGACTCGGTACATCCATCGTAGCTTTATCACTTTCAAGCGTTACCAGCGGATCCTCGGCACTGACCTGGTCACCGCTGGCCACCAGAACTTCGATGATTGGAATGTCTTTAAAATCACCAATGTCCGGGACAGTCACCAGTAGTGGTGCGGGTACAGCGGCCGTATTTGGAACATCCGCTTCAGCCGTTGGTGCCGTTGCAGGCGCCGTTGCAGATGCCGTTGCAGATGCCGTTGCAGATGCTTGGGTGGCTTGCACACTGGCCGCTGGCGCGGCGGCGTCATTGTTGATATCGGAAACGGCATTTTGTGCGGATTCCCCGGTTATTTCCATGCTCAGCAGTACCGAACCTTCCGAGACGTTCGTGCCTACGACAACTTTAATTTCACTGACAGTCCCAGCAAAAGGAGCTGGTATATCCAACGTTGCCTTGTCGCTTTCCAGTGTCATCAGAGGATCTTCGGCCACCACCTGGTCGCCGGGTTCGACAAATATTTCTATGACCGGTACATCGCTGAAATCGCCGATATCCGGAACCAGTACTTCTTTCAGTTCACTCACAATGCGGTCCTCAGCGTCAAACAGTTACAGGATTGGGGCGTTCCGGATCGAGGCCGTATTTTTCAATGACCGTCTGCACCCGTTCCGGTGCAAGGTCGCCCTGATCGCACAGGGCTTTGATCGCCGCGAGAACGATGTGATATCGATCGACCTCGAAAAAGTCCCGTAGCGCGGTACGCATATCGCTGCGACCAAATCCATCTGTACCCAGGCTTACATAATTGCCAGGAACAAACTCACGGATTTGATCAGCGTATAATTTAACGTAGTCCGTAGAGGCGATCACAGGCCCAGTTCTGTCGGCGAGACATTGTTCCACGTAGCTGCGCCGTGGTGCCTGCTGTGGATGCAGCATATTCCAGCGCCGCACGGCAAGGCCCTCACGACGTAACTCGGTAAACGATGGCACGCTCCAGACATCGGCACGAATATCAAAGTCATCGTGCAGCAGTTGTGCTGCTGCCTCAACTTCACGAAGAATCGTACCACTGCCCAGAAGTTGCGCGGTGGGGCCTTCGCCCTGACCTTCACCAAGCAGATACATGCCTTTGAGAATGCCTTCTTCACAGCCTTGCGGCATATCCGGGTGGGTGTAGTTTTCATTCATTACCGTGATGTAATAGAACACATTTTCCTGTTCTTTGTACATACGCCGCAAGCCGTCTTGAATGATCACTGCCAACTCGTAGCTGTACGTCGGGTCGTAGGAAATGCAGTTCGGAATATTAGCGGACAGTAGATGTGAATGACCGTCGTCGTGTTGCAGTCCTTCTCCAGCCAAGGTTGTTCGTCCGGCGGTGCCACCGAGGAGGAATCCTCGGACCTGCATGTCACCCGCTGCCCATGCCAGATCCCCGATCCGTTGAAAACCGAACATGGAATAGTAAATATAGAACGGAATCATATTGATACCGTGATTACTGTATGCCGTTCCAGCCGCAATCCACGATGAGAAGGCCCCCGCCTCGTTAATGCCTTCCTGCAATACCTGGCCTTTTCGATCCTCACGGTAGTACATGAGTTGATCAGAATCCATTGGCTCATAGAGTTGGCCGCTGGGAGCGTAAATACCCAGTTGTCTGAATAATCCCTCCATGCCGAAAGTGCGGGCCTCGTCAGGAATGATCGGTACGATGTTCTTGCCAATGGTCTTGCTGCGGGTCAGGGTGGTAAGAATACGGACAAACGCCATGGTGGTGGAAATTTCCCGGTCCCCTGTCCCCTTGAGTTGGGCACTGAAATCAGTCAGTTCCGGGATCTCCAGAGGGGTGGCGTCAGTGCGCCGTTGCGGTAGTGCGCCCCCCAGTGAAGCCCGCCGTTCTTTCATATAACGAATTTCCGGGCTGTCCTCAGCCGGGCGATAAAAGGGCGCCTGGGCAATTTTTTCATCTGTGATGGGAATATCGAAACGATCACGGAATGCTTTCAGTGCATCCTCGCCCATTTTCTTTTGCTGATGGGTGATGTTCTGACCTTCACCGGCTTCACCCATACCATAACCCTTGACTGTCTTTGCCAGGATGACCGTGGGTTGACCTTTGTGTTTGACGGCCTCGGCATATGCAGCGTAGACCTTGTGAGGATCATGGCCACCGCGATTCAATCGCCAGATGTCCTCATCGGACAGATTTGCCACCATCTGCTTGAGTTCCGGGTATTTACCGAAGAAAAACTCCCGGGTAAAGGCACCGCCTTTGGCTTTAAAGGCCTGGTACTCCCCATCAACTGCCTCTTCCATACGCTTGCGTAAAAGCCCTTTGGTATCACGTTGCAGCAGCGGATCCCAATAAGAACCCCAGATGACCTTGATGACATTCCAACCTGCGCCGCGAAATGCTGCTTCAAGTTCCTGAATAATTTTACCGTTACCGCGTACCGGGCCATCCAGGCGTTGTAGGTTACAGTTGATGACAAAAACCAGATTGTCGAGCTTTTCTCTGGATGCCAAAGTGATGGCTCCCAGTGATTCAGGCTCATCCATTTCGCCATCGCCCATGAAAGCCCAGACCTTACGCTTTTCGGCATCAACCAGTGCGCGGTTGTGCAGGTATTTCATGAATCGGGCCTGATAAATAGCCATCAACGGACCCAGGCCCATGGATACCGTTGGGAATTGCCAGAATTTCGGCATTAACCAGGGATGGGGATAAGAGGACAATCCCGGGCCACTGGCCTCCTGGCGGAAACGTTGTAGATCATCTTCGTCCAGACGGCCCTCCAGGAACGCCCGGGCATAGATCCCCGGCGCAGAATGGCCCTGCATGAAGACCATATCGCCGCCATGACGCTCGCTTGGAGCATGCCAGAAATGATTGAAACCAACGTCGTAAAGGGTTGCGCTGGAGGCAAAACTGGCAATATGTCCGCCCAATTCACTGGTGATGCGGTTGGCCTGAACAACCATTGCCAGGGCATTCCAGCGGATCAAAGAGCGAATACGCCATTCAATTGCCGAATCCCCGGGGGTGTGTTTTTCACTGTTGTAGGGGATTGTATTGACGTAGGCCGTATTGGCGGTATAGGCCAGGGACGTGGTGTGTTCCTGGGTCTTGGCGATGAGTTGTTCAACCAGATAGCGGGCTCGGTCGGCACCGTCGCGATCGATGACTGCCTCCAGGGATTCAATCCATTCGTCAGTTTCACTCTGATCGATATCGGTGTCCACGGGACCGGAATTAGGTATTACTGCCATCAATGCATCCTCAAAAATTCGTCTGGTTCAGATCCAAGCGCTTGGCGCGCAGCGATGCCAGTATAGCTGTAATGCGACTCAAAACTTAAGTGCGAAGGTCTGGAGTGGGAATCACAGCTGTTCCTGATCGCGAAATCGGTACAGTCAGTGGCGTGACATGCAATAATATACAGATCACGGCAGGTCTTGGCATCCGTAGCTCTAGTATAGCTCGATTCAAGGAGTCCCGATTACGGGGGGGTCCGGCAGGGGATGGCGATGCGGGGCTGTGGTGGGCTATCGAATTGAATTAAGGAAATCCGTTGACTACCCGCTTGACGCTGCGCCGACCCGATGACTGGCATCTTCATTTACGCGATGGCGAGGCACTGGGGCGTACCGTGGCCGATGCCAGTAGCGTCTTCGCCCGCGCGATCATTATGCCTAATTTAGCCACACCTGTGGGCAACGCTGAACAGGCACTTGCGTATCGACAGCGGATCATGGACGCCTGTCCCAAGGACCGTGCATTTACTCCGTTAATGACGCTTTATCTGACTGCTCAGACGACGGTCGTTGATGTCGATGCGGCCTGTGACAGCCGTTTTATTCATGGCATAAAGCTATATCCAGCCGGTGCAACCACCAACAGTGAAGGTGGCATCGCTGATATCAGGGCGCTGGACGCTGTTCTAAGTGCCATGCAGGAGCGACAACTTGTGCTCCAGGTGCATGGCGAAGTCACAGATCCGAGCGTGGATATCTTTGACCGGGAAGCGGTGTTTATCGAACGGGTTTTGCAACCGCTGCTGGAACGCTACCCACAGTTAAAAGTGGTCTTTGAACACATTACGACGGCCCAGGCGGTGGCTTTCGTCAAACAAGGACCGCCGAACCTGGCCGCGACGATTACCGCCCACCATTTATTGATCAATCGCAACGCAATATTCAGCGGTGGACTGCGTCCTCATGCTTATTGTCTGCCCGTTGCCAAGCGCGAAGTACACCGCCAGGCGTTGCTGGCCGCGGCGACCAGTGGCAGTGAAAAATTTTTTCTGGGTACTGATTCTGCACCACATCCACGTCTGGCCAAGGAATCTGCCTGTGGTTGCGCCGGAATTTATACGGCACCTTATGCGTTGGCTTTATATGCCGAGGCATTTGCCAGTTGTGATGCCTTGGCCTGTCTGGAAGGATTTGCCAGCGTTCATGGGGCAAATTTTTATGCACTTGAATTGAATCAGGACACGGTCACGCTGATTCAAACACCTCAGGATGTGCCCCAATCACTGCGCTATGCCGAGGGTGCGCTGATACCGTTTAGGGCCGGAGAAACATTGCCCTGGAGGCTTCAATGATCGCTGAAACCCAACCAAAAAGTCCATTGGCGAGTCGCTTTCGGGGCTTTTTACCCGTCGTGGTGGATGTGGAAACTGGAGGGTTCAATGCCAATACGGATGCACTGCTGGAGATAGCTGCGGTGCTGCTTGAGGTCGATGCGCACGGACAGTGGCAATTGAAAGCAACGCATGCCTGCCATTTGCAACCCTTTCCCGGAGCCATCCTCGAACAGGCGGCGCTTGATTTTAATGGCATCGATCCGGACCATCCGCTGCGCCTGGCTTTACCTGAGCGCGAGGGGTTGAAAAAAATCTTCGATCCGGTGCGCGCGGCGGTCAAAGACAGTGGTTGTACCCGGGCCATACTTGTCGGTCACAATCCGGCTTTCGACCTGGGGTTTTTAAATGCAGCGGTCAGTCGTACCGGGATAAAGCGCAATCCATTCCACCCGTTTTCCTGTTTTGATACAGCGACGTTGGGGGGATTGGCCTATGGCCAGACCGTGCTTTCCAGGGCTGCGCAAAAATCGGGGCTTGAATGGAATAGCAGTGAGGCACACTCGGCGATTTATGACGCTGAAATGACAGCACAGTTGTTTTGTCGGATCGTTAATCTGTGGGGACCACCGCTGGGAGATTGAGCACTGGGTGCTGATACCGGTGATACATTTATGAATTCCTTATGCGATACTTTTCATCATGAGCATTGAAGTTAAAATTGCAGTCAATACGACACCCCGCGCTCAGCGTGGAGCGGATAAAACTGCAAAAAATCCAGTCAAAATCACGAGCCCAGCAGGGCGAATGCCACGAAAACCTGCCTGGATCAAGGTTCGTGCACCCATAGGCGCGCAGGTTCGCGAGGTCAAAACGCTGCTGCGGCGCCAGAGTTTGAAAACCGTTTGTGAAGAGGCCTCCTGTCCAAATCTGGGGGAGTGTTTCTCCCACGGTACCGCCACCTTCATGATCATGGGTGAATTGTGCACCCGGCGCTGCCCGTTTTGTGATGTTGCCCATGGCCGGCCTGATCCTCTGGATGCGGCCGAACCCCGGCATCTGGCCGAGGCTGTCAGGGATCTGAAACTTCGCTATGTGGTGATTACCTCAGTCGACCGGGATGATCTGCGTGATGGCGGAGCGGCGCATTTTGCTGCCTGTATCCGGGAACTGCGCCGCCAGGCTCCGGCAACCCAAATTGAGATACTGGTACCTGATTTTCGCGGCAGAATGGACAAGGCGCTGGATATTCTCGTCGCCGACCCACCGGATGTGTTTAACCACAATCTGGAGACAATACCGCGGCTATATCGACAGTCGAGGCCCGGTGCAGACTATGCCTGGTCGTTAAGACTGATCAAGGAATTTGGCGCTCGCTGCCCCGAGGTGCCGACCAAGTCCGGTCTGATGGTGGGCATTGGGGAGGAAAATGCCGAGGTGCTGGAGGTGTTAAAGGATTTGCGCGCCCATGGCTGCAGTATGTTGACCGTTGGCCAGTACCTGGCTCCCAGTCGCCATCATTTGCCGGTAGAACGTTATTGGCATCCAGATGAATTTGATGAACTGGCTGATCAGGCCAAAGCTCTGGGCTTTGCCAATGTCGCCAGTGGCCCGTTAGTGCGATCTTCGTACTATGCCGACCGGCAAGCTGCGGGCGATGTTGTCAGTTGAGTGTTGACCTGCTGCTGATCACCAAGCTGATTGCGGCTTTGATCCTGCCGCCCGGCGGTATTCTCGGCCTGTTTTTGCTGGCCGGACTGGTGCGGCGCAGGCGCAGGGCATTATCAAATTTTTTCGTGATCATCGCCGTCGGTGGCTTTTGGTTGTTCTCCACGCCATGGGTGAGCACTCAGTTGAGATCCGGGCTTGAGGATATCCCGGTGGTTACCTCCGAAGATCCTCGCCTGCTGAGTGCACAGGCCATCGTGGTCCTTGGCGGTGGACGTCGGTATGCCCCTGAATATGGAGGGATGTCTGTTTCTGGAAGCACCCTGGAACGGATCCGCTTTGCTGCGTACCTGCAACGTGCTACGGGTTTGCCATTGGCGGTAACCGGTGGTGCGGTGTTCGGGCCAGGGCCTACGGAAGGTGAACTGATGGCCCGCACTCTACGGGAAGAATTCCATGTACCGGTGCGCTGGATAGAAAAGCGCAGCCGCAACACGGTTGAAAATGGCCGCTACACCCGGGATTTGTTAAAGGCCGATCACATCGAACGTATCGTCCTGGTCAGCCACGTTAGTCACATGCATCGGGCTACTGATATTTTTGCGGCCACTGGCTTCAAGGTGCTGTCGGCACCGACGGTGTACAAAATCGACCCAGCCCACAAATTACAACTGATGGACTGGATCCCCTCTGTCGGTGCCTTCGCAAGCAGTGGTTTGGCGTTACACGAATATCTGGGCCGGTTGTGGGCGTGGTTGACCCGGCTGATCTGAATCGCTGTGCGAAAATTCTGTTCACACTAAATAGCTGAGCATAAATCCACTTCAGAAAATCGTAGTGGGGTGCCCGCCAGCAAGAGGGGAGAA
>CAZAWX010000100.1:0-12336 GCA_964488985.1 uncultured Ectothiorhodospiraceae bacterium
GACTTCTCCCCTCTTACTGGCTACAGTGATCTGGATTTATGCGCACCTATTTAGTTACGAATTTCGAATCGATGTGCCGCGACAACAATGTTTGTGAGCCAGGGACCATCTGTGTCTGAGAGGGCGAAAAAATAGCGCCTCAGGTGCATATTATGCAAGTTAATTTCAGGTTATTTTTCATCTGTGCATGGGTATGATAGGCGTCCTGCCAATTTCATTGTCGCCATCAGGAATATCTGCGCAAACATGACCACACCGACCTTTTACCTGCTGGAGGATGCTCCCCAGCCAGTCGCCCCCTTCAGCCATGCAGTCGAATGCGACGGCTGGGTCCACATAACCGGGCAGATGCCCACCTGGCCACAAGACGATACCGCCGCCTTACCCGAAGGCATCGAGGCGCAAACCCGGCGAGTAATGGATAACGTGATCATTGTCCTGAACGGCATTGGCCTTACTCTCGAGCACGTCATTCAGGTACGCGCATACCTAACGGAATTCAAACGGGATTACGCGCAAATGAACCTGACGTATGCCAGTTATTTCCTGCCGCACCGGCGCCCGGCCAGAACCTGTGTCGGCGTTACCGGCCTGGCCCGGGATGCATTGGTAGAAATCGATATGGTGGCGCGCCGCCCACAAGAAAATACGGTGGCTCTTCGCCAGGAAGATGACACGCGCTGAGACTATTGAGGCATTATTGCCAGACGGCAACTTGACCGCCTATGCCGCCAGATTCACTTCTGCTTTGGTTCTGGTTGACGCACCTTAAAAGCAAAAAAAAGCGCGGTATGCTTACACATACCGCGCCAGTTCAAATAGTTAGCAAATTCTACTAGGCAATATTTCGCGGTGCCCAGGAAAAGTTCCTATACTCCGTTTTGTACTTCGATTCACCTATCTTCCTTATCCGGGCAACACCCATTTTATAATTGTAGTTACCACTGATCTGATCAACTACACGGGCAGCCAGAGAGTTTGAAGGCTGGCGCATATCGATCATGTTGGAATACAACATGCCTTTCTTGACCACCGGCGTAACAATGGCAATTGCCGTCACAGCAGCTTTCGAAAGTTCAATATGACCGTTTTTCATTAAACTTGAAAACTGGAAGTCATTTCCATGCACTCCCTGTATCGTGTCTTTTTCCGCCGCAACCCGATCCGAGTACATCATCACCCTGTCGCCTGACTCTATACCCCTTGTCTTGGCATCATCTGGATGAATTTCCACCCAGTTTTCCGGCCAGCGTTGCGTTGCGTAAGGTCTACGCTCAACGTCATCATAACCGGACTGCCACACCTCGTTGATACGTCCGGCGGAGAACCAGAGCTCATCACCTTTGGGCGACAGCCATTCCCAGAAATCAGAATACAGGCTCCAAGGGTGTTTCTGAATATTAATTCTGCCAGTCTGGCTCTTGAAGTGGGTCAACCACTTCTTGACCAGATTGACACCCTTTGGCCCATTTTCAAGCCCTTTCTTGGCCAGATCCTGCTGGGTCAGAGTCGTATCGTGCATACGTTTTGTACCGACCAACTCACCAGTATCGTAATTGTAGAATGTTGGGCCCTGAATTCCATCAGTGCCAAATTCAGCCAACTTCTGATGTAAGGTCTTGCCCTCACGATGGGCAGCCACCTTAATCATATTGTAAGCCTTGCGGTTGCCACGACTGTAGCGCGCTGACTCCTCACACACTTCATTGGTATTTTTCCAATCGAAGCCATCAAAACCCATACGCTTGGCCAGTTGCGCAATGATCCACCAATCCGGCTTGGCATCTCCGGGTGGATCGTAAAACTTCTGGTACAGGCGCAGTCGACGTTCACCGTTGGCACGAACAAAGTCCTCTTCGCCCCAAGTGGCTGCGGGGAACACGATATCGGCAAAACTATGACCAATGGGATCGCGCAGATAAATATCCTGATTGAAGACCACGGTACCACCGGAGTCCGCACGAGCTTTCAGCGTGTCAATAATCTCTTGCTTATCGTAGCTGCGGACTTGGTGTTCGTTGGCAACCACCAATTCATAGAATTTTTTCTGCAGTCCCTGAGACCCACACATGGATTGGATCCAGGTGGTTCCAATGCAGTGAGCGAGACGGGTATTACCGGATACCAACCAGCGATCCGTATTCAGTGAGCGTTTGCGCCGACCGGGCAGTTTCTCCGGAGATTTTGCACGGGGATACTTGCCACCGCCGGTGCCACCCCGTTGATGCCCACCAAATCGACCGACCACCTGGCCCGGGCGCCCACCGGCACCACAAATCGTCGCCAGAGAAGAAATAGCATTGGTGTTTCCGGTATTGTTGGACCAGTAGAACCCTTTCTCTATACCAAACGAGGCTTTAGGCCGTTTACCACCGACCGGCTTCGCCAACATCTCGGCTGCCTTACGAATTTCGGCTACGGAAATCCCCGCCATTTTAGCTGCGTATTTAGGATTATATTCCTTCTGTCCAAGCAACCACTTCTTGTAGTCTTCGAAGCCCTTGGTCTGGAATTTCCCCCATGTAGTACGCCACTGCCATGGTGTATTACGGGTGCCCTGGCCAAAACCGGAGCTGGACTCCCATTTATTATTTACCCATTCTTTTATCCAATCCTTATCTTCCCAGCCGTTGTTGAGGATTTCACGAATAATCGCGCCAACCACCAAAAGATCCGTACCTGGATTAATTTGCAGGTGTAACCCACCAAGTTTCTTCGCATGGGCAATTCCGGCCGTCTCACGAGGATTCAACCAGATGGTTTTCATCCCCTGTTCCATCGCTGGTTTGATGTACTGGGTATAAATGATGGTTTTGGTTTCGTATGGATCGGTACCACAAACCATCAGGGTATCGGCAGCCCCCCAGTCTTCATAGCTCGGGGCAAAATTGTCAAAACCCGCATCACGAAACCCTGGCGTCGAGGTTACATTGGCTGGGGTGTCATGGAACGTAAAAGCGGCAGTATTCAAATGCCGGGTAGCGAACTTTGTAATAGCGTAGGTATTTTCCACGTAGTAGTAGGAGAATGTCTTTACCGAGTAGGCATTGGCCCCGTGTTTGTCTACCACATGCTTTGCCACCTCGGCGGCGATATCCAGTGCAAATTCCCATGATACCGGCTGCAAAGTTCCATAAATCCGCACCAGTGGAGTCGTCAACCGATCCCGTGTAGGTGTCTTCGGGTTATAGCATTTTTGTGCAATCAACCCGCCTCGCATACTGGAGTCACCGTTGAGATTCACCGCCTTGGTCTGCTTATCCGGGGTAATAATAATATTATGCGGACGGCCTTTATGCATCACGACGTTATGTTGCGCCGGGGCAACCCAGTCTTGGAGTGCTCCGCTGGGAAAATTCACACCATAGGCATTCTCGGCTGCCTGACGGCCGCCATCGCCCGAGCCTACGGGCCAGCGATAGACTTTGTATCCACATGCAACGATGCAGTAGTCACAAGCAGTAGTAAGCACATCAGCGTGCTTTGGGGGTAGAGGCGCTGAGTCCTCAGGCAAATAATAGTTTGTCGGCATTGTAGCGCCTCCTAGGATTCCATCAGATTTTTGTCACGGCCGAAGATCAGCCCCAGCATGCCTACGGCGTACACATCGCCACCGTCGATTTCAAGCAATACTTGAGGCAGGCTCTCATAGGCCTGGCCGGATACGATTATGCCGTGCCGACGCAGATCGTAGAGCGACAGGTGCAGAGGGCAGGGGCCAATCGTTCTATGTTCATCTGTTGCTTTATAGGTTCCCTGCAAAGGGCCACCCTGATGGGTACACAGATAGCTGTACGCAACGATATCGCGTTGTTCGCCGACTCCGCCTCCAGCCGGGACATTACCCATTTTCACCAACATGCACATTGCGTTTGGCCCATCATCCGGATAGGTAAAATCAACAGGCTTGTGATCTTTCAGATCGGCCACTCTGGCTATTTTCTTGCGCGGATAACCAACAACTCGAGCCTTTTGTTTCATTGCCGCCTGCGCTGCTCCAGGGAGCAAGCTTACACTGATAGTACTTGCCGCCGCTGCGGTCGAAGAACTGTACAACATGAACTCGCGTCGATTCATCATGCAGGAATTATGTTCGCGAGGACTGCCACACTCTTTGTCTTTATTTGTCATGCTTGTATCTCCCTCAATCGAGCTGTAGCTCAGCTTCACTGAACAACGGGGCGTAGGCGGGTAATTTGGGCTTTTCCATCGTAATTTCAGGCCCGGAAAACGCCTCCAGGAAGGCCAACAGATCTTCTTTCTCCGCATCAGTCAAACCAAGCGGTTTAATCAACTTGCTTTTCGTTTGCGGAAAATCCGTGGTCCGACCATCTTCAGCCACACCGCCTCGGTTGTAGAAGTCCACAACCTCTTCTAACGTATAAAATGCACCGTTATGCATGTAGGGTGCTGTATACATCGTATAGCGCAACGGTGGTGTGCGGAATTTACCCTTGTCCCATTTATTTTTGGAGCGGTAATAAAGTCCAGCATCGTCCTTAATTGTGCGGTACTGCTTCTCAGGCCCACCCTTGGCGAATTGTTCAAAGCGGAAGGAAATCTGTGCAAGACTGTCTTCTTCCCAACGCTTCGCATAAGGCACACCTATATTGTAAAAAGCCTGATCCGTGGTTAAAGCACCATTGTGACAGGCAATGCAGTTCGCTTTACCCTCAAACAGCTTCTTGCCTTTGAGTTGTTGCTTTGTGAGTGCGCTTTTATCGCCTTTCAGGTATTTATCAATAGGCGCATCTTTTTGCACCAGCGTGCGTTCAAATGCAGCAATGGCACGCCAAGCATTACCGATCAGCGGCCATTCGTCACCGAACACTGTGCGAAAGCGTTTTCGATATTCCGGGATGAGCGCCAACCTCGCTTCCATGATGTCATTTTCACCGTTTCCGGCCACACCACCTTTTGCTGCGGAGGGAGCCTGCTTTTCCAATGACGATGCAGCACCTGCCCAAAAGAGCTTACCCAGATAAGCGCTATTTATGATTGACTGGCTATTTCGCCAGTGCACCGTCCCAGGATAACCACGTGACAGATCTTCAGCCCAGGCCCAGCCTTGTTCCGGATCATGGCAACTGGAGCACGATACAGACGCGTCACCGCCCAGGCGCGGGTCAAAAAATAATAATTTGCCCAGCGCCACTTTGGCATCAGACATTTTATTATCCATGGGTACTGCTGGCTCACCCAGCGGAGCCAATGGTGCCGGCTTTGGATTCACCGCATGTACCGCAGTTGCAATCAATGCGCCCGCAACAAACGTAGTGGCAGCGACTGCATACTTGTGAATGGTTATATGTTTCATTTATCGTTCCTCGTCGCTAGATCAATTACGCGTTTTGCGCCAGTTGGCGATGACCGGATATTCTTTTGGATAAGCCTTGTTCCAGACATACTTTTTGCCCGTGAAAGGTTTACCGGAAAGTGATTTCAGAAAGCCCACCAAGTCCCGCTTCTCCCCGCCGGTAAGTCGTAATGGCTTCAGCGCGGCATCTTTATTTACATCCCGACCGCCACCACGGTCGTAAAAATCAACGACATCTTTCAAGGTGGCCAATGTTCCATTGTGCATATAAGGCGCGGTATAGGTCAGTTCACGCAAGCCGGGGGTCATGAATGCGCCGATGCGGTTCTCTGAACCTGACACACTTTTATCCTGGACCAGTGCACCCGGATCCCGTTTCAGGCTCATATAATTCGGCAGTCCCTGAAACATGGCATAAGCAATAAAGGCCTGATGGCGCAAAGGGTCGCGGAAAATATCAAAATTTTCCGGGACTCCAAGGTTATGATATTTGCCGTCGGCAAGCAGCGGACCATTATGGCATTGGATACATCCCGCCTTGCCAGTGAAGAGTTTCTGGCCGCGTTTGGCGCTGTCCGACATTTTACCGGTGTCGAAAGGCGCACCACGCGATATGAGTGTTTTCATGAATTCAGGGATGGCTTTACGCGCCCCGCCATTCGACGGTTCACCCAAACCGGCTGCCTTGAACATTTTCACGTACACAGGATCCTGCTTCATACGTTCCTGCATGATTCGCATGTCCATGTTCATGCTGTAGTCCTCGGTAATCATCTCGCGCGTTACATCATTAAGATTTGTGCCGAGGCGGCCATCGTGAAGCCAGGTTTTTTTTAGCGCCACATTGACCAGCGTAGGTGAGTTACGAAAGTGCTTGTTACCCGGGTAACCAGGTGCCAATGCATCCGGATGGGCAAAGGCATTTTCCGGCTTGTGGCAGGAGGCGCAGGAAATTGCTGCATCTCCAGACAGGCGCTTATCATAGAACAGGCGTTTGCCAAGTTCGGCCCGGGCCGTGTTCACCTTTATTGAGGACACCGGTCCCAGTTTCGCGGTATCGGCTTGAGCTCCCAGAACGAGTCCCAGGCTCAGAACACATCCCGCGAAGCTTCGCTGCATGATTGCATTGGTGCGCATGCGCATTTCCTCCGTAGTAGATCGGTTCGTTTGATCGAGAAGGCAATCAGGCGTTACGGTCCGTAGTGGCCCGCAAGTTCCAATCCCCTTCGGGTTTAAATTTCTGTAATGACTACCATCACTAATGTTATTTCTCTAGCAATAACCGGGCCATCTCCTGAATTAACGTAAATCAATACATAATCCCGAATAACAACAACTTCCACCCGTATCCAGTCTCAGACCAATTGAACGATCTATTCAGATCCAGATTGATATTTACCAAATCGTTCAACTATCTTCGCCGTGCCTGCGTTGACTGCGAACCAGTAGCAGCCCAGCGAACAACGTCAGCAGGCCAGTACCAAATGGTGATCCGTACACCTTTAGCGGGTCCAATTCCGGTGGCAATACCAGCCAGTACCAGCTGGTCAGGGTGTGCCGTGACCCACTCTCGCCATTACTGCCATCCCAGTTGGCAAAGGAAATTGGAATGAAGCGTCCCTCATTGAATCTCACATCTGTGACATCGCCTGGTTTACGCGCACGTTTCATAATGATTTGCCAGCGACCATGGGACCAGTGTCCTTTAGCCTGTAATGGATCCTTGGCTTCTTTGCGCCGCTTGAGCGGTTTGTCCGGCCCGCTACCGTCAAATAACACCGCACTCGGGCTCTTGACCGGTTTAACGCTACCCGCATTCCAGTACCAGATTGTGGTTGGATGCGTTTTGTCGCCATGGCGGTAAAGCGGTTTTTCAACAACGGGTACAGATGCCCATGCACCTTCCTGGGGAAATTGGATCGCTGCCGCATCGGAATACATCTGCAACGTTTCATCCTGGAGTTGAGCAGACACTTTTTCACCAGGACGACTATCGGTGCGGTCATCGATTTCAAGCAAAAAGGCGATCTCTTTAGCGTTGTATAGCGCTCGTACCGTTACAGCATCGGCGAGTGGCGTAAATAACCGTTCGTCTTTGATGACATTCGGGGCAAGCCGCAACGTGGCCGCCATCGCTTTTCTCCAGCGCTTGTCCCCAGTCGAATCTGGCAACGATCCCTTCACGCGGGCAGCCTGAATAACGGCTCCCGCCCGGGGGGCTGGAGCGGCACGTTCACGTAGCGAATAAACATAATTCGCTATATTCCATCGATCTTCCAGGCTCACTGGATCCTTATTGCCCGCTTCAACCGCCCGATGCGCAGGCATTGGTGTACCCGGGATCCCGATGGACAAACGCTCGTAGATGCGCTTGATGGTCGTGGCACGATTCTGCTCAAGGTCATTACCATCGCTGACATCGGAGTAGCGCCAGGTCCAGGGTTTGGTCAAATCACGGGGCCAGATACGCTGCTCCCAATCATCGGACAGTTTTTTGCCAGAGGTAATATTGCCTCGGCCCTGCTCGCCATGGCACTTGGAACATGCCTTCAAAAACCGTTCTTTGCCTCGCTTAATTGAGGCTTCATTGTAGGCCACAGCCTTGGTTTCCGGTTCCCGATCTTTGACCACAGTTAACTGCTTGCCCAGATAGTGACCCTCATCATCAAACGCTTCATCCGGCGCATCTTCCGGTGCCCATGCGGCGGTGATATCGAAACTTTTGATAACCGGGATCAGTTTTCGAATTTGGTCATCAGTAAGAATCTTCGACCACCCCGGCATCCCGGTCCCGGTCAGCCCGTTCTTGATGGTATTGAACAAGTCCTCATCTCTGGGTAATTCAGTCCCCGGCGAAGTCTTGTACTTAAACAGGCCAAGGCTGAAATCGCGCGGCCTTGGGTAAAGAAAATCAGCTGCAGGTCCGTCCCCGGTACCCGTTTTACCGTGGCATACGGCACAGCGATGTTGATAGATCGCTTTGGCGTCGCTCTTGGCGCGTTCCGCTTTAATTTGTTCCTTGAGGCCAGTTACTGCTTTGGAGGTTGCCTGATCCCACATACGTGGAACTTGCCCCACATAGTCATACAGGAACGTTATGATTTTCCAGACAT
Source organism: uncultured Ectothiorhodospiraceae bacterium (assembly GCA_964488985.1). Taxonomy (GTDB): domain Bacteria; phylum Pseudomonadota; class Gammaproteobacteria; order HK1; family HK1; genus CAZAWX01. The sequence continues at coordinate 8,431 of CAZAWX010000100.1, forward strand.
CATCTTCCTTAAGCATCTCGTGCCAGACCGGCATAGCCGAGTTCCAAGGCGTGCCTTCCTTTGGTAATCCGGGCCCACCGGTGGTGACACGCCAAAACAGATAGCCTTCCTGAAGCTGCGCGATAGTGCCAACGTCCTGAAAATTTGCCGGCAAGGGGTTAAAGGCCTGAGCGAAATGTCCTTCACCGTTGAGTTGGTCGCCATGGCAGACGAAACAATTCTGAAAATAAAGCGATGCCCCTTCGTCAACAAGTGCACGGTATTTTTTTATGCCGGTCTTTGGATTAGCTCGAATAGACTTGAGCGCCTCGCCGAGCAAGGGATTTTTCAAGGTCCCCAAATCATATTTTTTACCATAGACCTTTAGTGTGGAAGGCGGCGCTGGATGAACCTGGCGTAATTCAACCGGGGATTCAATTCTCGGCCGTACGGCATCATACGTCCACCAGGCAACCAGTAATGGCAACGCCAACAATGCCAGCCAGCGTGCCGGCCACATACTGTCGGTGCGTAACAACGCCAGTACTGGCGCTTTAAATTCAGCCCAGCGGGCCTCATCGTAGGAGAAGTACAATAGGGTGCCGACTATAGTGATCAGCATGTACTGAATCATCAAACTGTGCGGCATAACGGGTGGAAAGGCGTTTTTAAACAGCAGCCAGGCACCCAAAACGACAATGAGCGCCTGCCAGAAGGCGGTCATACGAAATCTGCGACGTTTAGGTTCGGTGCTCATCGTGATGTGCTATGACTCATTTTGATTGCGCCAGCCAACTGACCAGTAAATCCAGTTCACTGACGGTCATGCGCTCGGCAAAATCGGTCGGCATGACTCCCGGAGGAAAACCTTCTGCTATGGCGGCTCCCGGATTCACGATGCTCTCGCGCAGCGTGGAGACATCCAGACGCTTACCAACCCCTTCGAGGCTGGGTCCGACGGCTGCCTGAGTTCCCAACATGGTATGGCAGGCCGCACAGCCATATTTCGCCACCACATCTTTTGCTGTGGCAGCAGGAGGCGGTGGAAGCGCAGCCGCTGCTGCACCTGCTTTGTCAGCAGTGGCAGTTACATCCGCGCCTTCCTTGGGTAAGGCGACGGTCACATCATTGCCGTCTTTAGACTGCAAAAAAGCGATGACTGCATCGATTTCCACTGTACCAAGTTGCAGCGGAGGTTTGTCTACTTTGGGCATGGGCGATTCACTGTCATTGCTGCCTTTTTTGCCAAAGCCTTTGACCACATACGCACTGGGCGCCAGCATGGACTCCCGTAAATAAGCTTCCACATCTGTTGCTTCGCCCTTATAGGCCTTGTCAGCCAGACGCGTTTTGGCGTCCTCCACGACATTAATTGCCAGTAAATCGGGGGCTCTGCCAAGGCTGTTATGACACAGTGTGCAGGTACCCTTGCCACGAAACACACGTTCACCAAGCGCAACAAAGCTATCCATGGTCAAGGCACCAAGCTGAATTTCTTCATCGACCGGGGACTCGCCTTCAATCTGCGGCAAAATATTGGCCACCAGAGTGAACAACAACGTCAAGGCAAAGCTGAAGGCCAACACTTTGATCAGCACCGGCCCGTGCTGAATCTCCTCGGTTGCAGCAGGCGTCGGCAACTCCTTCATGCAGCGGATCCAGATGCAGGAATACGCCGCTGGGTACTGCCGAGTGAGGCAATCCAGAAGATGAACAGGACAAACACCAGAAACAGTATTGTCACAAGCGTCAACATATTGCCGGCGTGTCCGATTGCTGGAATATAGTTATCTACCGAGGTGTCTTTCATTACCGTATAAACATGCCAATTTGTACGGATGGATGAACGAACGTAGCCCATCAACGCCATCAGCCAGGTAAATGCGATGGGTAATGCAAAGAGTGCGTATTGCGAACGTATCGACACTTTTCCCCATTGCGAGGGTACAGTCTTTGCTCCTCTGAATAAGAGGGTATCGATAACGACACCGGAGATAATGACCACCAGCGTCGATGCCACCTGCATGACACTGGCGCCAACCTTATACACCGTATTCGTGAAATACCCGTAGTACACACCGGCAAATACGACATTCACTATGGCAACGATATAGATCGCCACCATCAGGGCATTGCCGGTGCTTTCCCAGGAGACCGTCGATACTTTATCTGCACGTCGATACAACTGAAACGACAGGAAGGTGAATATCAACATCAGATTCACGGCAATATTTTTTGCCGGCATAATCCCCAAAGGACCAAGCAGCATATGATGGCTGCCCCCCAGCGTCTGAATTTCAGCAGCACTGAGAATGAGTGTATGCGGGGTTACCCAAACCAGGAAACAGGCCACCAGCACCAGGGCAATATATTTAATCAGCCAGGTATAGCGCTGTGATCCTTCGCTACGAGACATCCCCGACCAGAGATAGTAATTACCGGCCAGTAATATCGTTCCGATAAGCACCGCCTGCACCACGAACAGCCAGGCCAAAATACCCCCCATGGCGGTAATGCCCATCTGTTGTGAGTACGCATAGATTTCCGCCATCAACCAATAGCCGGCAAACGGCAATGGCAAAAAGGCGAGAATGGCAATGAAATTCGCGGTATAGCCCATCCAGTCGTAGTGCGCCCGTTCCGCATAAGTGCGCGAAGCCAGGAAACGATATGCAGCATAGGCCCCCACAATCGCTCCGCCGAAGGCGATATTGGCGATAAACCGATGCAGGTTGAGCGGATTCCACAGTGGGCCGCGCATAATTTCCCATAGATTCCCGGTCACGGCGCCCACCTCATTCACGCCCGAGGGCGCCATCATGAATGTTGCCCAGGAGTTGGCGATGACCAGTAATGTAGTGCCGGCAACATTGAGACCCAGCCCCAGTGTCAGATGGACATATTTCCCATTGCCACGATCCAGCGCATACCAACTGTAGTAGTAGGTATATAAAAGCATGCTTTCTGCAAAAAACAGGAAGGCATAGATCAACACCTGGAAGTCAAACACACGCAGCATGTAACTCATAAACTGCGGGTAGAGCAAAAATAGCGCCAAAGCAAGCGTGCCACCGAACAATGCAGTTATTGAATAGGCCGTCATGCTGATTTTCATGAACTCATGGGCCATATCGTCGTAACGCGCATCACCTGTCCTAACCCCGAGCAGTTCTATCACCAGCACAAACAGCGGTACGGCCAGAACGAATGCGGCGAAGAACAAATGCATCTGCGCAATCACCCAGACAATTTCCCTGGAACTGACACTCAGGCGTGGGTAGTCACTACGTTTAGGCTGCGGGGCCGGGACAAGTGCGCCTGCCTTTGCTTGCTCCTCACTGGTAAACGGTGCGTAGAGTGTGGCTCTATCCTGCCCTTCAACAAGGACCTGACCAACAGGGCGAATACGTTCAATGAGTGTACCGGTGCTTGCGGACGTGTCTGCGGCCAGAGCGCCCGTCCCACTCCAGCCACCAAGGCCATTGGGTAATAGTAAAACGCCCAGCAGCAGCGCGGGGAAGAGTCGCTTCAGTTTCACTCTAAGAGTCAAAGTACGTCCGCCATATCACGTGAGAACTACTGCGCTGGCGTCAAATTAAGGTTCAAAGGCAAGCCTTGAACCGCCATAACACCGTGATCAAGGCCGTAAAAGACCGCCGCTGCCAGCAAAAAGACCGCAACCCAAATCAACACGGTACGAAATCGAAAAACTGCCATAGTTCAGCCGCCGTGCAGCGGTTTGACGCCGTGATCGTAAATCAGCAACCACCAGAAAAACACCAATGAGGCAATGATCGCACAATAGAACAACCGCGGACCCCAGGTGACTTCGGGTTCCACATCGCGCTCAGATTGTCCTGCCATTCTCAGCCCCCTTAGATTTACAGGTTTCCCAAGCAATGTTCAGGCCAGATTTTCGCGGTTACG
>CAZAWX010000101.1:0-2120 GCA_964488985.1 uncultured Ectothiorhodospiraceae bacterium
ATGTGTGTTCGTTATACTGCAGCGCCAAGGACAAGAGTTGTAGAACGATGGCTAAAAATCCAGACGATATCGGCGGTGCGGTTACAAATCTCATAAATTCAGCGCAGACACTGCAACTTGCAACATTGAATGAGGCGGGCTTGCCGCTGGTGAGTTACGCTCCATTTGTTCACTTGCAGGGGCAAGGGTTGTTGATATTTGTCAGCGAATTAGCGGCCCATACCCGCAATATGCAACGACATCCGGCTACCAGCGCCATGGCCATAAGGGATGAGTCGCTGACCCGCCAGATGTTCGCCAGAGAGCGCATAAGATTTGATTGCCGAGCGCAATTTATCACCGTACAACATCCTGACTGGAACCAACATCTGACCCGGTTCGAAGCCAAGTTCGGCGCCGTTATGAAGGTTCTAAAGGGCTTGAATGATTTTCACCTCATCTGTCTGCAGCCACTCAGTGGCATTTATATACGCGGCTTTGGTGAGGCTTGGTCCTTTGCTGGGCCTGGATTGGACACCTTTGAGCATATTGACAGCGAACGCCTGGGGCGTGATCCCAGCCGTACTGCGCGCGAGGATTGAAGCAGGCCTCAGGATCAGCCAAGCTTGGCCAACCGGAGACCGTGAGATAAGGACGACAGCTTGATGGATAGTGTAGAGCTTAAAAAAGCAGGGCTGAAAGCTACTCAGCCAAGGTTGCGTATTTTATCGATTCTGGAAAGCGACCCAGGTCAGCATATGAGCGCTGAGGAGGTTTATCGTTCTCTTCTTGACGATGGCGAAGTGGTTGGCTTGGCGACGGTTTACAGGGTACTGACCCAGTTTGAAGCCGCCGGATTGGTGATTCGCCACCAATTCGGAGAAGGCCGGGCCGTTTTCGAACTTGAATCCGGTTTGCACCACGATCACCTTGTGTGTGTGCGCTGTGGTCAGGTCACAGAATTTGTCGATGAAGCAATTGAACTGCGCCAGAAGGTGGTCGCGAATAAATTCGGTTTCAGCGTCAGCGATCACGCACTGGTGTTGTATGGGCAGTGTCCCGAGTGTCTGGAGAAGATGCGGGTACAGGGCAATTCTGTTGCTGAGTAATTTGTCGGCGTCGATGATTTAAACAAAGCACGCCGTCCATGAACTCAATATGCTGGGTAAACGGGTTCTATTCAATATTTTTTCTGATGAACAGGATAAAATTTCTTAATGTAAATGATTCTTATTAACAAAATGATTTCGACTCTATCAGCAAGGAATCCGTGATGAAATTATCGGGCGTAATCCTTGGTGTGGTTTACATATCCGTATTAGTGATTATCGGCTGTACAGCTTCTGCAAGCGAAGTGAATGTTTACTCTGCACGGAAAGAAAAGCTGATCAAACCGCTCCGGGACCGATTCCATGCCAAAACCGGGATTGAGGTGAACCTGGTGACTGGCAAAGCCAGTGCTTTGCTGCAGAGACTTATAATCAGAGGGCAGGAATTCACCTGCGGACCTTTTTATTACGGTTGATGCTGGCAGGTTATATGCGGCTAACACGGCAAATGTCCTGCAGAGCGTACACTCCAATGTTCTTGATCGGGCCATATTGCCTCAATATCGCGAACCGAGTGGGTTCTGGTTTGGCTTGTCATTGCGGGCCAGGCCCATCATGTACGTGAAGTCAAAGGTCGATCCGTCGGAACTTTCAACTTACGCAGCATTGGCCGAACCAAAATGGAAGGACCGGATCTGCATTCGCAGTTCCGGGAATATCTATAACCAATCGCTGGTTGCTGCCATGGTGGCTGCACAGGGGGAGGAATAAACGCTGGCCTGGTTAAAGGCTTTCGTCACCAATTTTGCGCGAAAACCCCAGGGCGGAGATCGGAATCAGATTACAGCCATCGCTGCCGGGAAATGTGATATTGCAGTTGCCAATACCTACTATCTGGCGCGAATGCTGATGACGAAACCTACGGATCCGCAATTTCTGGCAGCCAGCAAGGTAGCGGTGTTCTGGCCAGATCAAAACGCCCGTGGGCCCAGTGGTGAGGGACGGCCGGAGCCGGTTGCAGTGTAAAAAAAACTGTAAAATACAGTTGTGATCTTGAATTAAGCGCACAGGAAATAAGCCGCACAGGAAATA
>CAZAWX010000101.1:2220-12312 GCA_964488985.1 uncultured Ectothiorhodospiraceae bacterium
CGCACAGGAAATAAGCCGCACAGGAAATAGGCCCACAGGAAATAGGCCCACAGGAAGTAGGCAATCCGTCGATATACGAGTTACGGATCCCGGTTCACGATTTATCCAGCACAGACAGGACAGTCTGGATCTTTGCGCAGGTGAAGACTGCGCCATTCCATACTCAATGCGTCCAGAACCAGTACCCGGCCTAGCAATGGATTTCCGCATTCGAGGATTAACTTGATCACCTCGGTTGCCTGAATGCTGCCAAGGATCCCCAGTAGTGGCGACAACACGCCTACTTTTGCACAGGCTTCCCCGCCATCACTTTCATCGCTGTACAGGCAACGATAGCAGGGGCTATTTTCCTGCCGGGAATCAAACACACTCACCTGGCCTTCAAATCGTACGGCAGCGGCTGAAACCAGAGGTGTTTTTTCCTGCACGCAAAGTCGATTCAAGGTAAAGCGGGTTTCAAAATTATCGGTGGCATCGGCTACCACGTCTGCAGCACGGATTTCCTCTGCAAGTTCTTCATCATCAAGCGCCCAGTTCAGGGCGTTGATCTGAATCTCAGGATTCAAATGCCGCAGAGTGTCTCTTGCGGAGGCAACTTTGTCGCGGCCGATATCTGTATCTGTATGCAAAATCTGCCGTTGCAGATTTGAAAGTTCAACATGATCAAAATCAGAAATCACCAATTGTCCGATACCGCTACTGGCCAGGTACATGCTCAGTGGTGATCCCAGGCCTCCCGCACCGACAATAAAGACCCGTGCTTTGAGCAGGCGCTGTTGGCCGTCTATACCGATTTGTGGCAGTTGAATATGGCGGCTGTAGCGGCTGAGTTGTTGTTCGTTCACGATATCCCTGACTCCTTTAGGACTGTTGTGGATGGCGTAGCAAAGCCCCTGGACTTAAGTTTAATGGCTGTGACAGGCAATGCAGACACGTTCGTGCCCTGCCAGATCCGGCTGGCTTTGAATATGCCGGTAACCGTAGTGGGTAAATAAATTGCGTACCTGGGGGCCCTGATTGCACCCATGTTCGAGAAATAAGTAGCCATTGTGATGCAGACAACGCCGTGCCTGGACAATGAGTTGTTGCAGATCCAGCAAACCATCAGCTCCGGAACGCAATGCATCTTGGGGTTCATAGCGTAAATCGCCTCGCTCCAGGTGGGGATCCGAGTCCGCGATATACGGGGGATTAGCGCATATAACGTGGTAATGGGAGGGCCGCAATGCTTCGCACCAGTCACTGGCAGTAAAAACCAGATTATGGATATGCATACGCCGGGCATTTTCACGGGCGATGCGTAGTGCCTTTGGCGATGTATCCGTGGCGGTGATGTGGATTTTCGGGAATTCCGATGCGAGTGCAAGGGCAATGGCACCGCTGCCGGTGCCGAGATCGCCAAGCGTGATGTCGTCTTGGTGAATGTTGTGCAGGTGTGTAATGACGGTCTCGACCAGCAACTCGGTTTCGGGGCGTGGGATCAGCACATCGTGGTTAACCTGCAGATCAAGAGACCAGAATTCCCGGTGACCGGTGATGTATGCCACAGGCTCTCCCGCCAGACGCCTTTTGATGAGTGCCAGAAATTGGGATTTCTGTGCCTGGGGCAATGGATCATAAGCATGGGCAATCAATGCGCTGCGGTCACAGTCCAGGAGGTGAGCCATCAGCACCTGGGCTTCAAGGTGGGGCGCGTCATGCTGATCAGGAAAGCTGGCGATTGCTGCCTTGAGAACATCGCCGATAGATGTGGGTGTCATTCTCCCAAAGCCGCCAGTTGTTCGGCTTGATCCTCGCTGGTAAGTGGCGTGATGACCTGATCCAGATGGCCCTGAAGAACATCATCCAGTTTGTACAGGGTTAAATTAATCCGATGGTCCGTCACTCGTCCCTGTGGAAAGTTATAGGTACGGATTCGTTGTGAACGATCTCCGCTGCCCACCAGCAGTTTACGGGTTGAAGCCTGCTGCGCTGTCTGCTGTTCACGTTCGCTGGCCAAGAGCCGGGATTTGAGCAAGGACATGGCGCGCGCCCTGTTCTTGTGCTGTGACCGCTCGTCCTGACACTCGACCACTGTACCCGTAGGCAGGTGTGTGATGCGAATAGCCGAATCCGTTTTATTGACATGCTGTCCACCCGCACCAGAGGCACGATAGGTATCGATACGCAACTCTGCGGGGTTGATTTCAATCGCTTGAATTTCATCAAGCTCAGGTAAAATGGCCACTGTACACGCGGAGGTGTGGACGCGTCCCTGGGACTCAGTTTCCGGGACCCGTTGCACGCGATGCCCCCCTGACTCAAATTTCAGTCGTGAATACACATTGTGCCCAACGACCCGGCAGATGACTTCCTTATAGCCGCCAATTTCCGAGATATGTTCGCTGAGGATCTCCACGCGCCAGTGCTGTTGTTCAGCATAGCGGCCATACATGCGGAATAAATCGGCGGCAAACAAGGCCGCTTCATCCCCCCCTGCACCAGCGCGAATTTCCAGATATACATTGCCCTGATCCGCAGGGTCTTTCGGGATGAGTAGCATCTTGATGTGCTGTTCAATCTCATTTTTGCGCTGTTGTGCCTCGAGCAATTCTTCTGCAGCTAACGCCTTCATCTCGCTATCATCGTCGCTCAGCATCTGTTCCGCAGATTCAATGTCGGTGACGGCATGACCATAATCAGCAAACCGGCTGACCACAGGTTCCAGTTCTGCATATTCCTGGGATAAACTGCGAAAACGTTGACTGTCGGCGATTACCCCGGCATCCGAGAGTAGTGAAGTGACCTCCTCAAGGCGTTCACTCAATATCTCAAGCTTGGTGACAATGGATGCTTTCATCTGAATTCGTTCGCTTGTGTTTTATTACGGGTAAGGGATCGTGCGTCATGGGCCGGTTTGGAACAAGGTGGGTCAAGACCTCAGAATCATGCTGTCGGCTTGCCGGATTGGAGATATTGTGCGGCAGATAACACTTTATTACAGCTTTTTAGGAATTTATCCACGGATCCCACGTCCAAGCTATGGGTATAATGGACTGAGATGCAATGAGAGCAAGTCGCATGCGCTATTCTAACTCGAGCACACTAATGGCCAGTTTGATTCGACCTGTCAAGGCCCCCTGGGTGCGTGCCTTGATGGTCGTGTCAGGTTTGGCAATGAGCGGCTGCGCCGCACTGGCTGATGGTTCGAATCGTGACGGTTTGGCCCCAGCCGGACAATTGGACGCCGCAACCGATTCTCCACGAGCCGAGCTTTTGTATAAGTTGCTGGTGGCGGAGTTCGCTCTCAAGCGCGGTCAGCATGTTTTAGCCTTGGAACAATATACTCAAGCTGCGCGTACAAGCCGTGATGCGGCCATTGCCGAACGCGCGGTGCGCATTGCCCTGATGGTCAGGGATAATGCCCGTGGCCTGGAGGCTTCACGGCTTTGGGCTGAACTGGCGAAGCCTGACCATAATGCCCGTCAGGTTTATGCGGCCTTCCTGATCCGCGCCGGTAACATCAAAGAGGCAACCAACGTTCTGTTGCAGTTGGGTAATGAGGTTGCAAAGCAGGATCCGCAGATTTATGCGCGTATAGCGACCATGCTCACCAGAGTAAAACCGGCACAGACCAGTGTCCAGGTGATGGAAGCGGTGGTAGCCGATCAGAAAAAAAATGTTCAGGCACAGTTTGCTCTGGCGCAGTTACTGGGTCGTTTTGGCGAGCGTGAGCGTGCGGTAAAGGTATTGGAGCTTGTCCGGAAGCTGGATCCTGGCCATGAGCGTGCGGCGATTTACGCCGCCCAGTTATTGGTGCAAAACGACAACAAAACTGAGGCGGTCGATCATCTTGCAACATTTCTTAAGTCATATCCCAAAGCCAACAAGGTTCGTCTTAGTTATGCGCGGTTGCTGGTGGAAGTCAGGCGCCATGAAGATGCGCGTATGGAATTTGAAAAGCTGGCCAAGGCCGAACCTGAAAATTCCGATATTGCCTATGCTCTGGGATTGTTGCTGCTACAGACGAATAAACCCGATGCGGCTGAAATTCAATTTAAAAAGCTGATCAAGGCCAGTAAACGCCAGCAGGTGGCTTGGTATTACCTGGGCCAGATAGAGGAAAATCGAAAGCATTTCGATGCCGCGATCAATGCCTATAAACAAGTCAATCGCGGTAAGCATCGAGTCAACGCGCAGGTGCGTGTGGCGGTTTTGCTCGATCAACAGGGAAAACTGTCTGCGGCAAGAGATTACTTGCACGGGATACAGACCCGTAACCGCAAAGAACGTGTGCGGCTGACCCGGGCCGAGGCAGAAATTTTACGGCGCAACAAGAAACTGGAAACAGCGCTTACGGTGTATGACAAGGCGCTTAAGGAATTTACAGACACTGATTTGCTTTACGCCCGCGCCATGCTCGCGGCGCGTATGGACAAACTGGATATTATGGAGCGCGATATCCGTGAGATCCTCAGCCGTGAGCCTGATAACGCCGATGCCCTGAATGCCTTGGGTTACACCCTGGCGGATCGGACCAAACGATATACTGAAGCCCATGCTCTGATTAAACGTGCCTACGAACTAAAGCCTGACGATCACTATATCGTCGATAGCCTGGGCTGGGTCCTCTATCGCATGGGGCGCAACGAGGAGGCACTGAAACTGTTGCGCCGGGCAATGGAAATTAAATCGGATCCGGAAATTGCGGCCCATCTTGGTGAAGTTCTGTGGGTCACAGGGGGTACAACTGAAGCCCGGGATGTCTGGAATAGTGCCTTGAAGCTACAGCCAGAGGACAAGCGTTTGCTGGATGTGATCAAACGGTTTTCAAAATAGCTTTCCACCGTCCAACCAACACGATAGCTACTATTAACGGCACTTGGCTCAACGTGTTCAAACCGATTGGTTGGTGGCTTGTTGCGGTTACCGTGCTGACAGGGTGTGCCGGCCCATCACCGCAAAATAATATACCTGCCGAAAGTTCAGCTTGGGCACAACAATTGCGCTGGGTGCAGGGATTGCGCAATTGGCGGGCATCCGGCCGGGTAGCGGTGAGCGGCGCTGCTGATAGCGGTTCGGCTTCTTTGCACTGGAGGCAAACAGCCGAAAAATTCACTATCCGGCTGTTCGGCCCCTTCGGTCAGGGTGCGGTGCTCATCCAGGGTCAACCACAAAGTGTCTCGTTGCGCCGTGCTGGTGGCGATATCAAACATGCTGCGAGTGCTGAGGAATTACTGAGTCGCGAACTGGGCTGGTCGGTTCCGGTTACGGTATTGCGTTATTGGATACTGGGTCGGCCGGCACCCGGATATTCAGTGACAGAAATGAAGTTGAATGAAGAAGATTTGCTGGGCCATCTTAAACAAGCGGGTTGGCAGGTCGCGTTTCAGAGGTACCGCGGGGTTGGGGATGGGTGGTTACCGGTTAAAATTGAATTAAGCCGGGATCGTCTGCGGGTGCGGATTGTTGTCTCGCAGTGGCAAATTCCGGGATGAATGCACCAACAAGGGAGGTTTTATGCGTACCGGCACCGGCCAAGCTGAACCTGTTTTTACATATTACCGGGCGCCGTAGCGATGGTTACCATGAACTTGAAACGTTGTTTCAATTCCTGGATTTTGCTGACGAAGTGCAATTAACGTTGCGCCGCGACGCAGTGATTGAGCGCGGTCGAAATCTGCCAGGAATTCGTCCTGAAGATGATTTGTGCATTCGTGCCGCAAGATTATTGCAACAGGCACTGGCAACCTCTCTGGGAGTCACTGTTGATGTCAGTAAGCGCGTGCCGATGGGTGGGGGATTGGGCGGGGGCAGTTCTGATGCGGCGAGTACGCTGCTGGGGTTGAATCAGCTCTGGGAGGCTGGACTGAGCCCGGAAGAATTGGCCTTGTTGGGCCTGCAACTAGGTGCTGATATTCCAGTTTTTATCCACGGGCGTGCGGCGTTGGCAAAAGGGATAGGTGAGCGCTTATGGCCTGTGGATCCCCCTTGTCCCTGGTATTTGGTCCTTATTCCGCCGATAAACGTCGCTACAGCCGAAATATTTGCTGTACCTGCATTGACACGCAACTCTGCGCCTTTGAAAATACCCGGCTTTGTTCAGGAAGATGAGGGGGGATCCACCCTAGGAGAATTCTGGGGAGAATTTTGGCGCAAAACCCGTAACGACTGCCAACAGGTCGTGAGTGGGCAGTATGGGGTTATACGCCAAGCTCTGGAATGGTTGTCGCAATGCGACACATGCTGGCCGCAGGGGCGGCTGACGGGTACGGGTAGCTGTGTTTTTGCCGCCTTCGCCGACCGAAATTCTGCTGAGCTTGCACTGGCAACCAGACCTGAGGGACTGGATGGCTTCGTTGCTCAAGGGTTGAATGTTTCTCCGGCCCACCTGGCCTTATCGACTGGAATTGATTGAGGTTAATTGGGGTGTAGCCAAGTGGTTAAGGCACCGGGTTTTGATCCCGGCATCCCAGGTTCGAATCCTGGCACCCCAGCCAAATATCGGGTGCGTCCCGACTGACGCGGATCTTACGCATGATGCAAAATCGTTATTCACAAAACAATGGCTACTCGGCTGATACGACGATGATGGTGTTTTCTGGTAACGCCAACAGGCCGCTCGCCCTGCAGGTCATGAAACACTTGCGCATGCCATTGGGTAACGCTTTGCTGGATCGCTTCAGTGATGGTGAAGTCTCGGTAGAGATAAATGATTCGGTGCGTGGCAAGGATGTTTTCATCATCCAACCGACCTGCAGTCCGGGCAATGACAATTTGCTTGAACTGCTGATGATGATCGATGCCATGAAACGGGCTTCGGCGAGGCGGGTAACCGCGGTAATGCCTTACATGGGCTATGCTCGTCAGGATCGGCGACCACGTTCGGCGCGAGTGCCGATTTCAGCTAAAGTAATTGCCAAAATGATTTCCACTGCAGGCGCAGATCGCGTTTTGACGATGGATTTGCACGCCGATCAGATTCAGGGGTTTTTCAGTATTCCAGTGGATAATATTTATGCCTCGCCAGTACTGCTGGGTGACATCTGGAGGCATAAATATGAGCATCTGATGGTGGTCTCACCCGATGTGGGTGGTGTGGTCCGGGCCCGGGCTTTGGCCAGGCGATTGGATGATGCCGATTTGGCAATTATTGACAAACGCCGTCCGAAAGCGAATGTGGCCGAGGTGATGAACATTATCGGCGATGTCGATGGCCGCAGTTGTGTGATTATCGATGACATGGCGGATACGGCCGGAACGCTGTGCTCGGCCGCAGCAGCATTGAAAGATAAAGGCGCCATACGGGTGGTGGCCTACTGTACCCATGCCGTGTTGTCTGGCAAGGCGGTGAGCAATATTGGGAATTCCAGGCTTGATGAGATCGTTGTCAGCGATTCTATTCCGCTCAATGAGGCGGCGCAGGCCTGCGATCGCATTCGCCAGTTAAGTATTGCCGAATTGATTGCGGAAAGTATCCGCAGGATTCACGAAGAAGAATCCATCGGCAACCTGTTTATGGATTGAAGTAACGTTTTTTGGAGTAACAAATATGAATGAATTCCAGGTGAATGCGCAATTGCGCACCGAAACCGGCAAGGGCGCCATGCGCCGTATGCGTCGTGCAGGAGAAGTTCCGGCCGTCATTTACGGCGCGGGAAAAGATCCGCAAAACCTCCGTTTGAAATATAACGAGATTTCCCGGAGCCTGGATTACGACGCTTTTTATTCACATATCCTGACGGTTAATGTTGAAGGCAAAAAAGCTCAGGCGGTACTCAAGGCATTGCAGCGTGACCCAGCCAGTTCGCGGGTCACCCATGCTGATTTTCTGCGGGTTAAATCGGGCGAGCAACTGACCATGCGGGTGCCACTGCATTTTGCCAATGAGGAAGACAGTGTTGGTCAGCGTGCTGGAGGAGTCATCAGCCACCTGGAGACCGATGTGGAAATCAGCTGCTTGCCGAAGGATCTACCAGAGTACATCGTGGCAGATATGCTTGAGGTAGGTATCGGGGATACCATCCACCTGTCCGACCTCAAACTGCCGGAAGGCGTGGTACTGACGGCAAACCTTGACGAGCCAGAGAATGACAGTTCGCTGGTTTCAGTTCAGATGGCCCAAGATCTCGATGTCGATGAAGATGAAGCAGAAGCAGATGAAGGAGCCGGTGAAGAAGTGGCTGATGACTCTGAACAGAGCGATTCCGATAGCTGATGTCTGGTGGTGATGAACCTCACTGTCAGGTAAGTGCCGACGTTAGACGATGGGCAGCGAGATTCGGTTAATAACCGGACTGGGGAACCCCGGTTCACGTTATGCAAAAACCCGCCATAACGCGGGTTTTTGGTTTGCGGATGAATTGGTTCACCAGCAGGGTGGGAGTTGGCGCAATGAAGTCCGGTTCTTCGGTCAGTGTGCTGAACTGCGAACCCGGCAGGGTATTTTACGACTGCTTAAACCGGATACTTTCATGAATGCCTCGGGGCGCGCTGTAGGGGCGCTTGTTCGTTATTACAACCTACAGCCAGAGCAGGTTCTTGTGGCCCATGATGAAATTGATTTGCCCTGTGGAGTGATCAAGCTAAAACGTGCCGGTGGCCATGGAGGTCACAATGGCTTGCGGGATATCATTTCTCATTTGGGGGCAAATAATTTCGTGCGCTTACGGATCGGTGTCGGCCATCCGGGGCATAGCGACCAAGTGACAGACTATGTTCTCAATCGCCCGGCAGTTGCAGAGCAGAAACTGTTGGATGATGGACTTCGTCGGGCGGTGGATTGCTTCGACGATTTGGCCAGCGGCAATATTGACCTGGCCATGAATGGACTGCACCGGAATACCCCGGTCTGAATCTGGAGACGAGCGTGGGATTCAAGTGTGGCATTGTCGGCCTGCCGAACGTGGGCAAATCAACTCTTTACAATGCACTGACCAGTGCGCAAATCGCAGCGGAAAACTATCCGTTCTGTACGATAGAACCCAATGTCGGGATTGTTCCCGTGCCTGATCCACGGCTCGGCCAGTTGGCAAAGATTGCCGAGTCAAAACGCATCATCGCCACGACCATGGAGTTTGTCGATATCGCCGGTCTGGTCGAAGGGGCCTCCCAGGGCGAGGGACTGGGGAATAAATTTCTTGCCAATATTCGTGAAACACACGCGATAGCCCACGTGGTGCGGTGTTTTCAAGACGATGATGTGATGCATGTCGCCGGTCGTGTGGATCCGGCCCACGACATGGAAATCATCGAAACTGAATTGTTATTGGCGGATATGGAAACGGCGGCCCGGGCATTGGACAAAGCGACCCGCGAGGCCCGCTCGGGAGACAAACTGGCCCGTGCCCGACAGGCTTTTGCCGAGCAACTCTGTGCACACCTTGACCAGGGCCTTAGCGTTCGCTCCCTGGAAACGAATGAGACACAGCGTGCCTGGTTACGTGAATTGCACCTGTTAAGCGCAAAACCGGTGCTGTACATCGCTAACGTCGCTGAAGACGGATTTACGGATAACCCGTCCTTGGATGCTGTGCAGGAGTGGGCTGCCCGGGAGAATGCGACGGTCGTGCCGGTATGCGCCGCCATAGAGGCAGAACTGGCGAGCTTGGATGCCGAGGAAAGGACAGAATTTTTAGCCTCTATGGGCCTTGCTGAAGCGGGGCTGGATCGGGTGATTCATGCTGGCTATGCCCTTTTAGGCCTACAAACTTTTTTCACCGCAGGCCCCCTGGAATCCCGTGCCTGGACCCTACGCAGCGGTGCTACGGCACCCCAGGCTGCTGGTGTTATCCATACAGATTTCGAAAAAGGCTTCATCCGGGCGGAAGTGATCGCCTATTTGGACTACATCGCATGTAATGGCGAAGCCGGCGCGCGTGACGCTGGTAAATGGCGTCTTGAAGGTAAAGAATACCGGGTCCAGGAAGGTGATGTGGTGCATTTTCGCTTTAATGTTTGATGCCTGAGGATACGTTAGTTTACGTTTTCGGCTTGCCCGGAAGTGCTGGCTCCGGTATCTTTCGCGACCCCCCTTGGCTACGTAGCTCAGCCGGTTAGAGCGTACGACTCATAATCGTAAGGTCGGTGGTTCGATCCCACCCGTAGCCACCA
>CAZAWX010000102.1:0-12297 GCA_964488985.1 uncultured Ectothiorhodospiraceae bacterium
GACCGGTGCTGGCATTGTTGTGTACATGTGTACAGGCACCATCCAGCAGCAGGTGTTACACAAGATTATTGATATAGCGGGCCTTTCAGGGGTGCCGCAGCGCCTTGATGCACATCAGAGTGGCTTCTAATTGAAGTAACTTAAATACACCTCAAGTGTTATCGGCCTGGCAGAAAACATCGAATCACTGGAAGGGTTTTTTGGAATACCGGGATAATTCATGCCCAGCCTGGGATTTTGTCAGAATTCTTTACAACCAGATAAACGAAAAGGGCGATCCTTCCATAGAGAAATGGCGGCGGCAGTTCGTGGCCGACTATTGTGCGAATTGCAGGGAACAGGTCTTCAGATAACGTCTTCATTCAGCTTTACGAACTTACCGTTCGACATCTCCACATGTATGATGCAGTTTTACATGCCAATTTATTGGATCACTCAATCCCAAGCATCCACTACTGCGATTAGCCAAGCAAATTGATTGGTCATTTTTTGAGACTGAATTTTCGCCACTGCCCTCCCATCGCGGCCAGCCCTCCAAGCCCATCCGTCTGATGGTTGGGTTGTCCATTTTGAAACATCTTGAAAACCTCAGTGATGAGGTTGTGGTGGAGCGCTGGGTACAGAACCCCTACTACCAGGCATTCACCGGTGAAGTTGATTTTCAATGGTCCTTACCGTGTGAACGGTCAGACATGACGTACTTCAGGAAACGACTTGGAAGTACGGGTTTCGAAAAGATTCTGGCGCTATCGATAGCCGTGCATGGTGAGCAGGCGAATGAAGATGAGATGTGCATCGACACGACGGTGCAGGACAAGAACATTACCTTTCCCACGGATGCGAAACAGTACCGCAAGGGGCACGTACAACTGTTGAAGATTGCCCGACAAGAAGGGCTGGAACTGACCCGGAGCTATGAGAAAGAAGTCCAAGAGTTAAAACGCCATACTCGCTTCGCCACACATCCGAAGAATCGTAAAAAAGCACGCCATGCAGTGAGGCTTCACGGGTATGCTGCTGAATCTTCCAGGTTCATTATCAGAAATAACATTCCAATAATAAAACTCTCTGTTATGATATTTCAGCGGCAATCATCGCCGTGGTCTGGAGCCTACATGCGAAATTCAGAATCACAAACGCAAAAGCGTGATCGTGCGAAACTGGGTGTCAGGCTGAGGCGTATCCGGAAACGCAATGGCTGGACGCTCGCCCAGGTCGGAAAGATGACGGGGCTTGCGGCATCGACGCTGTCCAAGGTTGAGAACGACCAGATTTCACTGGCCTATGACAACCTCATCAGGCTTGCGGACGGTCTTGGCATCGACATCGTGAATCTGTTCAGCAACGCCGATCAGAAAGCCGCACCCGGCAGACGCAGCATTACCCGGCATGATCGGGGTAAACTTGTTGAGACGCCCAACTATAGCTACGAATATCTCTGTACGGATCTGGCAAAAAAACGGATGATCCCTATATCCGTACGCGTCAAGGCGCGCTCAATAATGGAATTCGGCGAGTTATTACGCCACGCCGGTGAAGAATTCATTTATGTGCTGCAAGGTGAGATTGAAGTGCACACAGAGTTCTATGAACCGCTGAGCCTGATGGCCGGAGACTGTGTCTATATCGACAGCACGATGGCTCACGGCTATATCATGAGCAGCGCTGAGGATGCGCACATTCTCGGTGTGTGCAGCGGCCCAGAAACACTTCTCGATGGTACTCTGGAACTACCGGGTCCTGAATTTGATTCTCCATAATCTTCATTCGAACCCACTCGCGCAGGTTCGGCTACACACGTTTGCTGCCAAAATCCAAATCCAGCATTACCAGTGCCTGTGATTTAGCTGAGTCCTTTGTCTACATAGTGTGAAGAAATTCACTTGAATAACTATGTAGATCTATAAATATATTTATAATATGAATAAATATTGACTTTAAGAAAATTTTATGAATAATTATTTTTGGAATAAACTACGCTGATCGAGGTACGCAGGTTCATACGATCCTGGTATCCGCATGTCGGGCGGTAAACGCGGGTGCGTAGCGTGCGTGGTCTCGCGATTTCGGCAACGGTCAGAGTGTTTGATCGGGCTGTAAACATTCATTAAAAGAAATTTGGAGGAGAAACCAATGAAATTTCGAAAGCTACTCTCTGTGGTCAGCATCGTCAGTCTTGCCACTGCCAGTGCGGTCGTTGACGCCGCACAATGCCCTATCAAGATCGGTGGCCTGGCCCCCCTGTCGGCGCCTGGCGCCGTGGGCGGCGGTGAGGCCATGCGCGATGCCATGAAGTTCGCCGAACGCGACATTAACAAAGACGGTGGTGTGCTCGGCTGCAAAGTCAAGGTGGTGATTGCCGATACCGAAGGATTGCCCGAGAAGGCTTCGGCGGTCATGGAAAAACTTATCACCCAGGATGGCGTAGTGGCCGTCGGCGGTGGCTACCACAGTTCCGTCGGTGTCGCCTCGAAAGACGTCGCCAATAACCTGAAAATCCCGGTAGTTTTTGCTGAGACCTGGAATGACACCATCACCGGTGACAAGCAAAAGTACATCTTCCGGATCGCGCCCTTGAGTTCCTGGGCATCGGCCACCCTGTGGAAAGCGGCCCTGTTGGTACCGGGCATCAAGAAAGTTGCCATTTTGACCGAAAATACCGACTACGGGCTTCCGGCTGCCAAGGAAATGACCGAAGGCCTGAAAACCGGTGGCGTTGAAGCGGTGACGTTCGGTGTCGATATCGGCACCCAGGATTACGCCGGTATTGTCGAGCGCATCAAGGCGGAAAAACCCGACTACATCACGGTACTGGCCACCGGAGAAGCGGGCTACAACTTCGCCCAGCAGGCGGCTGATGCAGGCATCGGACCCCAGGATATTCCGTTTCAGGCGGGCCAGGTAGCACTGGAAAGCAAGGCCTGGTGGGAGAATGTGCCCGACGGGAACCTGGCGTTTGTGCAGCGCATTGGTACACCGGTCAGCTTGTGGAACAAAAAAGCCCTGGTGCTTAACAAAGACTACAAAGCCAAGACCGGGAAGGGTGCCATCGAGAGCTATGCGCTGGAGGCCTATGATTCAATCACGATCCTGGCCCAGGCGATGAAAGAAGCTAAATCCACGGACGGCGATGCCATTGTCACTGCGCTCGAGAATATCTCTTTCGAGGGTACGCTTGGACGAATCTACTTCCCCTATGGCACCAAGAAAGCTCCCAGCGCTGACAGCAAAGGGGACGAATGGTGGCACCAGTGGCCGGATCCAGCCATGACTATGATCCAGTATCAAAAAGAAGGACAGCTCTCGACGGACTCCCCGATTGTCTGGCCGGCGACCTACAAAACCGGTAAGGCGATTTACGTCAAGTAAATAAGCTGTAAATAATTACAACAAGGTGTGTCTGGCGACGCTCAGCCGTGTCTATCGGTCGAACGTCGCCAGTCACCATTTTAACCATCACTGGCAACAGATCTGAACGAACGGGGGGGCGTGTGGAACATTCCGGTATATTCTGGTGGACCTTAGCCTGGATGCTGTTCTGGAGTGTTCTCGGCAGTGTCGTCGTGCGCCGGATGTATCTGCGCAAGGATCTTGACACGTCGAACAGCCCCTTCGTCGGCGCCATGCTGGGTGCGGCTACAGGGCCGATTGGCCTGCTGCCTCTGTGCATCAAGACCCCTCCCATCAGCAATCGGTTGATGGTGTTTTCCACCCTTGGCGCTGTCATTGTAATCGCCGTGGCTTTTGCCTTTGCCGACCCAAACAATAACTGTGTCGTGAACGGTTCCTTCGTCGCTTCGCAGATTACCAATGGCCTGATCATCGGTGTCATCTACGGATTCATGGCCATGGGCCTGACCCTGATTTTTTCAATATTGGGTGTCGTCAGTTTCGCCCACGGCGAGTTTTACATGGTTGGCGGGATGATCACTTATTTTATCACCTCCGTGTGGTTTCCTGGTATCAATCCTGCCGCGGCCATTCTTCTTTCCTGTATGGCCACCTTTACTCTGGGAGCGCTATTCGAGCGCATGTTCCTGACCCCAATGTACAGCGGCAAACTCGAAAGGCCGGTGGAGTATGGGATCCTGGTGACCTTTGGACTGTCCTTTACTCTGACCTATCTGGTGCAGGCTCTGGTTGGGGCCAATCCGGTCAAGGCTAGGCGGTTTTTCGATTTTCCCCGGTTGCGCCTGCCCACAATGGATGACCCGTGGTTGCTCAAGACAAGTCGTGGACACATGGAACTATTCGATACTATTTCAATTTCCAATCCACGCTTTGTCGCTGCGGTGATGAGTGTAGTCGTACTACTGGTGTTACTGTATTTCCTGCATCGCACCTGGACCGGTAAGGCCTTGCGTGCGGTCAGTCAGGATCGTGAGGCGGCGGCCGTCGCGGGCATCAATCCGGATCGCATGAACATGCTCGCCTTTGCCTTGGGTGGCATGATCGCCGCCCTGGCCGGTTCCCTGCTGGTACAGGCGTTCTCCTGGCTGCCACAGGTGGGCGCAATTCCAGCCATGCGTTCGTTTGTGATCGTGGTGCTGGGCGGTCTGGGCTCGTTGCCAGGGGCCTTTGTCGGCGGCGCTATCGTCGGGTTGGTGGAGGCGGCGGGCACCGGTTGTATTCCGGATGCCCAGAAGGCAGCGTCCTATATTCCCGCCTATGGCATGATCGTTTTGACCCTGACCTTACTGTTACGTCCAACGGGTCTGTTCGGGCGCAAATTTGCGAGCGGAGCGCACGGACAGTTTTGAACAAGCAGCATATACCCCATATTGGTGCGTTGATATTGATCGCATTTTTCGCGACGTTTCCCTTTGTCTACACGCAAAGTGACTATCCCTTCATCATGCACCTGTTCATTACCGGGTTCTTTTACGCAATCCTGGCCTCGAGCTGGTCGATGCTTGCTGGTTACGCCGGTCAGTTCTCATTCGGTCACATGGGATTTACAGGACTTGGCGCGTATACCGCTGCGTTGTTCAGTCATTATTTCTACCTGTCGCCCGAACCCACCCACCTGTGTACTGAATACCCCCTGGGCGAGCTCTATCTGGTCATTGTCGATCCCATCGGAGTGACTTCATCGACACTGACCCAGGACTGCCTGCGCCAGGCATTGACGGCCTGGAACGGCAGCGTGGATATCATCCCCATGCCTGTGTGGCTGGGGATCACCTTAGGGACCCTGGTGGGTGGCCTGTTCGGCTTCTTAATTGGCTTGTTGGTGCTGCGTCTACGGGCGGCCTACCTGGCACTATTCACGCTGGGGTTTTCTGAAATCCTACGCGCCGCCATCAGCGCCGAAATCGATATTACCCGGGGCCAGGCGGGTATCGAACTACCGTACCTGTATGACAGTGGCATAACCTTGTTCGGCCAGCATTATGACAAGACTGACAAACTACCGCCGTATTTCACCATGTTTTTCCTGCTCTTGATTTGCCTGGGTATTTTGACCTGGCTGGCCCGTTCCAAATTCGGGCTGTTCGTCCGGGCCTTGCGCGAAGATCAGGACGCGGCCGCAGCGCTAGGCGTCAATACCACACGTTATAAAGTGCTGGTGTTCGTGATCACCTCGATGATGGCTGCCTGTGCCGGTGCCGTGATGGCACACTACATACGTATCGTATCGCCGAACAATCTCATTATTCTGCAAATGAGCCTGGTGGTGGCCATGGCTGTCATCGGTGGCGTCGAGAATTTCTTCGCCGCCGCCATTGGCGCCATTCTGATCGAGTTCATCCTGGAACTGCTGCGCAACAGTTTCCATATTGGGCCGGTGGAGGTGGACATGACCATCTGGCGGCTGGTGATCTTCGGTATTATTTTAATGCTAACCCTGCGTTTCGCCCGCAATGGACTCATCGCGCCGTTGATCAACCGCTTTACCCGTGGGCACGTCGCTGCAGAAACGGTCGCCGAACGATCCGTGTCCACTGCATCTGCAGAGTCGATAAAATGACGCACCTGGTTGTCAACTCCCTGATCAAACGTTTTGGCGGCCTGCATGCTGTCAATGGTGTTTCCTTCGAAGTTAATGGCCCCGAGTTGATCGGCCTCATCGGACCCAACGGCGCGGGCAAGACAACCCTGACCAATATACTCGACGGCGCCATCAAGCCTAACAGCGGAACCGTCTATCTCAATGACCAGCGCATCGACCAATTGCCGCCCTTCGAGGTGGCGAAAGCAGGTCTGGGACGGACCTTCCAGGTGACCCGCTCCTTTCGCCGCATGAGCGTGCTTGAAAATCTCTATGTGCCGGCATTGGCCCTGAACAAGGGCCACAGCCACGCTACCATCGACGCCAAGGCGTTGGAGGTACTCGAGTTCCTGACCTTGGACCACCTGCGCAACGAGTATGCCCAGGCCCTGTCCGGTGGGCAGCAGAAATTGCTCGAACTCGGTCGCCTGCTGATGCTGGAACCGCAAATCATCATCCTGGATGAACCCTTTGCCGGTGTGCATCCGCGGCTGATGGAAATTATCTATAAGTATATCCAGCGCGTGAATGACGAAGGCATGGCGATCATTCTCATCAGCCACCAGATGGATTCGATCTTTACCCTTTGCAAGCGCCTGCTGGTGTTGAGCGGCGGCAGTAAGATTGCCGACGGCACAGCGGAAGAGGTGAAGCGTGATCCAGCAGTGATCGAGGCCTATCTGGGTACCGATGAGGATGAGGACATGTATCACGAAATCGAGGATGCACAGGAGTCATGACAACGCAAGCCGAGCAAGCGCGACCAATGCTCGAGATCTGCGGACTCGATGTGGGCTATTACAAGGATCTCAATATTATTCAAGGCCTTAACGTCAAGGCCAGGGAAAGTCAGATCACGGCCATCCTGGGCGCTAACGGCGTGGGTAAATCCACGGCCCTGAAGGCAGTGTTTGGTTTCCTGCGTCCGAACGCCGGTGAGATTCTTCTCGATGGCGAGAACATCGTCGATATTCCCATCCATGACAAAATTCTCAAAGGTCTCGCATACATCCCCCAACAGCCCGGCATCTTCAAGGATATGTCCGTGGAAGAAAACCTGCAATTGGGTGGCTGGACATTCAGAAAGGATAAAAAACAGGTCCGGGACAAAATTGAGGCGAATTTCGAGCGCTTTCCTGTATTGAAGGAAAAGCGCCGACAGATCACAGGTGAACTCTCGGGTGGCCAGCAGCGGATGGTTGAAATCGGCCGCACCCTGATGTCGGAACCCAAGGTGTTGTTGATTGATGAGCCAACCGCAGGGTTGTCAAAAATGCTCGCGGAGGAAGTCTATGAAATGCTGGCGAAACTGGTGTCTGTTGACAAACTCACCATCCTGATCGTCGACCAGGAGATCCGCGAGGTCCTGAAGATAGCCGATTACGTCTATGTGCTCGAACTCGGGCGCAACAAGTTCGAAGGTGAGGTCTCAGAATTCAAGGATCTGGAAAAGGCCTTCTGGATCGCCTGAAGTCGTGCACGGACTGTCACCCCAAAGTATCGCTAGCGCCCCGGTATGAAAACAGCCGATTATGTGATTGTGGGTGCGGGCATCGCGGGTGCATCGCTGGCCTATGAACTTGCCGAGCACGCTTCGGTGATTATGCTTGAGGCTGAAGATGCTCCGGGGTACCACTCCACGGGCCGGTCGGCGGCGCAATTCATCGTTACCTACGGTCAGGAGCCAAATCGGTGGTTGGCCCGGGCCAGCCGTGGCTTTTTCGACGCACCTCCCGAGGGCTTTTGCGACCACCCCCTACTGTCGCCACGCGCAGTGTTGTTTGCTGCCCGCGAGTATCAACTGGAGAAACTCCAGGAGTTCGAGGCTGGCGCCCGTGCCCTGGCGCCAAGTCTGGAGAGGCTGTCGGCTGCGGAGGTCATCGAATTGATCCCGTTCTTTCGCCAAGGGTATGTCGCGGGTGGCGTGCTGGAGCCTACGGCCATGGACATAGATGTGCATGCGCTGCACCAGGGATTTTTAAAAGGGCTACGGCAGCGCCGTGGAGAAATAGTGCTCTCCGCCAGGGTTGCGTCGTTGACCCGTTCTGCAGGCCTGTGGCAGGCACAAACCTCCGCTGGTACTTTCTGCGCCCCGGTGTTGGTGAACGCCGCCGGTGCATGGGCCGATGAACTGGGTGCACTGGCTGGAGCGGCATCCATTGGCCTGGTTCCCAAACGGCGTACAGCCTTTACTTTTGATCCGATGGACCACACCGTGGTCAATGAGCGGGCGATGGCGATCGACGTGGAGGAATGCTTCTACTTCAAGCCTGAGTCTGGCCACCTGCTGGCTTCGCCCGCGGATGCAACGCCGGTGCCGCCCTGTGATGTGCAACCCGAGGATCTGGATATTGCAATCACAGTGGATCGAATCGAGAAAGCAACCACATTGCAAATCCGGCGTATCGAGAACAAATGGGCGGGACTGCGCAGTTTCGTCGCCGACAGTGTTCCGGTCCTTGGTTTCGATGAAACGGTCGAGGGGTTTTTCTGGGTCGCGGGGCAAGGCGGTACGGGGATTCAGACCTCGCCGGCCATGGGCCGATGTGCCAGTCATCTGCTGTTGCATGGGGTGTTGCCCGAAGATGTGGCGGCGCTTGGACTGGATGCTGCAACCCTGGCACCGGCGCGTTTGCGCAAAGTCAGCTGATGCCACAGACGACTGCCGATATTGGTGATCTGATCCTCGATGATCGATTCAAGGGGATCCCAGGCGGGACGGCTGAATTCCAGTTGCGTGATATAGCCGCCAGGCACTGGAATGTGCTGGCCGAGGATTTGTCGTTGCCGGTATGCGTGCTGAAGGACTCGGCGCTGGAACACAACAGCAGCTGGATGCGCCGTTTCCTGGATCAGTGCGGAGCGGCGATTGCGCCCCACGGCAAAACCACCATGAGCCCGCAGCTGTTCGAGCGCCAGATCCGTGATGGTGCCTGGGCCATCACCGTGGCCACCGTGCATCAGTTGCAGATCTGTCGGCGTTTCGGTTTTGATCGGGTGGTGCTTGCCAACCAGCTGATCGGCCG
Source organism: uncultured Ectothiorhodospiraceae bacterium (assembly GCA_964488985.1). Lineage (GTDB taxonomy): Bacteria > Pseudomonadota > Gammaproteobacteria > HK1 > HK1 > CAZAWX01. The sequence goes on from CAZAWX010000102.1 coordinate 9,019, forward strand.
GGAGGCGATCCGTTATGTGCTCGATGAGTTGAAGGCGGATCAGGATTTTGATTTCTATTGTCTGGTCGACTCTGTCGAGGGGGTCGATCAACTGGCCAGGGCCGCCGCCACGCATCCGATTGAACGTCCCGTCAAGGTTCTGCTGGAAGGCGGGGTGATGGGTGGGCGTACCGGCTGCAGGGATCTCAATGGCGCGCTGACCGTTGCCCGCAAGGTGCATGCGTCCGCTCCCCACGTCGCCCTCCATGGAGTGGAGGGCTTCGAGGGGCTTATCGCGGCGCAGTCTCCCGCCGAGCAGGGCACCCGTATCGACGATTTCCTCGATTATCTCGTGGAAATCGCCTGCGGCTGCGAACGCGAAGGCCTGCTGGCTCCGGGACAGGTCGTGCTGTCGGCCGGCGGCTCGGCTTTCTATGACCGGGTGGCGGCACGTTTAGGGCAGGCCAATCTCGGTCGTGGAACCCTGGTGTTGACCCGCAGCGGCTGCTATCTCAGCCACGATTCCGTCATGTATCGAAACTATTTCTCGCGATTGCGCGAGCGTACCCGATCCGTCGATGTCCTCGGCGAGGGGCTGCGTCCTGCGCTTGAAATCTGGACCTATGTTCAGTCTCGTCCGGAGCGGGAAAAAGTCATCCTGACCCTGGGCCGGCGTGACGCCTCCCACGATGCCGAGTTACCGGTGCCGACGCTGTGGTTTCGCCCGCAGGATCACCATGCCCCCGCCACCCTGGAGGATGGCTGTGTGGTCAGCGCACTGAATGACCAGCATGCGCATATGCAGGTGCCGGGAAACTGTCCGTTGCGGGTTGGCGACATGGTGGCATTTGGCATTTCACATCCATGCACCACTTTTGACAAGTGGCAACTGGTGTATGTCGTCGACGACAACTACAATGTGGTGTCCGCGGTAAAAACCTACTTCTGAACGCAATCACGCTCCTTTCAACGAAGGATTCCCTTTATGCATGCACCCCTGACCTGGCTCGAAATCAATGCCGAGCGCCTGCGTGCCAACGCCCGTGCACTGAAAGACTCGACCGTCGCTGCCGGATTGCTCGCGGTGGTCAAAGCCAATGCCTATGGAGCCGGGGCGATACCGGTCTCTCGGATCCTGGCCGGAGCGGGTGTGGATTGCTTCGCGGTGGCGACGGTGGATGAAGGGATTGAACTGCGCAAGGCCGGAATCACCGAGCCGATCGTGTGTCTGACCTGGTTCACCGATGAGCAGGCACCGGCGTTCGCTGCTCACGGCATCACCCCGACGCTGTTTACCCGGGACGACGCCCTGCAGGTGGGGCAGGCACCCGGCGCCGAGGGCCTGGGTGTGTGGGTCAAGGTCGATACCGGGATGAGCCGACTTGGGATAGCGCATACGCAGGTGTGCGAATTTGTTGCCTGGCTCGAACGCGAAACCGCGCTGCAGGTCCGAGGTGTCTATAGTACCCTGGTTGAAAGCGCGGTCCGCGATCCCATTCAGATCGAACGGTTCGCGGCGGTTCGCCAGGCACTGCACGGGCGCACGGATATCGTCTACAGCCTGCTGTCGAGCCATGGGATCGTCAATCATCCTGGCGCCTGCCACGATCTGACGCGTAGCTGCGCGCTGCTGTTTGGATACCCGCCATCACATCCAGATCGACTCGACCTCGAACGCTTCAAGCGGATCGGTGTCACTTGTGCACTCACCTGGAAGTCACGCATTGCCTATCTGCGTCGGGTGCCCGCCGGAGACCAAATTGGTTATGGCGACAACCCCGCATTGACTCACGATACCCGCATCGCGGCAATCGCCACCGGTTGGGCGGAAGGGTACGCGCCGGCTGCCGACGGCAGCGGGCTGGAGGTGTTGCTGGCTGGCCGGCGGTGCCGCGTGCGAGCGGTTTCGGCCAATACCACCCTGGTCGAGATCGAGGAATTCGATAATCTCCAGGTTGGCGACGAAGCTGTGTTACTCGGAGTCCAGGGTGAGGAATGCATCACCCCGGATGAGGTTGCCGCGGCGCTCGGAAGCGTCTACCGGATGTTCGCACGGGTACCCGCGTCGATCCCACGGAAGGTGGTGGAATAAGTCGGCTGGCAGGGCTCTTTTTCCTCCAGCATGCCGGTAGAAGTTCTGGCGGTCGCCTTTTTGTGCATTTTCCCGCCCCGGGCATCTCTATGCCCGTTTCTTGTGGGCTATGTCGAATCAGCCTAGCGGCACCCATGAGACGATGATATTCATTTACCATGGCCGGGACATCGTGAATCTGGTGGGACCCGATCTCAAGGCGTTTCGCCGCAATGCCCAACTCATTTTTCAGGATCCGTACGGTTCACTCAATCCGCGCATGCGGGTCGAGGATATCGTGGCCGAGCCACTTGAAGTCCACGGCCTTGGACGCAGTCGACGGGATCGCCGGGACAAGGTTGCAGCCTTGCTCGAAACCGTCGGCCTGGCCGCCGGGTATTTCGAAAATGGTATCGGCACCGCCGCTGCCTCGGGCTCGATCCCTTCGTTTCTTACTCACTCCAGTATAAAAACGGCGTCGAAGTACGCAAGCAGGACCTGACTGACTTCGTAGCAGAGTACTGAACGCTTTGATCTCATTATGCTGCATCAGGCCTTTGAGCATCTGTCACAGCCTGGTGCCACCCTTGCCGCCGTCGCGACGCTCATGGCGACGGCGGCTGGCTGCTACTCAGGGTACCAGTTGCCGGCAACTACGCTTGGCGCACCTATTGGGAGAACTGGTATCAACTGGATCCGCCCCGGCACTTGTTTCTGCCGACGCAGGATAGTGCGGATGCCTTCGCCGAACGCGCCCACCTGGTGCGCTATCATGGGGTGTTCGCAGCGAATGCAAAACACCGTCACCACCTTGTCACACACCCTGCGTCAATGCCCGCGCCAGAGCACCCCGTTACGCTAAGTTCAACGATCGATTTCAGTGCTTCCAGGGTGCGGTGTCGGGCGGACTCGAGCACTGGCTATACAAGTAGGTCTCGAGTCAGTGGTTATGTCGGATATTTAACTGTCAATTTGTGAATTGCGTCGTCGCCCAGTAGCCACGGGGCGCAATAGGGCCCGTGTTGGGCAATGCTGGCAGATCCGTAGGGCATAATAACCGGAGGGCACCGTACCGAAACCAATCGCGAGCTTGGTTTGTCAGAAAACTTTACAGTTTTTTCAGCGGTTTCCGTGCCACGTACGGTTATTTGGGCAGTTACAGCTTAATTGATTGTGTAGCTTCTCAATAACCCGTGGCAAATTGAAAGTAAATTCGTAACGATTCACTC
>CAZAWX010000103.1:0-4985 GCA_964488985.1 uncultured Ectothiorhodospiraceae bacterium
ATAACGCTCAGGTACCACGCCCGGATCCAGCCGCAAATCGCCAGGCGATCACAAGACATACCAGACCGCTTAGAGAGGCCAGCAGGGCGAGCAGAATCACGGCGTTGTAATCGGCACTTTTCCAGACCAGCGCGGCGAGTGTCGGCGACACGGCATAACCGCCCATGAACGGGATCGCCAACAATCCGGCGACCACGCCAAAATTGCCGCGGCCAAAAATCTCGGCAATGACCACCGGTCGCATGATGCTGGTGACGCCGTAACCGGCTCCCTGGAGAATTACGAACGTCACAACCAGGCCCGGCACCGGGGTGGCGGCGAATAATGCCAGTGCCGCCAGAGCCATGGCCAGATAACAGCCCATGGCGATGGCCAGTGTCGAGACGTGGCGCTCAGCGGCCATCATGGCCAGCCTGCCGGAGACCTGCATGGGACCGATCATGGACGCGGCCAGCACTGCGGCCTGATCCTGGATCCCCCGGTCATTTAAGATGGGTAAGATGTGGGTCATGAGCATGCCGTGATCAATGGAAATCATCATAAAAGCGATGGCCAGCAACCAGAAGGTCGGCACCCGAATGACGCCGATGGCCTGCGAGGCTTTACCGCTGGTCTGATGGGGTTGTCCGGCGGCATGTTGCTGGGCCAGTCCACAGCTGTACCAGATCAGCGGAATGGCCACAAAAGCGACTGCCGCGGCAAAAACCAGTAGCGTGGTTCGCCAGCCAAAGGCCGCGGACAGGGCATGGGCACTGGGAAAAGAAACGCTGCCGGCGAAACCGGCCACCAGCGTCACCAGAGTGATGGCTTTTTTGCTCTGCGTCCCCAGTGCGTGGGTCAGCATTGCAAAACAGGCTTCGTATAAGGTGCTCGACATTGCCACACCGAGACCAAAAAACACCGCATAAAACTGCCACAGGGCAGTGACTCGGGACAGAGCCAGCAGCATCATCACCCCCAGCGCTGCACCGCCGCAAAACAGCCGGCGGCCATAGCCATGATCGATCATGCGGCCGACAAACGGGGCAAACAGTGCGGTGACAATCAAAGCCAGTGTGAAGGCCCCGGAGAGTTCGGTTTTCGACCAGCCCAGATCCTGCTCCCATTCAGGCAGCAAGGCGGGAAACATGTAATACATCCCCGCCCAGACAATGGTTTCGGCGCCGGCCAGCGGCCACACCACACGGCGAAATGAAACAGTCCCGATCAAGGCTGCCAGTGGAGAAAATTGTGCAACAACTGCAGGCCCGAATGCTGGCTTTTTTCCGGGTGGAATTGCACGGCAAACAGATTCTGCTGGCTAAAAGCGCTGGCAAACCGAACGCCATGGATGGTGTGGGCCGCGATGAGTGGCGGATCGTTTGGATCCGCGTAGTAACTGTTGGCGAAGTAAAACCGCTCGCCGTCTGCGATGCCGCTCCACAGGGGGTGATCATGCGCCTGAAAAACCTGATTCCAGCCCATTTGCGGGATCCGCAGCTTTGTGCCGTCTTTATCCTCGGCAGGAAACTTTCGCACCTGGCCTGGATAGATGCCGAGGCAGGCGGTGTCGGGGCTCTCTTCGCTGCGCTCAAGCAGAACCTGCAGGCCCATGCAGATCCCCAGAAACGGCTTGTTGGCAATGGCGTCGCGAATGCTGTTTGCCAACTGCAAACGCTCGAGCTCCAGCATGCAATCCCGGGCAGCACCCTGGCCCGGAAATACCACGCGATCCGCCGCGGTGATATCCTCAGCCTGATTGCTGATGTGAATATTCGCCTCGCCCTGGGCGGCCTTTTTAAATGCATTGGCGACGGAGCGAAGATTGCCCATGTGGTAATCGATGATGACGATATCTTGCATGATTGTTTAATTCACGGTCACAGTCGGCAGCTCCGCTGCAAAGCGGTGCGTCACAAGCTGCCTTTGGTCGAAGGCAGGATCCCCTGCATGCGTTTGTCCGGGCTGATCGCCATGCGTACGGCACGGCCAAAGGCCTTGAAAACAGTTTCCGCAATGTGGTGAGAATTGTCGCCCTTGAGGGTGTCGATGTGCAGCGTTACACCGCAGGCATTGGCAAAGCCCTGGAAGAATTCATGGAATAGATCAACATCGAAATCACCAATTCGGGCCCGGCTGTACTGCACTTGATAAGCAAGCCCCGGGCGCCCGGAAAAATCAATCACCACCCGTGACAAGGCTTCATCAAGCGGCACATAGGCGTGGCCATAGCGAGTGATGCCGGTTTTTTCACCCAGGGCATCACGGATCGCCTGACCGAGCACAATGCCGATATCTTCAACCGTGTGGTGTAAGTCGATGTGCAGATCGCCGACCGCGTGAATTTTCAGATCAATCAGCCCGTGACGCGCGACCTGATCCAGCATGTGTTCCAAAAACGGGATCCCGGTCTGCAGATCGGCCTTGCCATTGCCGTCTAAATCCACTTCTATGCTGATCTGGGTTTCCCGGGTATTACGTTCGACGCTTGCCCGTCGGTTTGCCATGTTGCTCTCCAGGCTTTCAACGAAGCGCAGATCATAACCCGGTTTATCGGTCAAGGCGCGCTATCAATTTACCAGCGAAATTTGTAAAACACACCATAACAGAGTTCAGCCGTTCGACCCGGCACTACACGTATATCAGTGACTTGGTGCCAGCGAAGACAAACAGGTTTGAATTTACGGTGCATTGCCATGATACTGAATCGACAAGCGAGCTTGTGGTGAAGCAGTATCGTAACGGAAATATAATGACCAAGGATTCAACAACCATCCCTGCCCAGGATCCACCTAAAGTGGGTTTATTCGTGACGTGCCTGGTGGATTTATTCCGCCCGAACATCGGTTTTGCCGCCGTTAAGTTATTGACCGATGCCGGTTGCGAGGTCGAAGTTCCCGCCGCCCAGACCTGCTGCGGGCAGCCTGCCTACAATTCCGGCGACAACACCGACGCCCGCGCCCTGGCCGAACAGGTCATCAGTACCTTTGAACCGTACGATTATGTGGTGGCGCCATCGGGCTCGTGCGCCGGGATGCTGAAGCTGCATTACCCTGCCCTGTTTACCGGCAGCGCCATCTGGAAAGGCCGGGCGGATGCGTTTGCGGACAAAGTTTATGAGCTGTGCAGTTTTTTGACCGACGTCTGCCAGCAGCATCCCATCGCCGCGAGTTATCCGGGTACAGCCACTTACCATGATTCATGCTCAGGTCTGCGCGAATTGGGGATCAAGTCCCAACCTCGGGCATTGCTCGGCGAAGTGCGGGATTTGAACCTTGAAGAACTGCCGGATGCAGAAACCTGTTGTGGCTTTGGCGGCAGTTTTTGCGTGAAGTTTCCGCGCATCTCTGAGCGTATGGTGGCGGACAAGGCCCGTGCCATACAGACCAGTGGCGCCGATACCCTGCTGGGTGGTGATCTGGGTTGCCTGTTGAATATGGCCGGTTTCCTCAAGCGTGCCGGTTCTGCGGTCAAGGTGTATCACGCCGCAGAGGTGCTGGCGGATATGACCACGGATACACCGGGTCTGGGCGATCCCAAGGACTGACGCGATATGGAAGTACGCACCCAGGAATTCAAGCAACGGGCCCGTCTGGCCCTTGATGACATGGATCTGCAACAGGCTCTGGCGAAACTGAAAACCGGGTTTGTTGTCAACCGGGCTCTGGCTGTTTCAGCATTGCCGGAATTTGCAGCCCTCAAACGTGATGCCCGCAGCATCAAAGAGCATACCCTCGCCCATCTGGATTTTTACCTTGAGACCTTTGAGGAAAATGTCCGGCGCAATGGTGGCCATGTGCATTGGGCCGCCACAACTGAGGACGCCCGACGCATTATTGTCGATATCTGCGCCAAGGCGGCGGCCAAACGCGTGACCAAAGGTAAATCGATGATTGGCGAGGAGATCGGCGTCAACGAAGCCCTCGAGGCAGCGGGTGTCGATGTGCTGGAAACCGATCTTGGCGAATACATTATTCAACTCGCCAAAGAGCCGCCGAGCCACATCATTGCCCCGGCCATCCATAAGACCAAGGCCCAGATTACCGAGTTGTTCTACAAGCATCATGCTGCCCACGGCAAAACCAAACGGGTCACTGAGATCGAGGATATCGTCAATGAAGCCCGCGAGGTGTTGCGCGAAGGGTTTCTCAGTGCCGATGTCGGGATCACCGGGGCGAATTTTCTGGTGGCTGAAACAGGGACCTCGGTCATTGTTACCAACGAAGGCAACGGTGATCTGACCAACACCTTGCCCAAGGTCCATGTGGTCACTACGGGGATCGAAAAAATTGTTCCGACCCTGGAAGACACCAGTACTTTGTTACGCCTGTTGGCGCGCAGTGCCACCGGTCAGGAGATGTCGGTCTATACCACCTACTCCTCGGGGCCGAAGCGTGAGGGCGATCTGGATGGACCTGAGGAATACCACGTGGTGTTGTTGGACAACGGCCGCAGTCAGATGCTGGGGAATGAATTTCATGAGATGTTGCGCTGCATCCGTTGTTCGGCCTGTATGAACCACTGTGCGGTGTATGGAAAAATTGGTGGCCATGCCTATGGCTGGGTTTACCCGGGGCCGATGGGATCGGTGTTAACACCGCTGATGGTGGGCATTGAGAGGGCCAGTTCATTGGCCAATGCCTGTACCTTGAATGGCCAGTGTGAACAGGTCTGCCCGATGGAGATCCCGTTGCCGAAATTGTTGCGCTACCTGCGGCGGCGTGAATTCGACGATGGCCTGGCGCCGGCATCAACGCGTTGGGGTTTGGCGCTATGGGCGTTTTTCGCTCGCCGGCCGAAGCTCTACGCTCTGGCCACGGGTCTGGCGGCGCGAATGTTACGGATAATGTCCAGGCAGCGCGGACGCCTGAGTTGGTTACCCATGGCGAGCGCCTGGACTGCTGGGCGGGATCTCCCTGCGCCTCTGGGTGAGACGTTCCAGCAAGCCTGGCGGCGCAAGCAGCAAGGCCCCGGATCATGAGTGATTCCATGAGTGATTCCATGAG
>CAZAWX010000103.1:5085-12221 GCA_964488985.1 uncultured Ectothiorhodospiraceae bacterium
CATGAGTGATTCCATGAGTGATTCCATGAGCGATTTCATGAGTGATTCCAGGCAGCGGATGCTGGCAACAATTCGTGCCTCTTTGGGCCGTGAGCAACCGCTGGCCAGGAGTCTGCAAAATCAACTCAAGGCACGGTTGAAAAACCCCACGCGCAATGTTATGCCTAAAGTCAGCGGCGATCCGTTGCAACACTTCATACGTAAACTTGAGGCAGTTCACGGAAAAGTAACCCAGGTTGAACGTTATACGGATGTCTCAGCGGTTGTGGAGGCGCATGTTGATACTTACGCCCTGGGTGACAATCTGCTCCTGGCGCCGGATCCGGATCTTGATGCTATTGCCTGGTCAAACCGTTTCCACCTCGAACGCCGTGCCGCCATAGGCAGTGACAGGACCAGTGTCACCAGCGCTTTTGCCGGTGTCGTGGAATCCGGCTCTCTGGTGCTGTTATCGAGTGCCTACAGCCCGACAACGCTTAATTTTCTGCCGGAAGATCACCTGATCGTGTTGCCGCGGGATCGCCTCGTACTGCATCTGGAAGATGTCTGGGCGCGAATGCGCAAAGAGATCGGTCATATTCCGCGGACTGTAAATTTTATCACTGGCCCGTCAAAAACCGCCGATGTTGAACAGACCATTCAGGAAGGAGCCCACGGCCCCCGTCGCCTGCATGTGATTTTGGTCGGGCAAAGCGACGACTGACGCTCTGTTGGCCTGCCTTGTGCGTTGTTCCCTGTCAGCTAATCTCACAGCGGCGAACAGATGATGCGACTGGTCCCGTGTCTAGAATTCGCGTTCCGGGTCGTAAATTCGTCGCGGCTAATCGAAGTCGCTGGCGCTGTGGCGCTCAGGTAATTGTTCCTCTTCGGGCCCCCAGGTTCTGTTGACCCGCCTGCCGCGCTGGACAGCAGGGCGGGCCTGAATTTCAGTAGCCCAACGCACCACATGTGTGTATGAAGCCACATCAAGGAACACCTGGGCATCGTATTGGTTGTTCAAGACCATGTTGCCATACCAGGCATAGGTGGCGATATCAGAAATGTTGTAGTCATCACCACACAGAAATTGGCGGGTGCAAAGATTTCTGTCCAGTACATCGAGTTGGCGTTTCACTTCCATGGCGAAGCGATCGATGCAGTATTCAATTTTTTCCGGCGCGTAGCTATAGAAATGTCCAAAGCCACCGCCAAGATAAGGTGCGCTGCCCATCTGCCAAAACAGCCAGGACATACATTCGGCGCGTGCGGAAGGGTCCTTGGGTAAAAACGCATCAAATTTTTCCGCCAGATAGACCAGGATGGCTCCGGATTCAAAGACGCGGGTTGGAGGTGAGGTGCTGCGATCGAGCAGTGCTGGAATTTTTGAGTTCGGGTTCAAGGCGACAAAGCCGCTGCCGAACTGATCACCTTCACCAATATTGATAAGGTACGCATCGTACTCGGCATCACGCTTACCCAGCGCCAGCAGTTCTTCCAGCAATATCGTCACCTTGACCCCGTTTGGGGTTGCCAACGAATAAAGTTGCAACGGGTGTTCGCCGACAGGTAGTTCCTTGTCGTGGGTTGGGCCGGCAACAGGGCGGTTGATACTGGCCCATTTGCCGCCGCTTTCGTGATTCCAGGACCAGACTTTAGGTGGGACGTAGGGCGAAGTATCGTTCATGGTGATTTCTTTGTTGTAGAGGAAGTCGCTAAGTTTACGCGATAAATTAATTTATGGGGCATCCCTGCCACATACACTTCTGGTACCCATACCGGCCTGTCCCGCACCGTCCCCTTTATACCACTGCTGCCACCACCGCATCCGTAACCGCAATTAAGTCCTTTACCGCAAGGCGCACCTGCACACCACGGCGCCCGCCACTGACATGGATGAATTCAAGTTCAAGTGCGCTGCCATCTATCACTGTGGGCAAACGCTTTTTCTGGCCAAACGGGCTGATGCCGCCAACGACATAGCCGCTTGATCGTTCAGCGGCTTGTGGGAGTGCGAGGTGTGCGCGTTTGGCACCGAGGGCTTTGGCAGCAGCTTTCAGGTTAAGGCGATGATGGACGGGCAGCAGGGCAACGGCCAAAGACCCGGCTTCGAGTTCAATCAGCAGCGTTTTAAATACCGTATGTTTTTCCAGCTCAAGTGCTTCGGCGGCTTCGAGTCCATACGCATCGCTGCGTGGGTCGTGTTCGTAATTGAGAATTTCGAAGGCCACTCCTGCCTTCACCAATGCTCTGGTTGCCGGGGTCACAGGGGTTCGCGTTCACACCGGCCGCAGCGGTGGGACCTGCAACATGAAAGTGACCGGGCCATCATTGACCAGGGCGACTTGCATGTTGGCACCAAAGCGGCCGGATTGAATGGGATCATGCTGGGTTTTTGCATAGTTAAGCAAATGATCATACATAATTTTGCCCTGTTCAGGAGGTGCTGCCGGGGTGAAACTTGGCCGGGCGCCCTTACGGGTGTCTGCGGGCAAGGTGAACTGCGGCACCATTAACAGGCCACCGTGAATCTGCTGCACACTTAGATTCATATGATCATCGGCATCACTGAATATCCGGTAGCCCAGCAGGCGCTGGACCATGCGCTCGGCCTGGGTTTCAGAATCGCCCCGTTCGACACCGATAAAGGCCAGCAGTCCGGTATCAATCCTGGCAATACACTCTCCCGCCACCGTGACCCTGGCTTCAGTGACACGTTGCAGCAGGGCCAGCATGGGGTGATTCGATCAGGCGACCGCGCTGCGCGAGGCACGTTTGCGATCGATTTCCTTCAGGTAGCGTTTGCGCAGGCGGATGATTTTTGGTGTGACTTCCACCAATTCATCTTCTTCAATGAATTCCAGAGCTTGTTCCAGGCTCATACGGGTTGGCGGCGAGAGGATAATATTTTCATCTGTTCCAGCAGCGCGAATATTGGTCAGTTGTTTAGCCTTGGTTGGATTTACCACCAAATCGTTGTTGCGGGTGTGTATGCCGATGATCATGCCCTCATAAACATCTTCACCAGGGCTGACAAACATGCGCCCGCGCTGCTGTAGATTAAACAGGGCAAAGCCAACGATTTTGCCGGGGACATTGGAGACCAGGACACCGTTGAGCCGTGGCGCGATGGCGGCATCTTTGTAGGGGGCATAATGACTGAAGCTGTGATAAATCAGGCCAGTGCCCGCGGTGGCGGTCAGAAATTCGGTACGAAAGCCGATGAGGCCGCGTGCCGGGATCTGATAATCCAGCCGCACCCGGCCGTGTCCGTCGGGCTGCATATCCTGTAAATCTCCCCTGCGTGTGCCCAGCAGTTCCATGACGGTGCCTTGATGGATTTCTTCGACATCAACAGTCAGCTGTTCGAAAGGCTCGCAACGCACCCCATCGATCTCTTTGAGGACAACCCGGGGCTTGGATATCGCCAGTTCGTAGCCTTCTCTGCGCATGTTTTCAATGAGGATCCCCAAGTGCAGCTCACCGCGACCGGAAACCAGAAACTTGTCTGGATCATCCGTTTGCTCAACCGTCAGAGCGACATTATGGATGAGTTCGCGGTTGAGTCGTTCGGCAATTTGTCGACTGGTGACAAATTTACCGTCGCGCCCGGACAGGGGTGAGGTGTTGACCTGAAAGGTCATGGACAGGGTGGGTTCATCGACGCTGAGCGCTGGCCGGGCTTCAACATGTTGTGGATCACAGACGGTATCGGAGATGCGCGGTTCACTGATGCCGACCAGTGCCACAATGTCACCGGCTTCGGCACGTTCGGTCTCCACCCGTTCCAGTCCTCTGGAACGCAAGACCTGGAGTAAGCGTCCGTTACGAACTTTGCCATGGCGGTCGATGATACTTACCGCCTGGTTGCGCAACGCCGCGCCGCGGCTGATGCGGCCAATCGCGATGGCGCCGACATAACTGGAATAATCCAGGGCACTGACCTGTATTTGCAACGGCCCTTCGGCTTCGACCACAGGTTCCGGGACATGTTCTAAAATGGCATCGAGCAGAGCATGCATATCGCCTTCGCGGGCATCGGGATCGAGGCTTGAGTAACCACCCAGAGCGGAACTGTACAGAACAGGAAAATCGAGTTGTTCTTCGGTGGCCCCTAGACGGTCGAACAGATCAAAGGTTTGATCAAGAACCCAGCCAGGACGGGCACTCTCGCGATCCACTTTGTTGATGACCACAATCGGCCTCAAGCCTCTGGCGAAGGCTTTGCTGGTGACAAAGCGGGTTTGCGGCATCGGACCTTCTACGGCATCGACCAGCAACAGGACGCTGTCGACCATGGACAGTACCCGTTCCACTTCGCCACCAAAATCGGCATGCCCGGGGGTGTCGACAATATTGATACGCACACCTTTCCAGTTGATGGCGGTATTTTTCGACAATATGGTGATGCCGCGCTCGCGCTCCAGATCGTTGGAATCCATAACACGTTTGATAATTTTGCCGTGAGTTTCCAGGGAGCCTGATTGCTTTAACAGACAGTCCACCAGGGTGGTTTTGCCGTGATCCACGTGGGCGATAATGGCGATATTGCGTATTGCTGGCATGACATGCAGTCCGTTCAGTAAAAAGAGCCGAGGTGCAATACAGTCCACTCCCTTCGCCTGCATCAAGCGGGCAAAGGACACGCATCAGGCCTTGAAGAGAGTACGCAGGTGCTACTACCACGCGCAGGGGACTGGAGGTTGCCCGCAGATCCTGGCAGGGGAAGGCGTGTGGGTCAATCGGAATCGGTGAGTATTACGTGCTAACAAGCACATTATTAACATTTAAAGGCACATTTTTGGTACTTGAATGCACAATCTTGGCGAATGCAGGCGCTCGATGTTAAGGGCTCTGGCACTGGAAAGTGCTGGAGTTGCTGACTGATTTTTGTTTGATTACTGGCCGAAGCGCTCCGCGCCGCCGTTGAGGTAGTCCTGTTCCTCTTTGCTGGAGGCGCGCCCGAGGACGTCGTTACGATGCGGGTAGCGGCCAAAACGGGCAATGATTTTCCGGTGTTGATGGGCATATTCAAGGCTGTTGGCCAAGTAGGTTTTGAATTCCGCTGTTGCCTGTGCCAGGCGCTGTGTCAGTACCTCAATACAGCGATCATGCATGGCGAGATCTTCTGCGTGTTCCAGGGGCAAATAAAAAAATGACTGCTGAACCGGGCTAAGGGTGGCATCAATACCCGCCTCCATCCCGGCGAGGCAAATCTGCAGCGCTTTCGCATCACTGCTGAAGGCCTCGGCCTGGCCGCGAAAGATATGCCGGGGAAATTGGTCCATGAGCAAAATCAAGGCCATGATCCCGATAGCGCAATGTTGCCAGTCATCAAACTCACCGCGGCGTGCCGAGATCAGGGCAGCTTTAAAACGGCGGCTGATTTCCTCATCCAATGCCCGGCCATTTTCAAACCAGCGCTGACGATTATCCGTGATGATTTGTAACCAGTCGGTCCCGGGCCCGAACCAGTAGGCATGGATCTGTTGTGCCAACTCACCAGGCATGGCCTGTGGTGCCATCAGTCCGGGATCCGTTCGACTTCGAAAACTGCGCCATCAATTCCGGTGATACGCACCGTGTCGCCCTTTTCTCCGCAATCACCCCGGACGCGCCAGATGGAATCGTCGACCTGAATTCTTGACTGGCCGTTGTCCATCGCCTCGATCAGGGTGAAGGTACGGCCAATATAGGCTGCACCACGCTGGTTCAGGTGGGGTTTGTCCGTTTCGATGGGTCTCGATTTGAGCCAATGGCGGCCGGCGAGGATGGAAATCAGCGCCAGCAGGGCAAAGCTGAACAATTGCCACTCCCAGATAAATCCGGGTGCCAGCCACAGTGCCGTACCAACAACCAAGGCGGCCACGCCCATACCGAAGAAAAACGCCCCCGGGACAAACATCTCAATGGTCACAAAGACCAATCCGCTGACGAGCCAATGCCAGTAGCTGATCTGGGTGAGGGATTCCAGCATAGTACTAGACCGGTTTGTTTTTGCCGAAGGCTTCTTTGGCGAGTTCGCCGATGCCGCCAATGGTCCCAATCAGAGAACTGGCTTCAAGGGGCATGAAGATCACTTTCTGGTTATCCGCCGAAGCGATGTCTTTGATAGCCTCCACGTATTTTTGTGCAACGAAATAGTTAATGGCCTGGACATCACCGCCGGCAATAGCTTTGGACACCATATGCGTAGCCTTGGCTTCCGCCTCAGCAAGCCGTTCGCGGGCCTCGGCCTGACGATAGGCCGCCTCTTTTTCCCCTTCCGCCTTTAAGATGGCCGACTGTTTTTCCCCTTCGGCTTTGAGAATTTCAGAAGCCCTTAGACCCTCCGCCACAAGAATATTGGCGCGTTTATCACGTTCGGCTTTCATCTGCCGGGCCATGGCGTCGACCAGGTCCCGGGGTGGTGAGATGTCCTTGATCTCAATGCGGGTGACTTTGACACCCCAGGGGTTTGTGGCAGCATCGACAATATGCAGCAGGCTGGCGTTAATTTCGTCGCGTTTGGACAGCAGTTCGTCAAGATCCATCGAACCCATGACAGTACGAATATTGGTCATGGTCAGGTTGATGATGGCATTGCCAAGATTGTTGACCTCGTAGGCGGATTTGGCCGCATCGAGAATCTGGAAAAACAACACCCCGTCCACGGCAACCATGGCGTTGTCTTTGGTAATAATTTCCTGGGTCGGGACATCAACAACCTGCTCCATCATGTTGATCTTGGAGCCGATACGGTCGAAGAAGGGGACGATGAAACCCAGGCCTGAACCCAGCGTAGTCGTGTATTTGCCGAATCGCTCGATGGTGTAATTCATGCCCTGGGGAACGGTAACAACGGCCATGAAGCCGATAAAAATTGCCGCGATGACAAAGCCGATGACAGTGAGTCCTGCGTCCATAATATTATACCTGTTAGGCTGCGGATGTAACTGAGCCCGAATGGCTACTGGGTCAAGTTGGATAATGGGGGTTTAAGGCAATATTTACCAGTGCAGGCGGCGGGCGGAGTTGTCATTGGAGGGTCTTTTGAACTTCGGGAGGGCTGGGAATGGATAACAGCGTTTTGCGGGCAATCGCTCGCTGGCCGAATGTCCCGGCTGTGTATGGCTGGCTGAGTCTGGACCGGCGGGGCCGCTGGCTGTTGCGTGGCCAGA
>CAZAWX010000104.1:0-8500 GCA_964488985.1 uncultured Ectothiorhodospiraceae bacterium
CTGGCGGGCACCCCACTGCGATTTTCTGAAGTGGATTTATGCGCAGCTATTTAGCCTCAGACGTACCCAATCTGCGATAACGATCCACCCGTCGTAGAGTATCTCGGCTTTTTAACCAGGTTGTCAGTGTCGAATCGACGATCGGCTATCCATGTCCGGATCGCCGCTTAGCAGGTGCTCAACATCAACCGTATCGTAGCGATAGGGATGGCCGCAAAATTCGCAGTCAATGCTTACCTGGCCCTGCTCATCGAGTATGGACTGTAATTCATCCCTTCCCAGGCCACGCAGCATGGCATCCACCCGGGTGTGTGAGCAGGGGCAGTGAAACGTCCAGGGTTGTGGAGTAAATACCCGTACCGTCTCTTCATGGAACAAACGCCGTAACAAATCATTCGGCTCAAGCCCCAGCAGTTCATCTCCTTGCACGGTGGCGGCGAGGCGGGTGACACGGTTCCATAGATCGGTGTCCGTCTGGGTCGCGGTCTGGATTTCAGGCATTTTCTGCAGCAACAAACCGCTGGCACGATTGCCGTCAGTAGCCAGCCACAGGCGGGTGGGAAGCTGATCCGAGCGCAGGAAATAATCGTCCAGGCAGTGCGCCAATGGACCGCCGTTCAATTCGATGATGCTCTGGTAGCGTTCAGTATCGGCCCCCTGGTCAATGGTCAGCATCAACTGGCCGCTTCCCAGTAACTGTTGCTCGCCAGCGGTGGTTACCGCCTCATCACGCCAACGGGCCAGGCCCCGCAGATGATGTTCCCCGGTGCATTCGACAACCAGGAAACTGATGCCACCTGCGGCGCTGAGTTGCAGCGTCAAGGTGCCAGCGAATTTTATGGTGGCCGCGAGCAACACGCCTGCTGCCGCAGCCTCGCCCAGTACCTGGCGCACAGGCGCCGGATAGTTCTGGCGTGAATACAGTTCCTGCCAGGAGTTTTCGAGTTGGACGAATTCCCCGCGAATGGTCGAGCCTTCAAAAAGAAATCGGTGCAGTGCGTCAGTTGGCATGGTATCGCTGTGTTGATTGTAGTTTTGGGCGCATAGTACCTTGGATGCGGTAAAGTACCCAGCCTTCGACGGGCGCGGGTGCATCCTGGCCCCAGGCCTTGCAGGCGGATTTGCTGGTGACGCTATTAACACTGTACATGCGTAGACATTGCCATCTTTGTGACCAGATGTTGCGGGAGTTGGCGCCGTATTGTCTGAATCGGGACCTGGAAATACAGCAACTCGATGTTGATACCGATCCGGTACTCAGCGCCCGATATGGCGATGCTGTGCCATTGCTGAGTGGGGCGGGTGAGGAAATTTGCCGTTATCAACTCGATGCCAAAGCACTCCTCGAACATCTGGGTGTGGCAGCGGATTTAACGCAGCCGCAGTTAGACGGAAAATCATCGAGCTATGCACGGATTTATGCCATCGTTCGCCAGATCCCGCCGGGCAAAGTGGCCACCTATGGGCAGGTTGCGAAAATTGAGGGGCATGCGACGGCACGCATGGTGGGCTATGCCATGAGTGCCGTGAAATCCCACCATAAGGTGCCATGGCAACGGGTGATCAACAGCCAGGGCCGGCTCAGTGATCGTAAAGGTGGCGGCGGCTTTGATCATCAGCGTCGGCAGCTTGAGGAAGAAGGGATCTTTTTCGATGCCAAAGGCAATGTGAATTTTGACCATGCCGGTTGGTCAGGGCCCGATCCCGGCTGGCTGGAGCGCCATCAGTGTTTTCTCGCCCCGGCACCGCACTCGAAGCGGCGGCGCTATCTGGGCGGCTGACAGCGGATGACCATTCATTGCATCACCTTCGATCTTGACAACACGCTGTGGTCCATCGAGCCGGTGATTGAGCGTGCCGAGGAAAAATTCTATCGCTGGCTTGGGGACTATTGCCCCGCCATCACTACCCGCTTCAGTCAGCGGCAACTCACGGCACAACGGCGGGTTTTTTATCAGGGCTTTCCGCATAACAGTCATAATCTCAGTTGGCTGCGGCGGCGTTGGTTGCAGTGGTTGTTTGCCGAGCATGGCTGCGCCGGTCTCGATGTTGAAGCCGCCTTTCAGTATTACTGGCAACATCGTAACGACGTGGAGTTGTTTGCCGATGCCCGTGAAACCCTGGAGTCGCTGTCAAGCGCGTATACAATAGGGGCGATAACCAATGGCAATGCCAGTGTGGAGATGATTGGCATCGATCACTATTTTGATTTTGTGATCAGTTCAGAGTGTGTCGGTGTTGCCAAACCTGGGACCGAAATATTTGCCGCAGCGGTCGTCGAAGCTGGCGTCCTGGCAGATCAGGTGGCGCATATCGGCGATGATCCCCGTACCGATGTTTTAGGGGCAGGGGCGGCCGGACTGCGCACCATCTGGTACAACCCGCCTTTGACGCCCTGGCCGGGGGGGCGTACACCGGATGCAGTGGTGCGGTCCCTGGCCGAAATTCATACAGTCATCGATCACCTGTAGGCGCAACCCACGGCCCCACAGGGGTCCGCTGCCCACGCGCCACAGGTGCGTTGCCTACAGCCGCATCTTTCACTTTGCAGACAACCCGATAGCATATTCATCGTGCATTGGACAGCACTCCAATGCGGCCACTGGAACAGCTGACGATCGGTTGTTTCAACATGTCAAGCAAACAGGAGAACAGCATAATGAATTTGAAAACACTGGTATTACTCACAGCCCTTGGATTTGCCGGTACAGCGAGTGCCGCGCCACCTGTCAATATCAATACCGCGGATGCGGCCAGTATTGCTGAAGCCATCAACGGCGTGGGGCTCAAGCGTGCCGAGGCCATCGTCGCCTACCGTAGCCAGCATGGTGAATTCAAATCTGTGGATGATTTGGCGTCGGTTCGTGGTATTGGCGAGCGCACGGTGGCTAAAAGCCGGACAAACCTGACAGTAAAATAACGGCACACTCTGATCCCCTGCCGGTATGGCCGCCAGACCATACCCGGACTCCCGGCTTAGCCCCGGGAGTTTTTTTTGCCCGCAAATAATTGCTGCTCCAGCTCGGCCAGACGTTGCGGTGTGCCGATATCGTACCATTGGCCGCGAAAGTGTTCGCCGCTCAAGGGTTGCTGAGCCATGGCCTGGCGCAACAATGGCGCCAGGGCAAAGATCCCACTCGTGCAGTTTTTAAACAGTGCCTGGCGATACAGGCCGATGCCGCTGAAGGTCAGGCGGGGGGCGTCTATTGGGAGAACCTGACTCTGGCGCAGAACAAAGTCGCCCTGCGGGTTGTGTGGCGGGTTATCCACCAGGACCAGATGGGCAAGTGCGTTGAACGTTGTGGGCAGAATCGAAAAATCAAAATCCGTCCACAGATCACCATTGCAGACCAGAAACGGCTCATCATCGAGAAGCGGTAAGGCCTGGAAAATACCACCCCCGGTGTCCAATGCCCCGGGTGGTTCCGGTGAGTATTGAATGTTGACGCCAAACGCAGAGCCGTCCCCCAGTCGTTGCACAAGCTGTTCGCCCTGCCAGGCGTGGTTGATGACGAGATCCCGGATCCCGGCGGTGGCAAGGGCTTCGATCAGGTACACGATCAGCGGCTTTCCGGCAACGCAAAGCAGCGGCTTTGGCAGTGTGTCGGTCAGTGGGCGCATGCGTTCGCCGCGTCCGGCGGCCAGTAGCATGGCTTTCATGATGGCGGTACGCTCGGGTTTTCGCCGCTGCGGGCAGTTGCTTCGTGGTTGGCTGTAATGATGTCCAGCTTTTCCAGTGCAGAGCATAAATCGCCCAACTGCGGATAGCGTCTCGCCACGTTCTGCAAATATTCCAGGGTCAGGGGCAAATCCGCCAGATAACGTGATTTGTGATCCCGGTAATATAGCCGGGCAAAAATTCCTGCCACTTTCAGATGCCGTTGCACCCCTGCCAGATCGAACCAGCGTTGTAATTGTTGCCTGTCCTGTGCAGCCAGGAGACCTGCCGTGCGGGCAAGGTCGAAGTACTGATCCATCCAGGTTTGCACTCGCTGTTCCGGCCAGTGGATATAGACATCTCGCAGCAGGCTGACCAGGTCATAACCGATTGGCCCATGCAGGGCATCCTGGTAATCAAGAATGCCTGGATTATGCCCCGGGCAGTACATCAGGTTGCGGGAATGGTAATCGCGATGGACAAAGACCTGTGGTTGTTCGAGACAGGCCCGTGTGAGGAAAGCGAAACTGTCGTGCAAGATAGTGGACAAGTCGGCATCGACTTCAAGTTGCAGGTGTCGGCACAAAAACCAATCTGTGAACAATTGCATTTCTGTATTCAGCACTGGCCCGTCGTAGCGCGGCAGGGGGATCGGATCGATGCCTGACTGCATCTGCACCAGGGCTTGCAGGGCATCAGCATAGAGTTGATCCGCATGTTGCGCATCGAGTCTGCGCAGATAATCCTGTGTACCCAGATCGCTGAGCAGTAAAAAGCCCTGGGCAAAATCTGTAGCAAAAATTTCAGGGGCATTCAGTCCGGCCTCGGCGAGGTATTGGGTGATGGTGGAAAACGCGCGGATGTTTTCCCGCTCCGGCGGAGCATCCATGAGGATATAACTCGATCGCGGTGTGGCCAGACCTCGTGGTGCGGCGGCGCTGCGCACACGGTAGTAACTGCGAAAACTGGCATCACCACTGGCGATCTCAATGTCCACCTGGTGGTCATCAAACAAGTTGGCAAGCCATTTTCTGCGCTGCTCGGTTCGTGGTGCCATGAACTATCCAGGTATTGACAGGTTAATTACTCAACTGTGGTCAATTCGACCACAAATACGCCATCGATGGCATTGTACTGATTCATAGGCTAGTTCTTAAGCGCAACCATGTGGAATCGATGGATATTGGTCCCAGAAGACGCCGTGAATCCGTCCCTGGAGGCTTGGATGTGGCATCCGAAGCCACATACACTTCCTCCACCAACACCCATCGATTCCACATGGTTGCGCTTAAGAACACTCCAGGTTGGCGGTGGTTCGCTGTGATCACATAGAATGCCCGGCCAGCTTGTGACAGCGGAATCCAGTACCCATATCAAGGAACATGCGCTTTATGCACAACATTCAACAGCGGCCTTCGCAAACCATCGTTACCGCCACGGCAACCTGCCTTGACCTCGTGATTCTGAGCCTGTGGTCTTGAGGCAAATCTGAGCACCATGGGATTATTTATTTTCGCTATTGTTCTCGGCCTGGCATTGCTGGTGGTGGCCTCGGATCGTTTCGTCGTCGGTGCCGCCAGTTTGGCCCGCAGTCTTGGGGTATCTTCAATGGTGGTCGGGTTGACCGTCGTCGCCCTGGGGACCTCTGCACCTGAGATGCTGGTCTCCACCATCGCCGCAGTGGACGGTAATCCCGGAATTGCCGTGGGCAATGTGCTGGGCTCAAATATTGCCAATATGGCACTGGTGGTGGGTGTCAGTGTGTTGATTTGCCCGTTGCTGGTTGCCTCGCAGACCCTGCGCCGCGAATTCCCGATGTTGTTTGTGGTCACGGCCTTTAGCTGGTGGTTGCTTGCTGATGGCCATTTATCGCGCCTGGATGCAATCTTGCTGATGCTGGCGCTAGTCGTGGTGTTGGTCATCATCGTTCAGGTGGCCCGCAGGGCCCGGCGCAGCGACCCGCTGAAGCGCGAACTTGAAGATAAGGCACAGATGCAGATGAGTACGGCAAAAGCATTGTTGTGGCTGTGCCTGGGGCTGGTGGCGATGTTGCTGGCATCAAAAGCGCTGGTCTGGGGCGCATCAGGTCTGGCCCGGGCCTATGGTGTCAGTGATCTGGTGATTGGTCTGACGATCGTTGCGGTGGGTACCAGTTTGCCGGAATTGGCCGCTTCGGTGATCAGTGCCTGGCGCGATGAGCCGGATATCGCCATCGGCAATGTTCTGGGCTCGAACATGTTTAATTTGCTCCCTGTGCTGGGCCTGGCGGGTTTGGTGCGTCCATTCGATGTGCAATCGATCGCCCTGCAGCGGGATTTCCCCATTATGGCGGCGCTCAGTATGGTGTTGTTTTTCATGTGTGTCGGCCGTGGTGGCGCCGGGATAATTAACCGCCTGGAAGGTGGCTTGCTGTTGTGTGCTTTCATTGCATATCAGCTCTTTCTGTATCTCTCGGTGGCGGCCTGAGAATCATTTAAACCTCAGTGGATACCCGTCTGATTACAATAGAGTATGCAGCGCAAAATCAACGCTACGGCAGGTATACTGCGCACCTGTGAAACCATCCGGAACCCGGAAATTAGAATGCCAACAGCAAAAGCAAAAGTCTTGGATTCATCTGCGCAGGCGCTTTGCGCCAGTGGCAGGGAGGTTGTACGTACCGAAGCCCGGGCACTGGCAGCATTAGAAAGCCGGGTTGATGAGCAATTCGCCCGGGCCTGTCAGCTGATGCTGGCCTGTGAAGGACGGATTGTGGTGATTGGCATGGGCAAATCCGGGCATATCGGACGCAAAATAGCGGCGACGCTGGCGAGTGCCGGCAGTCCGGCCTTTTTTGTCCACCCGGGGGAAGCCAGTCACGGCGATATGGGCATGATCACTGCCAGTGATGTGGTCCTGGCCCTGTCAAATTCCGGCGAGACCAGTGAAATCATGACCATTCTGCCGCTGATTAAACGTCTCGGTGTGCCCTTTATCACCCTCGCTGGAAACAGCACATCACACCTTGCCCACGCGGCGGATGTCAATGTTGATGTCAGTGTCGAGCAGGAAGCCTGCCCGCTGGGCTTGGCTCCGACTGCAAGTACGACAGCCGCTTTGGCGATGGGAGATGCCATGTCGATCGCCTTGCTTGAGGCCCGCGGCTTCAGCGCCGAGGATTTCGCCCGTTCCCATCCGGGTGGGCGTTTAGGCCGGCGTTTGCTGCTGCATGTAAGTGATGTGATGCATCAGGGCGATGAGATCCCCAGCGTGGGTGCGCAGGCCAGCGTCTCCGCTGCGCTGGTTGAGATGACACAAAAATCTCTCGGTATGACGGCGGTGGTGGATGCATACAATCGTGTCATCGGGATATATACCGATGGCGATTTGCGCCGGACGCTGGATACTGAGGCGAATTTGAAAAATACCTTGATGCACGACGTCATGACCGCCAATTGCATCACCATTACTGCTGATATGCTGGCGGCAGAGGCGGTCAATATCATGCAGGAAAAAGCCATTTTCGCATTACTGGTGGTGGATGACGGTGAGCGCCTGTGTGGCGCCTTACACATGCACGATTTACTCCGCGCCGGTGTGCTTTAAAACGTAACTGGACCTGCAATGACGGCTACTTCCCAGACCCACTCAGAACCCTCGGCCGAGTTAACTCAGAGGCTGCGCAAGATCCGCCTGTTGATCCTGGATGTTGACGGGGTGCTGACCGATGGTTCCCTGTATCTGGGGGACAACGGGGTCGAATACAAAACATTTTTCAGCCGTGATGGTCTGGGTATGAAGCTGTTGCTGGCGGCTGGCCTTGAAGTGGCCATCATCAGCGGCAGGAGTTCCACCCTGGTGGTTGAGCGCATGGCATCCCTGGGGGTGCGCCATGTTGCTTTGGGAGTGGAGCGTAAGGTACCCGCTTATGCGTCATTGTTAGCGCAGCTAAGCCTGGATGATTCGCAGGTCGCGTACATGGGCGATGATATTGTCGATCTGCCGGTCATGAAGCGGACCGGCCTGGCGCTGAGTGTTGCTGATGCAGATCCTGCGGTGCGTGCCATGTGTCATTGGTGCAGTCAGTATCGTGGTGGCCGGGGCGCAGTGCGTGAAGCCTGCGAATTAATCCTCAAAAGCGCCAATCTGTGGGAGCAGGCTGTGGCCGGGCATCTACAATGATGGCCCGCGACACTCGCTTGCCGATAACTGCGAAGGGGCTTTATTGATGCCCGCTAACGCGCTCGAATTATTGCAGCGCCATGGAGCAATGCTGATCATGGTCGCCTTGACGCTTGCCAGTTATTGGGTGCTTAAGCAGTTGCAGCCGGATTTGTTTGCCACCCATCGATCCCAGCGCCACGTGCCGGATTTTTACATGGAGAATTTTGTCACCACGACCATGGATGAAACCGGCGTGCCCAAGCGCCGGGTCGAGGCAGAGTACATGGCGCACTATCCGGACACCGATACCCATGAATTCCAGCGTCCCGATATGTTAATTTACCAGCCGAATCGCGGCCCCTGGCACGTGCGTTCCGAACGCGGTTGGTTATCGGCCAGCGGCGATGTCATGTTGTTGCTGGGCAAAGTCCATATTTGGCGAAACTCGACCGGTGATCAGAAGGCGCTGGATGTTAAAACCGAGGACTTAAGGGTGTTACCGGATCGTGAATATGGTGAGACCGATAAGGCTGTCGTCATCACTACCGCGACAAGCAGAACCACGGGTACCGGCATGCGGGCGAACCTGGCGGAAAATCGGCTGGAAATTCTCAACGATGTACGGACTCATTATGAACCGAAGCGAAATTAAGATACTGGGCCGATTGTTGCTGGCAGGGTTGCTGGCAGGGTTGCTGG
>CAZAWX010000104.1:8600-12042 GCA_964488985.1 uncultured Ectothiorhodospiraceae bacterium
GTTGCTGGCAGGGTTGCTGGCAGGGTTGCTGGTGCTAAGTGCTGCGGCACCGGCACTGACCACTGATCGTGAGAAAGATATTCAGATTGAAGCAGACAGTGCTGAAATTGATGATGCCGCCCGCATCACCACTTACCGGGGCGATGTCATCATCACCCAGGGTTCGTTGCGAATAACGGGCTCAAAAGTCACTATTTACTATGATGAAAACAGTGATTTTATAAAGCTGATTTCAACCGGCAAACCGGCCCGTTTCCGGCAGCTTCCAGACGGTAAGAAGGATATCGACAGCAACTATCAGGTTGCACATTCCCAGCGCATGGAATATTTCAAGAAAAAGGACCTGATTATTTTGCTGGGTAACGCGGTATACGGTCAGGGCGGAAGTAAGGTGGCGGCGGACAGAATCGAATATGACTCCCGAACCAGTCGCATGAAGGCCCGCAGCATCAAAGCGAAAACGAAGTCCAAAACTACCGGTAAAACCAAACGGAAGAAAAGCCGTGTGCATATCACTATCCCGGCAAAAAAGAAAAAAGGTGGCTGATCCGCAGCGTTTTCCTGCCCAGCGACGGTCGTTGTGAGTCTCCTTTCCGCACAACACCTCGCCAAGCGGTACGGCCCACGGACCGTGGTCAAGGATGTTTCCGTGGCTGTTGAAAGCGGTGAAGTGATTGGTTTGCTGGGCCCTAACGGGGCCGGAAAAACCACCAGCTTCTACATGATTATCGGCCTGATTGGCTGTGATGCGGGCAGTGTGCACTTGAATCGGCGTGATTTGACAACGTTGCCGATACACGAACGCTCACGCTTGGGTCTTGGCTACCTGCCCCAGGAAGCATCGGTGTTTCGCAAGCTCTCGGTGGCCGACAATATCATGGCCATTTTACAGACCCGGCCGGGTCTCAGGCCCGCACACCGGCGCCGGCGTCTGGAAAGCCTGCTCAAGGAACTGAATATCGTCACCATTCGTGACAACCGCGGGGACAGTCTTTCCGGGGGTGAGCGGCGGCGAGTAGAAATCGCCCGCGCCCTGGCCGCTGAGCCACGATTTATGTTGTTGGATGAGCCGTTTGCAGGCGTTGATCCAATCTCGATTCTGGATATTCAACGGATTATCCGCTATCTCAGCGAACGCGGAATCGGCGTGTTGATAACGGACCATAATGTTCGCGAGACGCTGGGAATTTGTGACAGGGCCTATATTGTCAATGAGGGCCGGATTATCGCTGAAGGTTCTGCGGAGGCTATCTTACGTAATGAACACGTCAGAGAAGTTTATCTGGGGCGTGAATTCAAGCTCTGAACGAGCCAATATACTGATTTGATGCAAAAATCGGGCCTAATCCAGAATAGCTGCTACACTTAACAGTAAGAAACGGATGCCCACCTGCCCGGACAAGTTCTGAAAAGGGGGGTTATATTGGTCCCTACTGCGCCAGGATGCGACTTTAGGGGACGCACGCGGAGCCGAAGGATAGACGTATCGTCACGTACAGCCTATGAAGCTGAATCTGCAAATTCGCCTCGGCCAGCAACTGGCCATGACCCCTCAATTACAGCAGGCCATCCGCCTGTTACAACTTTCAACATTGGAATTGCAGACCGAAGTCCAGGATGCTTTGGACTCAAATCTGATGCTGGAGATGGAGGAAGATCAAGAACAGCGCAGCAAGAATGACCGGGAGGTGGATGCTGCCACCGAGGCGCGGGAAACAGAGGTTACGCCGGTGGATATCCCCGAAGAACTGGCTGTCGACAGTAACTGGGAGGATGTCTACGAACCTTCTGTCGCGGGTGTGATGGGCAATGGTAACGGCGCCATCGAGGGTATGGAGATGGATATCTATCGTGCTGATGCTGAATCATTGCGCGATCATCTGCGCGCACAACTCAATATGGTAACCTTAAGTCAAACCGATCAGATGATTGCTATCGCCATTATCGACTCAATTGATGACGACGGCTACTTAACCACCCCGCTTGAAGAAATTCATGCCAGCTTGAGCGAGCAGGAACTCGAACTCGAACTGGGTACCGATGAACTGGACGCCCAGTTACATCTTATACAAAGCTTTGATCCTCCCGGTGTCGGCGCGCTGAATTTAGCGAACTGTTTATGCATACAGATTGATCAGTTACCCTCCAATACACCATGGAAAGAGCTTGCGCGAACCTTGGTAAGCCAGCACCTTGAGTTGCTGGGGGCTCGGGATTTTAATCAACTCATGCGCCAACTCCGGGTGGATAAACAGCAGTTGCAGGAAATCATCGCGCTTATTCAAAGCCTGCATCCACGGCCGGGTTCGCTGATCGCGTCCGAAGCTTCGCCGTATGTGATTCCGGATGTGTTTGTGCGCAAGATTAATGATGTCTGGCGAGTCGAGTTGAACCCTGAAGCGATGCCGAAGGTACGCATAAACAACCAGTACGCGAGCCTTATCCGCCGCGCCGATAACAGTAACGACAACAACACGCTGAAATCCCACCTTCAGGAAGCTCGCTGGTTTATCAAAAGTCTGCGCAGCCGCAGCGAAACATTGCTGAAAGTGGCCACCTGTATTGTCGAACGTCAGAAGGGGTTTCTTGAATTTGGAGACGAGGCGATGAAACCGATGGTGCTGCATGACATCGCCGAAGTCGTCAATATGCACGAATCGACAATTTCAAGAGTCACGACAAATAAATACATGCATACCCCGCGGGGGTTATATGAGTTGAAGTTTTTCTTCTCCAGTCACGTCTATATGAAAAGTGGGGCCGAATGTTCGTCCACGGCTATCCGGGCCTTGCTGAAAAAACTCATTGCCGCGGAGAATGGCAAAAAACCCCTTAGTGACAGCCGACTGGCATCAATTTTGGCGGATCAGGGTATCAATGTGGCGCGGCGTACAGTCGCTAAGTATCGAGAGTCCCTGTCCATTCCTTCATCTACAGAGCGCAAGGAACTCGTATAATTAACAGCAGACCAAATGTCGCAGTGCGAACATGAACATACGCAAACCGAATTTCCGTCAACAAAGTAAAGGAGATGCCTTATGCAACTGAATCTGAGTGGACAGCACGTTGAGTTGACCCCTGCGTTGCGGGACTACGTCCGGAATAAGCTGGACCGCCTGGAACGTCATTTTGATCATGTGACGAACTGTAAGGTGGTACTCAGTGTGGAAAAGCAGATTCAGCGGGCCGACGCTTCCGTCAATGTGTCACGGGCGCAATTGAACGCCAATGCCGAGGGAGACGACATGTATGCGGCCATAGATGCCCTGGTCGACAAACTGGACCGGCAAATTCTCAAGCACAAGGAAAAACTGGGCAATCACCGGCGTACCGATGTGACCGTACCTCCAGAGGAGGCACTAAAGAGCTAAATCGCTGAGCGAAAAACCTGTTCACACTAGCATTGCGCAGGGTGAGGACTGATTGACAAGACCGTGAGCAG
>CAZAWX010000105.1:0-12026 GCA_964488985.1 uncultured Ectothiorhodospiraceae bacterium
AACCACCGACACGAGGATTTTCAGTCCACTGCTCTACCGACTGAGCTACCTGGCCGTGTTGGGAGGCGCGCCATTAAAGCTGTGACGGCGCTCTGAGTCAAGGAAAGTTGTAAAAAATCAGGAATCGGGTGCGATATAGCCCTGCGGAGGGGCGGAACCTTCGCCAAAGAAAAACTTCTCCATTTCGGCCGCGAGGAAGCGGCGGGCCTCGGCATCAGACATGACCAGGCCCATTTCATTGATGAGCATGGTTTGATGCCCCAGCCACTCCTGCCAGGCTGACTTGCTGACCTGATCGAAGATGCGTTGCCCGAGTTCGCCGGGGTAGGGCGGGAAATCCAGCCCTTCGGCCTCCCGGTTGAGGCGGATACAGTTGACCATACGACTCATAAGGTGTGTTGCTCCTGGCGGTTTGTGACCTTGTGAAGGATCCGGCTGACGGGAGTGGCGAGTCCAAGTGTGGAACCCTGCTGTGGGCTATACCAACGCTGGTCTTCGCCCTCACGCACGCCCGATCCGACCTCCTCAGTGTGCAATAACAAGGGTGTTATACGCAATTGAAAATGGCTGAAGGTATGACGGACGATCGGTAGTGTTATTTGCGAGGTAATTTTCAGTCCCATTCGCGAGCGACATAGGTTTTGCGCGTGCGCAACATTCGATGTCTCAGGGAAACACCATAAGCCGCCCCAGATACCGCTTGGCGGACGGCGCTCAAGGAGTATCTGCTGCTTTTCATTTACAGCAATGATAAACACGGTCGTTCGTTGCGGTAATGCTTTGCGGGGTTTCTTTTCCGGGAATTGCTGCACCGTATCTTGAGCCAGCGCCAGGCAATCGCTCCGCAGCGGGCATTGACCGCAAAGCGGATTTCGCGGCACACAGCAGGTAGCGCCCAGATCCATCATGGCCTGGGTGTAATCGGCAATGCGCTGCCCGGGCAGATATTGCCGGGCGAGTTCCCACAGTTGCGTCTCGACACGGGGCCGACCTGGCCAGCCGCGGATGGCCGCGTGGCGGCATAGCACCCGTTTTACGTTGCCGTCCAGGATCGCCTCTGGCTGATTGTGGGCAAGGGCTAAAATTGCCCCGGCAGTGGACCGGCCGATGCCGGGCAGTTCGAGGATGGTTTGCAGTTGATGCGGAAAGCGGCCGTTGTGATCCGCCATGATCAATTGCGCCGTGCGGTGCATATTGCGGGCTCTGGCGTAGTAGCCAAGACCGCTCCAATGGGCGAGGACGTCGTCAAGAGGCGCTGCCGCGAGTTGTTTAATAGCAGGGAAACGCGCCATGAAACGCTGGTAGTAAGGGATGACCGTTGTGACCTGCGTCTGCTGCAGCATTATTTCCGAGATCCAGACGCGGTAGGGGTTGACCCGGGTCTGCCAGGGAAGATCTTTGCGCCCGTGGACATCCCACCAACGCAGCAGGCGTTCGGCAAACTCAGCGTTTGGGCTTGATCCCGCCTCAGACATGACGCTTGACGTTATTGAAACAGGCCTTTGAGGAGCCCTTTGATAACTTTATCGCGGGTGTTTTTCAGGGCCGTACCACGTTTAACAGGTTGATTGGTCTGGGCCGGGTTCAACTGTTGCTGGAGTTGTTGGGTAGGACTGGCGGGTTGTTGTGCCGTGGTGTTTTGCCGGGCCTTGCCGCGCAGGGCATTGACCAGTCCAGCGGTCAGTTGCGGGGAAATATTCGGGTTATCAAGTGGACCGCTGATTTGTACCGGGATCTGTTGTCCTGACAGATCCCGTTTACCGATCCCGGCACAGCTTTGGACCAATTCCGCCTTGGCCAGGTAGTTGATGCGGCTGGCGGCCAGATCGATGCTCCCATCCCCGGTGACGCGCACTACCGGTGAGGTCATGAGCAAATCTTTATTTCGTGCCACCCCGTTTGTGATCGTGCTGTTGCCGCGTAAATCTGTAAACCGGGTGCTGCCAGAGGCGTTGGCGTTGCCCGTGGTCGGTTTTGCCCGGGTTGCGGCAATCAGCCCCAGTAAACCAGTCGCCAGGCTGCGTTTATTCAAGTTGCCTAAATCGATGGCGGACAATGCCGTGCACATTGAGTTCACCAGATCGACTTTTTCCAAGGTGCCGTTTTGGATTGAAAAATTCAGGGTGCCGTTGAGGTTTTGTTTCATCGTCTGAGTGTTGGCGCTGATGGTGGTAAGAACGGCATGCACATTCGCGGCCCCGGTCAGGGGCGGTGATTTACCATTCAAATCCCGTAACAGTGTGCCAATCTGCACGCCTTTAATGGTCTCGTTGACGTTCAGTTTCGGTTGCTGGCTGCTGACATCGAGGTTGACGTTGCCCTGATAACTGCCTTTGTACAAGTTTGCGCGCAAAGGACTGAGTTTCAATTTGCCGTCCTTGGCTGTGGCGGTTATGCGAACGTTACGCATTGACAGTCCGCTGACTTTGAATTTTTTTACCTTCAATTTACCGTTTAAATTCAGGTCCCGAACCAGATACAGGGGCAATACAGTGGCTGCCGCACCGGGAGTGGCCGCCTTGTGTTTGGCTTGCGGCGGCAGGTAGCGATCAAGATTCAGGTTGTCCACACCGAGATCAAAAACAATGGCCGGGTTTTTCAACCCGGCAATGGTCAGGTTGCCCTGTAATGTCGTGTCATCAAGTTTGACGGTGAGGGGTGCAGACTGGATGCCGGTTTGTGTGCCTTTAATCCGGGTGTCCAGACTCAGTGCCCGCAGTACTTTGCTATCGGCAGTGCGTGGAATTCGCACCCCGAGACGCCGGGCCAGCTTGCGTGGATTGAAACGTGCAACCTTGATGCTGGCGTCATACTGGGGCTGGGTATCGAGTCCACTGGCTTTAAGACTGCCGCTGACTTTGAATTCTGCAAAGGCTGAATTGAGTTCTTTTATCTCCAGCGTTTTGGCGCCTAGATCCAGATCCATATTACCGTGTAACGCCACCTTTACCGGTCCACCCTTGAACGAACGTCCGGCAATTTTACCGTCCAGGGCAACGTTTTTTCCGCGCAGGCGCCGTCCTGAGGCGTCCGTGGAAAATTGCCCCTGTAGGCGCAAAGAACTGCGCCCGCCACGCAGGTTAAGCGCCCCGGTCGGTATGCCGAAAGTACGCAGCAAACTGTGCAGATCCACCTTGCTGAGTCGTTCATCAAGGATGAGTCTTGGGCTTTTACGTGCATCGATACTTATCCGGCCCTGGTAAATACCCTGGGCTAAATTGGCCTGCAGGGGCTTAAATTGCAGCAGGCCTTTAGCTGCCTTGATACCGATCTGGACGTTGTTCATGCGCAGTCCGCTGTAGCGCAGTTGGCCCACATCCAATCGCCCATCAACATCGAGGGCGCGCAGAGTTTTCACCGGCAGCGCAGCAATGGCCACAGGTGGAGCCCCTTTTTGTTTCGGCGCCAGATAGGCGTCGGCATCAAGTTTATCGATCTTCAGGCGGTAGCTGATTTTGGGTTGTGAAAAGTGGCTCACCCGCACCTTTCCGGTGACGGTGCCGGCATCGAGTCGGGCCTTTAGTTGTTCAAGTGTCACTTGATCCGCATCGGCATAAAACCGGCTGCTCAAACTGGCGCTGGAAAACGCCTTGCTGCTGCGAGTCTTGGGCAGTGCAACACCGAATCGCTCAAGGACGCTGCGCAGTGCCACCTGCGGTACGGCCAGGGTCCCACTGGCGGAGGGTTTTGCCTGACCCCAGTGAGCTTGCATCGATCCTCCGACATTGACCTTGTCTGCTGCAAGGCGAAAATTTTCAGCGGCCAGTTGCTGTTTATTGAGGTCCAGACGCAGATCGCTGTTTAACCGAAAAGCCAGGGCCTGCTTACTGAGGGCCGGATCGGTGAAATTGCCATTGGCGCTGAAACTGTCGAACAAAAATTGCCCGGTCTTGAGGTTTCCTGCCAGCAACGTGTTGGCATCCAGGGACAGTCGTCGCCCAGCGTGCTCAAGCCCGGGAATTTTCAGATGTAGACGGGTGACAGCAAGGGTTTGTTGTTTGAGGCGCAGTTCCAGATCAGTGTCTACTGCGAGGTTTAATTTGACCGCACCGCTTGGTGATTTCGTTGTCAGTGTACTTTCGAGGTCCAGTTGCAGAGCCTGGGTATTGATGACACCGGCAACCTGGTCAAAACCAACCGCACCGGCCGCTTTGATCAAAGCCGGGCTTGCCCACAGGGCCGGGTAACTGATGCTTAATTGCGAGCTTAATTTCTCCAGGCGGTAGCGTTTTGCGGCAAGATCGAAGGCGATCCGGGTGCTGCCTTGCAAGCGGCCTTTGAGATCGTTGTCATGTTGCGCTGTGCTGTGCTGGAAATGGCTTTCCAGGGTGATATCAACGGGATCGGTGAGGGAGACCGGGCCGGTGCGCAGGAGCAGGTTGCTGAGTTGCAGGTTTTGCTGCGGATCCTCAAATTCAATCCGGGCATTTTTGATATTGACGCCACCGAGGGCAAATACAGCCAGCATTTCGCTTTTGCCACCCGCTTCGCTGGCGGGTGCCTGGTCTTTTCCAGATCCTTGGGTAGGTGGTTGAGATTTGCTGCCTGCCGCGAGCAAATCGTCCCAGTTGCTGGTGCCGTCTGCGTTGCGTTGCAGGCGTAAATCCAAACCTTCGAGCGTGATGGTATCCATGCGCAGTTCCCGCCGGGTCAGTGGCAGCAACTCGATGCGTACCTGGGCATGTTGCAAGCGGGCAAACGGTTCGGTTCCAAATCCTGGTGCATTGCTCAGGCGGATGTCATTGAGTTCCACGCCGAGCCAGGGAAATACCGAAAGTTTCAGATCACCGTCAAGGCCAATCGTGCGCCCCGTGCGGTTATGCACGATCTGGACAATTTGTGTCTTGATATCATTTTCATCGACCAGCAACGGAACTGCAGCGATGAGGACCACGATCAATATGATCAGGTTCAACACACCGAAGAAAAGATATTTGGCGATCCGCCGCCCGAGGTTGGGTTTGCTCATGAGTTACTCCAGCAACGTTTGACGTGCCCGGGCGATGGCTGCGAGGACCTGTCGGGGGGCGGTAGCCCCAATGTGATTTCTGGCGGCCACTGCGCCCTCAAGTTTCAGCACTTCGAACACATCCTGTTGGATAGTCTGGGAAAATTGCTGCAGTTCTGCAAGTTCGAGTTGCGCAAGGTCCAGGCCTTTGCCGATTGCGTAATGCACTGCTTTGCCGACCACCTCATGGGCATCGCGAAAGGCAAATCCGTGGCGCACCAGGTAATCGGCCAGATCCGTTGCCGTGGCATAGCCTTTGCTGGCGGCGTTACGCATAGGTTGAACATTGGGCTCAATTTCAGCCATCAGCCCGGTGAAGACACTGAGGCAGTCACGCACCGTATCGAAGGCATCAAAGACCGGCTCTTTGTCTTCCTGGTTGTCGCGGTTATAGGCCAGGTACTGGCCTTTCATCAGCACCAGCAGGGCGGTCAGATCACCGACAACACGGCCCGCTTTACCGCGGACCAGTTCCGGTACATCGGGGTTTTTTTTCTGCGGCATAATTGACGACCCGGTGCAGTAGGCATCACTGAGCGTGACGAAATTAAACTGCGCTGAGGACCACAACACCAATTCTTCAGACATCCGCGACAGGTGCACCATGATCAAGGCACAGGCGGAGCTGAATTCAATCATGAAATCCCGATCACTGACCGCATCCAGGGAATTTTCACACGGACTATCGAAGCCCAGCAGTTCAGCGCTGTAAGCGGGATCGATGGGAAAAGTCGTGCCGGCCAGCGCGGCGGCACCCAGGGGACTGCGATTCATACGTTTGCGGCAGTCCGCGAGGCGCTCGTAATCGCGTGCCAGCATTTGCTGCCAGGCCAGCAGATGGTGGCCAAAGGTAACCGGTTGGGCCGTTTGCATATGGGTAAAGCCCGGCATCAAGGTGTCGCTGTTGCGTTCGGCCAAATCGAGGATGGCGCCGATCAGGGCGCGCAGGTGGTCGCGCAGTTCATCGGCACCGTCACGCAGGTAAAGGCGCATATCGGTGGCAATCTGATCATTGCGCGAACGCCCGGTGTGCAGTTTTTTACCCGCCTCTCCAATACGCTGGGTGAGGGCGGATTCGATATTCATGTGCACGTCTTCAAGGGCCGGATCCCAGTTGAATGTTCCCGCCTCGATATCCGCCTGAATGGATTTCAGGCCCTCGTGGATGGCCGTGCATTCCTGGGCACTGAGAACGCCGACTTTGGCGAGCATGCTGGCATGGGCCACAGAACCTTGAATATCGTGGGCGTATAATCGCTGGTCATATTGTACTGAAGCGCTGAAGGCTTCGACCCGGGCATCGGTACCGGCCTGAAATCGGCCGCCCCAGAGTTTTGCGTTTGGATTGTTATGTTTCATGTCGTGATGGGACGTTGTCAATAAATGAGAGATCTTCATATTAACCCGGATTATCGGTCATCGGTGTTCATTTTCGCCAGCGCCGGCCAAGGCCAGTGCCCGCAGGGGATGACCCCGGCTCCAGGCGTTTATGATTTGCCTCACCGAAGCAGTATGCTTGCGAACTTAAATGAGCGGATGAAATGAAACCAAACGCCCGGCCTCAAAAGCGTACTGAGTTGTTTTTACCGGATTTTTGCGGGATCCAGATGCTCTTTGACACCCTGGTGGTAGGGGAGTTATTGGCCCTGATCCTGACCCTGGACCCGGCGGCACGCAATCACAATGGCTGGCAGGATCTGGCGTTGATTTCCCTCTTTATCCAATGGGTTGCGCTGTGTAGCCTTGCCGGTCTGTGTTTACTGCGCCGGGTGCTGGAACGAATCGGCGATATCCCCGCGGCGATCGTCAGTTTTGGCGTTATTTCACTGATCACACTCGGGATCAGTGAAATCGCCTACCAGTATTTTCTTCCTGATGTGCAGCTTGGGCCCAACCAGTTCAACTGGTTATTTGACTCAAATGCAGACGTTTTGGGGACCCCTCATG
The DNA here is from genome assembly GCA_964488985.1 of uncultured Ectothiorhodospiraceae bacterium. Lineage (GTDB taxonomy): Bacteria > Pseudomonadota > Gammaproteobacteria > HK1 > HK1 > CAZAWX01. The sequence goes on from CAZAWX010000105.1 coordinate 6,956, forward strand.
CGGTGAATGCGGCGTTGCCTTATCACAGTGAATTCCTCCTGCGAAACACGGCTATCGGCAGCATAGTCGGCGCCCTGACGCTGCGCTATTTCTATGTCCGCCATCAGTGGCGACAACGGATGGAAATGGAAAGTAAGGCACGCATTCAGGCGCTGCAATCGCGAATCCGGCCACATTTTCTTTTCAACAGTATGAATACCATTGCCAGTCTGACCCGCAGCGCGCCTGAACTGGCCGAGCAGGTGACTGAGGACCTGGCGGATCTGTTTCGGGTCAGTTTGGCAGATGCGAGTGTCTCGACCCGGCTGGACCAGGAACTGGAGCTGTGCCGACGGTACCTGCGCATTGAGGGCCACCGTTTTGGCCCCAGGCTGCGCACGGTCATTGCCGTCGATGATCTGCCCGCCAATGCTCGTTTGCCCGGCTTAACGCTGCAACCGCTGCTTGAAAATGCCATCTATCACGGCATCGAACCTGCTGCCCAAGGCGGTGAAGTCAGACTTGAAGGCCGTTTTGATGCCGGCCGTATTCAGCTTTGTGTTATTAATTCACTGCCTGGTAACCAAGGCGCCAAGACGGCGCGTGATGGTAATCAGATGGCCATCGATAATGTAAGTATGCGCCTGGATGCTTTTTTTTCTGGTCAGGCAAAATTGTCAATTGATGAGCAACCCCAGAGTTATCAGGTCACGTTGGAGTTTCCATATGTTACGGAAATCGGGCCACACCAATGACTACGTCTGAGCTGAAAGTGATGCTGGTTGACGATGAGCCTTTAGCCCGTGCACGGTTGAAATCGTTGCTGAAAGAGCTCGGCGCAGGGACGGTTGTCGCTGAAGCCGGTGAGGGTCACGAGGCGGTTTTGCTGGCCCAGGAGCATGCGGTCCAGGTGGTCTTGATGGATATCCGTATGCCCGGCATGGATGGGCTTGAGGCGGCCCGCCATCTCGGGTATTTAGCCACACCACCGGCCATCATTTTTACCACCGCTTATGATGCCCACGCTCTGGCTGCGTTTGAGGCCAACGCAGTGGATTATCTGTTAAAGCCAATTCGCCGGGAGCGGCTGCAGGTTGCTCTGGATAAAGCCAGCTTGTTGAGCCAGGCGCAGCTACAGGAGGTACAAAGCCTCGCCCATGGCGCGGTACGTAGCCATGTCAGCGCCACATTACAGGGAGATCTGCAACTATTGCCCGTCGCGCAAGTGCGTTATTTTTGCGCAGATCATAAATATGTCACGGCTCGCCATGCGCATGGCGAATTAGTGTTGGACGAATCATTGGCGTCCCTGGAGAGTGAATTTTCCGAACAATTCATTCGTATCCACCGCAATGCCCTGGCGGCCCGGGCACATATAAGAGGCCTGGAAAAAACCGCTTCCGGCGGGCACCTGCTGGTCTTTGATGGTATTGACGACCGCCTGGAGATTAGCCGCAGGTTGTTAGCGACGGTGCGTAGATTTATCAGGTAGCCATTCCGCTGCGCTAACCAATGTTAATGAGAAATATCATTAAAACCTTCTAATATTTTGTATTTGTGGTACATTTTTTATAAATCGGGGGCCGTTGGGTACCCTGATGCACTGGGGCGAGGTGCGATGAGCAACGCAAATGGCGGACCGCAGAGTGTTAAATTAATTCTGGGCCTGAGTGGCCGCAGCATCGTCGTTGATGTTGCCCCTGGCACAGAAGTTCTGCTGGGCTTGTCCTGGACCGAAGTAGCAGGACTTAAGCCCTGGGTACGAGGAGTTGCTCTGCATAAGCAGGATCTGGTTACCGTGGTGGATTTGAGCGACCTCCTCGATGCTGAGCCTTTGCGTGGGGCCGTGGCTAAAAACCGAATTATCAGTATGGCGGCCGGGGGCTTTCGAACCGGATTTCTGGTGGCATCGGTGGAACCGTTGGCTGCAGATGATTTGGCTGCCGGGGGACAGTGGACTGATCTGGACGTTGTGGATCTGCACGCAACCTGTCTCGATATGCTCGCCGATCCACACGCTGCCACAGTGGCTCTATGCGCGTGAATGCCCATAATAAGCCTGCACCCGTGGCCAAACGTTTTAGCCCCTGGCGATTGTTGTTGCCACTTTTTCTCGCCGTGGCGAGTGCTGCCAGTTATTGGGATCTACGTGAATTTGAGCGTGAGCAACAACCCCTGTTGCAGGCTCTGGAGGTGGGTGCACAGGCGAATCTGAGGTTGCTGGCAGGGCAGGCGGAAATTCTCGCCTCGCGCCCCGGCGCACTTGCTACAACCCGGGCCCTGGGCGCCAGTTTGCCGGATTTCATCAATAGCCTGCATCAACCTCCCGATCACACTTTGACGCCGCCACCGCCCTCGCTGAGAGTCCTTCGCGAGTTGTGGCAGCGTGCCGCCGGGCAGGTCGCCACCATGAACCGCCTGGCGCCAAAGCAACAAAAGTTAATGCTCGATGCGCAGCGCTTGCAGAATATCGCTAACAGCCTGATGGTGATCAGCGATGCCATTGTCGATGCGTTGGTGGCAGCGCAAGCGCAGCTAAAGGAAATCCGCGTGGCCTCGCGCCAGTTGATGTTGCTGCAGCGAATGTCGGCAAATTTACGCCGCATATTGGAGCCGGACAGTAATTTGCTGGTGGCGGTCGATCGCCTCGGGCGCGATGCGTTGGTGTTTGGGAATGTTACGACCGGACTTGAAAACGGCAGCCCGCAATTAGGCATTGAGCGAGTAACGGATGCCAATGCCAGGGACATTCTGACCTCGGCCGGGCGTGACTTTAGAAACTTGGTGCAAGCTGTGGAGGCGGTCATCTCAGGTGCCGAAGCACGCGGTCGACTGCAAGAGGCTATCCTGGAGCTTCGCCCGACCCTGCAGGCAATCGACACGCAAATTCGTTTTCTGCACCAGCGTCTCGATGAACGGGAGAAGAACCGCCTGTTGCAGCCGTTTCATGTCTTGGTGTTGGCGTCATTAACCTGTGTGAGTGTCTTTGTTGCCCTGATCCTTGGTTTCGGTGATCGTCGGGCACGGACCCGGCAGTGGCTGGAAAGCCATCGTCAGTGGCGTGAAATCGAGGAAGATCTTGAGAGCCAGCGCCGGGCTTTGAGCAGTGATCTCGAAGGCTTGGCGAACCAGGTGCACCGCTTGGCCGATGGCGATCTGGGCCTGGGTGGAAGCGGTTCAAAATCCACTGAGTCTGCGGCAAGCCTGGCCTGGAGCGGATTGGAACGATTGCGCCAACGCCTCAGTGAGCATGCAAAGACCGGCTTGCGGGTGGCTCAGGCGGGAAAATTGGTCAACGATGTGGGGATGCGGCTACAAGACATCAGTCGCCGCCAGTATCAGCAGGTGGAAGACTCCGGTCGTGCTACCCGGGTTATGGCTGCAGCCATGGAAAATATTGCCGAACAGGCCGGTGAGATGTCCGGGGTCTTACGAGACTCTCAGGTCAATGCCGGCCGGGCATCACAAACGTTGGAGCAAACACAACAGGAGTTGACAGCAGCTCAGGCCAGCGCCGAGGACTGCGCAGAGCGGGTTCGGCGCCTTGAGGACGCAGCCCGACAACTGCATGCGTTGCGGGATCTGGTCGAGGATGTCAGTGAGTTGGGGAAACTGTTGTCTCTGAATGTGGCCATTCAGGCTTCAGTCGATAGCCCCGCAAGCCAGGCGTTGGCGAACTTTTCAGCTGAAGTTTCACGCCTTTCCGCCCGCGCCCGCAGTGCCCAGGTACAAATCGAAAGTGTTGAGGCCGAACTGCGTAATGAGGCTGCACGTGCCGCCAGTGCAGTGAAGGAAAATGTTTGGCGCACCCGCGGCGCCGCTGAGCGTGTGCGTGGCGCACGTAACGCCGTTGATGAGTTGGATCGTGCCGCCCGCACACTTGAGGAAATGAATCAGACTCTGGCGAAAAACTATCGCGAGCATGCCGTGAATGTCACCGAGGTGGTGCGTGCCGTGACCGGTCTGCATGGCCTGAGCGCACAGGTGAGAGAGCAGATCGAAGCAAGCCTCGATGCCAGTGGCACTTTGGCTGATTCGGCGTTGCAACTACAGCACCGATTAGGTGGCAGTGAGCCTGATCCAGCCGAAGTAATGACCTTCGGCACGCAACAGGCAACACCCCAGGATACCGCTCCCGCGACGGTGACGGACAAACCGGCACGGCGCCTGAAACTCTGGACATGATGGCAGCCAATCACGGGCCCAGATCGCTCTTGTTAGCGCCACTGTTGGTTCGTTGGCAGCAGCTTGCCCAATCACTTTATCCTGAAACTGCCGTCATCGTGCGGATCAATTCAGGATCGGCCTATATCACCCAGGCACGGCTTGCGCACATCGACACGGTCGTCTCGAAACTGCTTGGCCTTTGCCTGCCGTACCTGTTGCAGACAAATCTGTTGCAGACAGATTTGTCAGTGTCGGACACCCTGTTACGCCACAAGTTGACGTTGGAGATCAACAGACCTAATGCCGGTCTGTTATTACGCTTGCGGTATTACGGCGATCCGCCAACCCTTGACCACGCCGCATGGGTTCGCCAGGAACTTGCTGACACCGCCTTGTTGCTTGATGCGGCAAGTCGTGACACAACCATCACACTGGGCGTGCTGATGCCTGAGTCGCAGCGGCGTTTATCGCTCATCTACGTCCGGGCTGCGGACCAGCACATGGCATTACCGATGGCCGCCGTGTTGAAAGCAGTTCCCACACGTGAAGATGTCGTCCATGAGACTCCCGCACAGCCCAGGAAGCTGGCTGCATGTCTCGGTCTCAGGGAATCGCGCCCAGCGAGCCACCCGGCATGGTTGCTGGTGAAAACCGAAAGGGAAATACTGCCGCTACAAGTCGATGCCCTGGAAGGTCATGGGCAGGCGTCGGTGCTGTCTCCCGGACCCTTATTTCTGGCCCAGCCCTGCTACCTTGGTTTTATTCCCGGCGACTCGGGTGAACCGATTGCAGTCATCGATCCGTTGGCGTTGTTGTTGTAGCAATTAATGGAGCAATTAAGGGCAGCACATAGGTTCTCAAGCGCAACCAAGTGGAATAGACGGATATTGGTTCCAGAAGACGCCGTGAATCCGTCCCTGGAGGC
>CAZAWX010000106.1:0-9750 GCA_964488985.1 uncultured Ectothiorhodospiraceae bacterium
CACAACGGGCGTGACAGACGTGAGCCGACATGCCCGCATGCACGGCGTGTCCAGCTTGGCGCGCGGCCACCACTCGTAGCACAACGGCCTGACTCAATTAAGTCATATTCAAACTGAAGTAGGGATACTGACTAATTTTATGGCATAGATTGACGTCAGTTCATTTCACGTTGCAGCAGTACAAAGAACGCCCTCTAAATCCGGCGAGTAATTAATTTGAATCAACTACAACCATTACCCAACCGGGTCCAAAGAGCGATTCAGAATCAGCACGAATCCAGTGAGATTCTGTTGGCATGGGTACAACTGGCCGTGGTGGGCCTGTTTGCCACTTTTTACTTTATCGCACCAAAAACCTTCGCCCCCGATGCGGTGATCAAACCCGTCCCGTGGATCCTGGCCGGCTACTTCACCTTCACTTTGCTGCGACTGATTCTCGCCAAACGCCAGCACCTGCCACTGTGGCTGACCTATCTGGCCGGTGTTGTGGATGTATTGTTGTTACTGGCCATGATCTGGAGTTTTCACCTGCAATATATGCAGCCACCCGGGTTCTATCTGAAAGCACCGTCATTGTTGTATATCTTTATTTTTATCGCCTTGCGCGCCCTGTATTTTGATTACAAATTTCTGGCAGTCACAGGCACCACCGCCGCCGTTGGATGGATTGCAATGGTGTTATATGTCGTTTACATGGATCCAGCAAATTCCATGATCACTCACGACTATGTGACGTACCTGACGTCAAACAAGGTTCTTATCGGCGCAGAGGTGGTGAAAATTCTGGTCATCATCATGGTGACTCTGATTTTAACGATCGCCATTAACCGCGCCCGAAAACTACTGGTCCAGGCCGTCAGCGAAAGCCTGACGGCAGCTGAACTCTCACGCTTCGTTCCCGACGTCGTAGCCCGCCAGGCCGCACAGGCCGAGGAGCAACTTCAGACCGGCGGCGGTGAGGTGCGCGAAGCAAGTATTTTTTTCTGCGACATCGAAGCCTTCACCAAGCTCAGTGAATCGATCGACCCAGTTCAGCTTATCACCGTATTGAATGAATATTTTTCAACTGTCACAGAACCCATAGAAGCCTGTGGCGGCGTCATCACACAATATCAGGGAGATGCAATCCTGGCCTGTTTTAATCTTCCCACCGCACTCGATGATCATGCTGGAAAAGCAGTCCACACCGCCATTGAAATCCAGCGTCTGCTGGAATCAACCAGCTTCAGTGGCGGGATCCGGTTACGCTGCAGGATAGGCATTAATACCGGCGTTGTCGTCGGCGGCTTAGTTGGCAGCGCGCGGTTACTTGGCTATACCGTACATGGGGTGGAGGTCAATTTCGCAGCGCGTCTGGAACAACTTAACAAAGAACATGGAACCCGAATCATTGTCTCCGAGCGAACCCGGCAGTTGGCGAGTGAAGTTGCAGGTAACGATGCGTTCGAATTCAAGCCGCTTGGAGAAACCCTGGTGCGCGGGCGCAGCATCTCAGTTCCGGTCTATGCAGTAACGTACTAATTCCGGCTCGGGGCCAGAGCCCGTGTGCAGCAAAACACTCAGTCCTGCAAATTTGCCGGCCCATAGCCCTGTGCGTACAGTTTATTCAAGTAGCGTTGAATGTTCTCGCGAGCCTGGGCACCATGGCGGTTACGGAAAAACTCAGTGAAGCAAAAATGCTCGCGGGCCAGCAACATCTCAAAAAATCGATACTGCCCGGGATAGAAATCTGCGTCACCAAGATCCTCAAATTCACCGCGCACTGCCCTGCTGTCACTCAAAAATTGATCCCAAGGCAAACCGAAGCTGGATAGATCGATATCCACCATATACCCTTGATCGATGTTCTTTGGTAATTCCCGATCGTGCATGGTCACTAAAATTAAATCGTAGACATAGGCGACGAGATCATCCCTCAGGCAATCACTGGCTCGCGATTTAAACAATTCCGCACTTTTCAACTCGTTCTCACTGTCACCACAAACGTAAATTGCGTCGTGATACCAGATAGCCAATTCGATCGCATCCGGCTGTTCCATACCCGGCACAGCGCGGGCTGCATCGAACTGGCGCAGACAGTGTTCAATGTGTTCCGGCCTGTGGTAGTGGCGATGGGACTCCCGATAATGACTGTCGAGTTCGCCAAACCAAGCGCCATTGGCCCCCGGGTTCTCGACTCCGTCAATGGCGCAACGCGCCCAAAGTTGTTCAAATCGATGTTGTTCCATGCCCTGTTCTTATGTTTCGTATACCAAGACAGCCTCTACTACTGACATAATGCCAAAGAAAACGGGTTGCGGGTAGCCCAACTGCCGCAGCCTCCCGATATCAAGTGTCCGGATGTTCAGCAAGAAGTGTTTGCAGGCGATTTTGAGCATCTTCGTATTTGCGGTGTGTCACTGCAATTTTTTCACTCAACTGGCACATGACACTCAAGGCAACGCCAGGATTTTCCGCCACCAGATTGAGGAACATTTCGCCATCAATTTTTAGCGCTATAACCTGCCCACGAGCCCGAATAGTAGCGGAACGGGGAGAATTGGTAAGAACCCCCATTTCACCCACCAGATCATTGGCGCCCAACACGCCGGCAACGATATAACCCTGTTCGGTTCCGGTAAGGATTTCAATATCTCCGCGCATGATGACATACGTGCTGTCAGACGGGTCCCCCGCCTCGAAGAGTATCTCTTGATCTTCAAATGTGATCAGTTGACTTGTGAAAGCCAATAATTTCAACCGTGATGAGTCAAGCTTCGCAAAAAGCGGGACCTTTCCCAGGGTTTCAGCTTCGGTATTTAAATTCACAGTCCCACCTTAATTTCCCTTCCCAACCTGTAACCAGGTGAGGATTTCATGCAATTAATCAATGTGTTGAAAAAGCTGTTTGAACATTGTTCCAGCGTGGTCCAGTTCCGCAGGTGATCCATGCTCAACGACTTTGCCGTCATCAATGATGATGACTTTGTCAAATTCGCTGGCGTCCCTGGTACTGGAAATCAGCCAGATTACGGTTCTATCTGCAAACTCAGCAAATAAATTTCCGCGAATCCGTCGTTGAGTTTCCGCATCAAGGGCGGCCGTTGGCTCATCCAGCACTAATATATGCGGGCGTTTGATTACAGCCCTGGCGATAGCGAGTTTTTGCCGTTGTGAAGCTGACAATCGGGCCCCACCGATTCCGATGTTGTAGTCAAGTCCAGCCTCGATCAGCGTCGCCCGTAATTTCAGCTGGTCAACTACCTCGCTCAACAACGCCCCGACCTGGGTGCCACTACGTGCCCGGCCATGAACAATGCGTCCAAATAAAATATTATCCTGTATGGAAACAGCCGAGTTGACCGTTTCGCGGTTAAAAGGCTCGATGCTCTGCTGCACAGTACCGAAGCGATGCGTCAACACTCGGCGTGCCTCGACCAGTCGTTCCTGAAAACTCTCATCAATCAACCCCAACCGATGTCTTGCTACAACCAGTTTGAGTGGTAGTGATAACAACATGCGCTGATCGCTATGGCTCAGATCATTGAGATCAGCACCATCGGTACGCGATAACAATGCTCTGAACAAGGGCAGATCGTCAGCGCTGATAAAGCTGTATTGCTCAAACAACGGGCTGCCTGGTTCGACACCGGCAAATAAATCCAGCATCAGCGTTGCAACTTCACGCCCGACAGCCAGTAAATTCTGGATCAGACCGAACTCACGCAACACATGAAGTACACGTTCATTGTCGGGCAACTGTTCCTCACTGAAATCCGGATCCAGTGCGGCGCCAAACAAAAGATTCTCAGCAACCGACATGTTGCTGTTGTAGGCATCCACATCAAAAGGTTCGACCAGTCCTTTGAACTTTTTTTCGGTCAGCCGTTCATTCAACAGCCTGCGGGCTTGTAATATCTGCAACGCGAGATCCGGTTGCTGCTCCTGGTCAATACTGCCCTGCAAACCAAGTCGGTAAATATCATCTTCCATGTCGACGAGGCTTAAAACTTCGATACCCCGTTGCGTCAGTGCAGCAGCGCTATCCAGGCCAATAGCCTGATAATCGATCCAATCTGCACCCACATCAAACGGCGAATTTCCTGACAGCATCGCCTCGTTAGATTCCTCATCACTACGTCCTTGGGACGCATGATCGGGCGGCCGGATGGGTCGGTGCTTTAAGGCGTAAAACAGGTTCTCACGCACCGTTCCAGATCTCAGGTTTGGATTCTGGCCAACGAAGGACAGAACCCTGCCAGTGATCGACTCAGGGCTTTTGATCAGATCGGTATCACCCAATAACAAACTGCCGCCATCGGGCCTGGAAATAACCGCCAGAGCATCCGTCAAACGATGTTTGCCACTGCCCTCGTGGCCCAATATCGCGTTGTTCTGTGGCAACGCTATGGTAAAAGAAGCCCCTGTGCCAAACTTTTGCTCATTACCCTCCTCGTTCAAATTTAAATTACTGGCAACCAGCGTCCCAGGTAACGGTGGTTCGAGAACGGTATTGTCAAGTTGGAGGTGCTCGTCCAAGAGACCGTGGGGCTGGAAGGTTTCCAGGAGTAACTCATATTTAATCCGTGAATCTTCTTTTATTTGATAGAACTGTAACAACTCTTTCCAGGGTGAAGACAAATCCTTGTAAGCGGCCAGAACCGCAACCAGGGCACCAAAGCTCAGATTACCCATGATCACCAGATAGCCACCAATGGAATAAAAGAAAAAAGGCGTAACCTGGGCAATAAAGTTGTTGATGAATTTTATAAAAAATTTCTGCCGGTAAATATTCAGGCGAATACTGTAAATTTCACCTAAACGCCGCGAATAGTCTGCAAGTTCAAATTGTGATGTGTCATGGCCATGCACATCACGAATCCCGGAGACAATCTCGCCGATTCGCTCGGACAATTTTCTGACCTTCAACACACGCTCTTTCTTCAACAAATTGACACGCCGCTGAAGTTTCGGAATTAGCCAGCCCTGAATCGGATATAACGCGATCGCTGCGCTTCCCAGTACCCAGTCTTGAACAAACATGAACGCCAGAATGGTCAATAATGTACCGCCCTGAAATACAGGCAAGGCGATTGAATCGCCAATGTAGCCACCGAGTGGTTCCGTTTCTGCGGTAATCATGGCGACGATTTCGCCTTGCGAAAGTTTGCGAAACTGCGGCAGTGGAAATCGCAACACGTGGGAAAGCAACTGATAGCGCAAACGACGCAACATGCGTTCCCCGACAACGCCACGATAAACATTTATGTAATATTTAAATCCCCCATTGATAAATACCAGACCTAGAAAAATCCCACACAAACTCATGAGGTAGGGGACTTGTGATAGTGAATAACCCAGAAATTCACGTGGGAAGACATCGCCACCAATAGCCTGATTAATGATGGTCTTGGGCAAATCAAGGGAAAAATACAGAAATGGAAAAGCTACAAGCGTAAACAACACCAGTCTGATTTGTTCCTTGCGGCTATGGCGAAGGACAAATTTGAAGATGCTCGATTCCAATACCTTGCCTCCGCAGGACTGCCACAAACATACAGGCAATATCCACAAACAAACAAGCCTGAGTCTAAACGTCTTGCCCGGCGATCGTAAGAGCGGAACTGAACAGATTTCAAATCTATCCAGCCAGTGGTCCGAAACTACTGCGTAACAGACGAACCTTCGAGGCAAGCCAGATAGGCGATCTCCAAATCCTTCGTCCGATAGCGCTCACAGCATTCCTGTGGCGATCCACTGAAGCATATTCGACCGTTGTGAAGGATTGACATGCGATCACTCAACGCCTCCACATCCGCCAACACATGGGTACTGAACAGGAAACTTCGACCTTCGTCACGCAGGCTAGCCAAGCTCTTTTTTACCAGCGATCTGGCCCTTGGATCCAGGCCGCTCATCGGTTCGTCGAGAACGAATATATCCTTGCCGCTGGACAGGCAGGCGATCAGGCCCAGTTTCTGTGCCATACCCTTTGAGTATTCCCGCGCAGGCCGGATCAATACACCTGGATCCAGATCCAAATCTGCCAGGCACTGTCTAAATGCCGCCTGATCGTGTGGTGTTCCGTACAGGTGCGACATATAGCGTAAAAATTCACCCCCATTCAGGTGGTAGGGGGGTAAAAATCGTTCTGGCAGAAAAACCAGCGGATTACGGGCACCCTCATGGGTGTGTTCAACACCACAGATTCTGATTTGGCCCGCGTTTATGGCAACAAAATCGAGCAGGGATTTGATGCAGGTGGTTTTACCAGCACCGTTGACCCCCACCAGGGCATGGCAGTGGCCTTTTTCAATCCTGAAACTGACCGAATCAAGAACCTGCTGCCCGGCATAGGACTTGACGACCTCGGAAAACTCTATGGATGCGGCCATTTATCTGTTTGCCGTCAAATTACACCCGGCGATCATCCCTTGGCGGACAAGGGACATCAGGCCTGGACCGATCTTTGACCTTAAGGTCATCCGCATCGATCCAGGCGCTGTTCAGCAGTTTTAGAAGATGTAGATGGCGTTGCAGTCCTGGGAGTCTGTGGCAATATCCCAGACGTTGGCGCCGCTCACGCTGGCAACACAGCCTGCCTCGCGCAGCACCGGGCTGAGGCCACCGGTACTGCCCGGTAACGCTGTGGAGGTTGCCGAATCATCCATGGTAGCGCGCATGTCGCCACGATCCGGGACACCATCATCAAGTTTCAGGTCCAGTTCCCGCATGACCGTTGCCGGCACACCGCGACCCAGAATAAGGTACAACCGATTACCGGCAGGCGCGCTCATGTACTCTGATGCACGAGCCACCGCCATCAGGTTGTTAAATGCGTTCAATGGGGCGAGATTGTTTATGTTCGTCGGCAGCGTAACTGCTGTGCCAAGGTAACTGCCTTGTATGAATCCGGCCTGAGCCAGTTGTTCCCACATGGCATTAACTTCAGACCACTCGGTACCGCTGGCATGGTCAATGCGGCCATTGTCATTCCCGCCACCGGTGATTGTCTGGCCGATGGCAACCGTTGCGCTCGCCGCACCCCAATCTCCGGGAACCCGGCGATAACGATCAACAAAACCATAATAAGCCGCCTGAATACCGGTGGCCGTGTCCGCCAAATTCCGCACGCGGGCGCTGTTGATCAGTTCCTGACCCTTGAGAATGCCTCCGAGCAGTAAACCAATGATGACCAGTACGATGGCAATTTCTACCAGGGTAAATCCTGACTGGGGCCTTCTCGCTTGATGATTCATATCTAACTCCGTAAATAATCTCCTGAATTCAGGAATTATAAAGCAAGGGTCATGCCAACTATCAGTGCAGGGATTTTACAATGTTTGCGGTGGCAGCAACGTCCCGATTAGACTCACGGTTCACCGTTCACTGGCATGGCGGCTAGAACTCAGTTTCAGGTATTAACAGATTAATTTTTCACTACCAAAATTCTCTCCTCAGGATCTGAGCCGGGCAATTGCACAAAACGGCATTCAGAGTACCGCGATCCTGCTGGTTTTTGTGGGCTTGATGGCTGTGGCAGCAGGCAATGTGGAGTTTATGGTGAAATTTAATCCCGGAAGTTCCAACCTTGGCGCACTGATCAGGGCGCCTGAATTTATCGTGCTGGGACTGATAGGCATCTTCATGGCTGCAGCCCTGCCATTGTTCAGCCCTATTGGGGGTTCCGTGCTGACTTTCATCTGCATGATGCCGGTGTATTACATGGGCTTTCAGGTTCATCACCCGCGCCCATTAATCCCCATGGAATTTTCCCTGCTGACGATTCTGGTGCTATATGCGATCCATATTTTAATCAGCTATTTTCGGGAAATTACAAAAAAACAGAAAGTTATCAATGTGTTAGGCCAGTACATGCCACCAGAACTGGCACGCCGTCTGGTTGGGGACCCGGAAGCATTAAAGCTTGATGGGGAAGCCCGTGAGTTATCGGTTATGTTTTGTGACGTTTATCAATTCACCAGTATCTCCGAATCCCTTGATCCCCGGCAGCTCACTCTTTTGCTCAATACCCTTTTCAATCCACTCACAGAGATTGTCCACCGCCATCACGGCACCATTGATAAATATATGGGCGATGCCCTTATGGCCTTTTGGGGTGCTCCGTTCACCGATCCACACCATGCCGGGAATGCAGTGGCTGCCGCCTTCGAAATTCAGGAAGCATTGGTTGTCTTGAACCAGACGTTCAAGAAACAGGGCTGGCCTCCGGTCAAAGTTGGAATCGGTATCAATACCGGCATCGTCAGTGTCGGAAATATGGGGTCACGGTACCGTATGGCCTATACCGCAGTGGGTGACGCGGTAAATCTGGCTGCCCGCCTGCAAAGTCTGACGCGGATCTATCAGAGCCGGATCATTGTCGGCGAAAATACCCGCAAAGCCTTCCCTGCAGCAGCCTATCGTGAATTAGGTCTCGTACAAGTTAAGGGAAAACAAGAGCTTACGAGAATTTATGAGCCCTGCAATCCTGCGCTCGATCCCGCCAGCACCCTCGTTGACAACATGCAGATACACAACGGCGCACTACAACACTACTACTCCCGGAACTGGGCCAAGGCCAGAAAAATGTTCCAGGATTTACAGCACAAAAACCCCAAAGATCCACTCTATACCTACTACCTGGCCCGAATTGACGAATTCAGCACCACTCCACCGGCTGCGAACTGGCAGGGTGAAATCCGTTATACCGTCCAATAACTGAAAATTAGCCTTGATATTGGATGTAACAGGTGATGAAAATTCAACAGGTTGTTGAGTTTCCGTCATATTTTAGCTTACTGAGTGGCCGACTTGGCGCCCTTTTCTGCACCAATCCCAGCGTTCTCCTTTACCTTTCTCGCTTGAGACTGTAATTCATCCAGTTGCTTTTCAAGAAATTTGATTTCATGCGGATCGGTGATTCTGCCATCCTTGATGAGCTGTGCCGTGAGCCTGAAGGCCGCTTCGAATTGGTCGGCATCGGCAAGTTGCAGTACGCTCATATCCCGGGCCCAGTTTGGGACGCGTTTCGAGGTGGCTCTGGCGGTGAGTTCCCGGCTGTAAAAGGTCGCAAGCGGTAAGTCATGCAGGCGGTGGCGGGCCATCAGGCTAGTTTCAGCCATCCAGCGCCAGCGCTGGTTGGGTGCCCGTAAAAACTGTTGATGGACAAAATCGAGCATCAGTCGCACCCGTTGTGGATCACTGACCGCGGCATAAATGCGCGTGGCAACCAACAACGGATACTGCGTCCGTGGATCAAGGCTTAAGCTGGCTGCCAGCCAGCGACGCAGCTTCGCATAATCAAGCTGTTTCAAGGGCACACTGATCCCCGGCTGGGTATCGCGTGCCTGTAACCACAACATCAGAACTCGCGCCAACAGCGGCTCCTCACCAAGCGCCGCGATTTTCAAATAACCATCTGCCGGTGCCCTGGGAAGGGCTTGATACTGTGGCCTTGATTCGGGTTGGCTGTGGTGCCAAAACAACTGCCCGGCAAGACCCAGCGCCAGCACCAGCCACACGGAAACACGGACCGTTGATAACCGTCTTACTGGCGTGGCCATCAGCTTGAGGACTCCTGTGAGACGTTCATAGCGGCTTTACTGGAGCGCATCAGAGCACTTTACGCTGTAAATCAAACAAGCTCGCTGCGCACAGCAAGACGGTGTATATCAGGCTCTGCGCTACAATCGGCAACAACACATCAGGTGTTGCACTGCCGTACATCAACCACTGGGAGAGGGTGAAACGGGATAGATCCGGCAGCAG
>CAZAWX010000106.1:9850-12023 GCA_964488985.1 uncultured Ectothiorhodospiraceae bacterium
CCAGCGCACAAGACGACCGCAACGAGCGCCACATAGCCGTAACCCAACAATCGACCGAACAGATAGACAGAGCGCGGTAACGGCAAGGACAAAATCAGTTCTGTGCCTTTGTCGTTGAAATCCCGCACCATAGTGGTGACCACAAACAAAGCGCTGACAAAGACGCTACTGGCCCTGAGCCAGGAGCCCAACAGGCCACGGGCTACCTGTCCAGTTTCGGTGATGGCAACCTCAGCGGTAAATTCGGCCAGACCCACCCCTATGACTAAAATCGCCAGCATTAACCACAGGACACGGCCACGCACGGCTTCGAGAAACACAACCCGCGCAATCGCGCGCAGTGCCCGGCCCTGTGAGAGAATTGTGGTCGCGTTTTGGTTCACTGGCATGATTTAATTTATCCGCAAACTGGATAACGCAATAATAGCCTACGCACTACCATGAGTAACGATTCGATGCCGAGGATTAATTTCACTGCCCTGCCAAGGTATGAGCACAAAACTCTCGCCCTGATGCTAGGACTTGTACAACTGATTGTCATCAGTGGCATCCAGGACGAGTTGGCCCGGCCTCTGATGTTGGCGCACCTGGGTCTGTTTTTAATCTGGCAGCCCTTGATCAGCCACAAGCAGCGACTGGCTACACGCAGTGCCGTTACCGTCGGCCTGCTGATGGTCATCATCATCGGCACACTCAACTGGACGATCCTCAGCTTATGGCTTCTCATGTTGATAGGCATCATGAGCGGCCGCGTCTACACATCACCTAAACAACGTTATGCCAGTTTATTGGCACTGGTGTTCGTCGTCCTCGAATTATTACTCAATGGTCTCCCGGGTATTTTTAATCTGGCGACGCCCAATATCGAATTTCAACGACTGGCAAATTACGCTCTGGGACTGTTACCACTCGCACTGTTCTTCATGCCCAAAGGGGAACACAGGGTACAACTACCACGCTCGGTGGATTTTCTGCATGGCCTGGCCGGAATTTTACTGATCCTGGTACTGGCGCTGGGAGGCTTGACCAACACTCTGGCGACCGGCACAGGTTATCCGATCGCATTGTTCGAAACGGCTTTCACCATGGCGATATTCCTGGTTCTGATGGCCTGGCTGTGGGCCCCCATTGCCGGCTTCAGTGGGCTTGGCCAGATCTGGGAGCGTTATGTCCAAAATGTCGGCACCCCTTTTGAATTCTGGCTTGCACAATTGCGTAAAAATGCGAATAGCGCTGAGGATTCACACGCTTTTTTACAACTCGCCATGGAACAATTGGGCGAATTACCCTGGATTACCGGCCTGGACTGGCAGACCCGTCAGGGCCAGGGGCAATTAGGGGAGTCGAGTGATCACGATTTCACCCATACCGCCACTGACTTGACCGTTTGTATGCACACCCACCGCGCCATGGGCATTACCTTGATGCTCCATGCACGCTTGCTGGTGCAAATGATTGACCATTTTTACCGCGCCAAAGAACGTGAAGTCACTTTAGCCCGGCAGGCACATCTGCACGCGATTTATGAAACGGGGGCGCGAATGACCCACGATATAAAAAATCTGCTGCAGGCACTGCAGACGATCACAGCGGCGCTGTCGACATCAGGTTCAGGTGATGAACAAGCCATCAATCGTCTGGTCAGACGTCAATTACCCCACATCACTCAGCGCCTGCAACAGTCGTTGGCGAAACTGCAATCGCCACAGGAAAGTTCCGCTACTGAATCGCAAGCGGCAAGCCGCTGGTGGCATGATTTTGTAGAACGCCACAGCAGTGACGCCATTCAACTCCAGGCAAAAATTCAGGCCGATCCGGTGATCCCGGCTGACTTGTTTCACAGTGTGGCTGATAATTTGCTGGAAAACATTCGTTACAAGCGACAACTGGAACCGGACATTCACGTGGATGTAATCTTTACGACCAATGCCCAGGGAGCACAATTGACGGTCAGCGACACCGGCATGCCCATCCCGGTCGAATTGGCAGAACAACTGTTTAAAAACACAGTTCATTCCAGCGCAGGACTCGGCATTGGCCTGTATCAGGCCGCCAGACAAGCGGAAGATTCGGGTTATGAGTTACGCTTGCGCGAAAATGATGCCCGAGTCAGTTTTGAGTTACGGCCCCGTAATGGAAACAGCAGGGATGTTTCTACAGCAGACTCGCTCTA
>CAZAWX010000107.1:0-8083 GCA_964488985.1 uncultured Ectothiorhodospiraceae bacterium
TGGCGGGCAACCCACTGCGATTTTCTGAAGTGGATTTATGCGCAGCTATTTAGACGCTGTGGTTGAACTGCGCCTGCCAGCGTAACAGATACGATTGCACTCGCCGTATCCCAACTGCAAGCAGTACACCGACGACCATCAGTACGAACAGTGCAACCATCATGTCCGCAGTTTCCAGAGTTGCCTCGGACTCTATGATGATTTTACCGAGGCCTTTCTCTGCACCGATAAACTCACCCACAATGACGCCGATCAGGGAGAAAGAAATTGCAGGTGTCAGGGAGGCGAATACCCAGGCCATTGTCGATGGAACAATCACCGAGTAAGTGATCTGCCAATGCGTGGCCCCGAGCAGGCGGGCCACGTTGATATGATCCCGGTCGACTGACCGTGCACCTTCGAAGGTATTGAAAAAGACCAGGAAGAACACAATAATCCAGGCGGTCATGATTTTCGATAAATCACCAAGGCCGAACATCAATACGATCAACGGCACCAGGGCGATACGGGGCAGGGAATTGACGGCAACAATATAAGGCTCGAAGATCCGTGCCAGGGTATCGGAACGTCCCAGGGCAAGGCCAGCGATTACTCCTGTGCTAACGCCGACAAAAAACCCCCAGAAGGTATTGTAAAGCGTCGCCCAGGTCATCGCCCAGAGGTTTTCTGGATGCGAATCGATGCAGCCTGAAAATCCGGCGGTGGTACCGAACACCCAGTTGTCGGCGCTATCTTTGAAACAACCCAGTTCGATGAAGCGCTGCCAGATTTCCGTGGGTTGGGAGATAAAAAACGGATCAAGAATTTGCAGCGTCAACATTTTTGCGCTGTGTTTATCCAAACCAGCGACTAACCAGTGATTAAACTCCCAACCCCATTGCCAGACCGCGCCAATCAGCAACAGGATGAGAATGCGCCAGAAATTGATGTAGAGCGAAGAACGGCGTGTGGTACTCATGATTCAACCCAGTGCCTGGCTTTTTTTGAACTCTTCGCCGAGACTGTGCCAGATTCTTGAGAATAAATCGGCAAATTGCCGGGTCTCTCTCAGGCTGACCGCATCACGGGGTCGTTCGAAGCCAACGTCGAAGATCTCCTTGATGCGTCCTGGCCGGGCTGAGAGGACAATAATTCGATCACTCAGCGTCAATGCCTCGCCAAGATCATGGGTGACGAAAATGACCGTCTGATGTTCCTCCTGCCAGATTTCCAGTAACAGTTTGTGCATGTCGAGTTTGGTGTGAGTATCGAGTGCCCCGAAGGGTTCGTCCATGAGCAAAATTTCAGGACGCATGATCAGGGTACGCATCAGCGCCACACGCTGTCGCATACCACCGGACAGGGTCAATGGAAACGCATTGGCGAATTCCTGTAGCCCTGCGCGGCGCAAAAACTCATCCACCTGCCGTTTACGTTGCTGATCTGCAACCTTGCCCAACTCCAGTCCATAGCCTACATTTCGCGCGACGGTGCGCCAGGGGTAGGCCGTATCACGTTGAAACACATAGCCGACTCCGGGTGTGACGTGACCGGTGTGCACCGGCAGATTGTCGATCAGAATACTGCCTGAGGTGAGTGGCAGAAGTCCTGCGGCCATATTCAGGATGGTGCTTTTACCACACCCCGAGGGGCCGATCAGGGCGACAAATTCACCCTCCTTTATTTCGAACGAGACATTTTCGACCGCGGCAACAGAGCGCTTTCGTCGGCCTGGATAAGTTTTACACAGCCCGCTGATCTGAATACGAACCCGGTTGCCGGATATTGCAGTCATCAATGGCTCACTGTGAAATTAGTCGGATCAAATAAACCGGCGGTCTGGCTTATGCAGACCGCCGTTGATGAGTGATTATTAAAGCTATATAAAAAATCAGCTATTGCGCGCCTTGTTGAGGAAGGACATATCCACGACATCATTGTAGGCAAGATTTTTCATTTTGGTACCTTTACGGAACCACACTTTGGCGCCATTGTTATAATCCACCTCGGCGATATTACCGTCGTATTGCCAGATACGTTTGTAGTAGGCGATTTCACGTTTGGCTTGCTTGGGCTTGAATCGGCCCATGTAGTCTTCGCCAATAGCTGCGTAAATGTCATCAACAGAATGGTCTTTCAGCCACTGCATGGTGTGGTACATGGCATTGATGTACTTTTGGGTAATTTTAGCATTTTCAGTGACTGCATTATTGAGAACATAAACAATGGTGGTCGGAATTTTCCCACCGAAAGTCTTGTTCCAGATGCTGGCGTCTGAAACATCATAAATCGCCTTGCCATAACCTCCGTCTTCAGCGGCAAACTGCCATGCGGGAACGGCCATAATGGCATCAAATCTGCCCGTTTTAAGGCCGCCGAGCATGGTTTTGGAGCCGCCGCCGCCAATCCAGCGGAATTTGTCGTTAATGCCGTGCTGTTCAAGTACATAAGTCCCGTACAGCCAGGTTCCAGAGCCGATACCGGTGGCGGCAATGATCGGTTTACCGCCATCATTTTTGTATTCGGCGAGCTTGGCCAAAGTGGTGTAACCCTTGTCATAGAGTTCCTTGCGGACCAGGATATTGGCATAGGAGCAACGGTTATCTGTCGCCATCAACATTTTTGCGCTTTTGCCGCGGGTTGTGAGTTGCAATGGATGGCCGGAATCTCCCAATGCATAGCCAACCTGCCCTGCAGCCAGAATACGGCGTACATTCGAGCCGCCTTTGGCTTCAATAATATGCATGGCCAGGCCTTGTTCTTTCATAAAGCCTTTGGCGACGGCGACCATGTGCGGTGCATAAATTGCGGTGTTGACCGAGTGGGCTGCCGTGATGGGTTGGGCTTTGGCGCCGATGGCGCTGATGTTGTACAAGACCATGCCACCGGCAATGGCGCTGCTCTGACCTAGAAATTTACGGCGTGTGTATTTGGACATCGTGTTCCTCCCTGAGAATAGTGAAACACCGGTTTGCCCCGGCTTTTTAAGTGAGAACGTTCATCAGGTCATGACTGGCCTGTCCCTGACAGTGTAGATAAGGGGCTGGAGTTTCGCCAGACCCAGCCTTCACTCACCAATGGCCGCGCCGCCATCACGGGTGCGCCGGGTGATAAATGCATCCAGCTCTTCCAGCAGTGCTGCATCGATCGGCGGTGGTTCGAATTCTTCAAGCGTACGTTTCCACATTGTATTGGCGGCCTGTGCGGTTGTGCGGGCACCTGCTTCGTGCCATTGGCCATAGTTTGACCAGTCTGAAATCAAAGGTTCATAAAATTGAGTGCTATAGCGGGCCAGAGTGTGTTCGGCGCCGAAAAAATGGCCCCCTGGCTCGACCGCGGCAATTGCATCAAAGGCGATTTCCTGGGGACTACAGCTTATCGGTGTCATGGTTTCTGCAAGCATTTGCAAAATCTCGATATCGGTGATGAACTTTTCATAGGAAATACTCAGCCCGCCTTCCAACCAACCTGCCGCATGATAGATAAGGTTGGCACCACCCAATATGGCCCCCCAAATCGAAAACTGTGTTTCATAGGCCCCCTGGATGTCTGTTGCATTGGCCGCAGTTCCCGCGCCTGAACGCCAGGGCATGCCGATATAGCGGGCCAGTTGTCCTGCGGCGAAATTGGTTTTTACGTGTTCAGGGGTACCGAACACGGGCGCGCCGGAGCGCATATCCACATTACTGCTGAAGGCGCCATAGACGACAGGCGCGCCGGGGTGGGTAATTTGTGCCAGCACGATCCCGGCCAGAGCCTCGGCATGACTGAGGGTGAGTGCCCCGGCAATGGTAATCGGCGCCATCGCTCCAGACAGGCAAAAGGGCGTGATGACCGAGAGTTGGTTCCAGGCGGCGAAATCAATGATGCCGCGGGACATCGGCGCATCTAACTGGCGAGGTGAATTGGTGTTGATTACCGTGCTGACCCAGGGTTTGGCGCGAAATTCTTCCTCCGATAATCCACGACCCAGACGGAACATTTCAAATCCATCCAGAACCTGATGCTGACCGCGGGAATAAATAAAAGGAACCTTGTCGGACAATGTCAATTGCGTGCGCATCATCTCGTAATGGCGCAAGTGGGCGGGTATGTCCTGGGGTTCGACGCCTGGGCCGAGTTTGTGAATGATGTCGAAGTGCTGTTGCAGCTTGATAAAATCGCTGAAGGCCTGCAACGTTCCAGGTCTGCGACCACGGTCCAGATCGGTGACATTCGGGCAGCCCGCGCCGGGCCCGAAGATCAGATTATTGCCACCGATATGCAATTCACGCCCGATCCCAACTGTAGCAACTTCAATGTGTTTCGGAGCGTGTTGAAGTTCGTGCATCACCATCGCCCGATCCAGTCGAACCATCGCTTCGCTTTCATCCACCATGGCGCCGGCTTGTCGAAAGCGTTGCCGCGCTTCTGCCAGCAGGACGCGAATACCAAGATCTTCCAACACATCAAGGGCGGCCTCATGAATGGCTGCAACTTCATCCGTGCTGAGGATTTGCGCAAGCGCCAAGGTGTTGTGAACCTGCCGATAATGGTTCTGTCTGATGGGGGCCTGGCGGGGGCCACGCCGGTTGCGGCGTTGTGTATTTTTTTGTGGCATTTTATAAAGTCTCTTACCGTCATACAGCACGAAAATTGATTCTGGCTGCTGCCGTAGTGATTATCCAGGGGTTAGTCCTTAAGCGAAAACGGTGCGAGACAGGCCGGTGTGGGTATAAGAAGTGTATGTGGCAGGGATGCCACATCCAAGCCTCCAGGGACGGATTCACGGCGGCTTCTGGTACCCAGACCGGCCTGTCTCGCACCGTTTTCGCTCAAGGACTAACCTATGTGTGGTTCTTGGCGGCCAAGACAGGCTATATTGGCGAGTGCCTGCCCCGGACTCATCATAACGCTAAATAGAGTGACGGGGAGCAGACTGCTGTGTATAGACCGTAAATGAACGAAGCCAGGCTACGATTGATGTGTAAGCTCCCAATCATCGATATCTCACCCATGTACGCCGATGGCATTGCCGGGCGCCAGAACGTTGCAGCGCAACTAGGCAAGGCGTGGCGTGAGGTTGGTTTTGCCTGTATCCGCGGACATTCAATGACTGCAAATCAGTTTCAGGCCATGCGCGATTTATGCACCGAACTATTCGCCGTCAGTGACGTTGAAAAAATAGCGTTATCCATCACCCGGGATAATTACCGGGGCTTTATTCCCTTAGGGTTTTTCAACGCAAACAACAGTGCCGGCAAGGCACAGCCTGATTTATACGAAGGCTACAAGCTGCATTGGGAGTGTCCACAGGACGATCCCGTGACAGGCGATTGTGCGCTCTATGGGGCAAACCGGTGGGTTGCGCATCTGCCGAAGATGCGCGATACCATTCAAAATTACTGGTTGGCGTGTGACAAATTGGCGGATGGATTGCTGCGCGGTTTTGCCCTGGCGCTGGAGCTTGATGAACGCCAATTTTCAGCCTGGTTTTTACAGCCTTTGACCAATATGACGTTATTGCACTACCCGCCACAGCCCGCCAATCGCCAGGGCCATGGAATTCACCCGCATAAAGACACTTGTGCCTTTACGATTCTTTACCCGGACTCAGTCGGAGGATTGGAAATACGCACACGTAATGGTCAATGGCTGAATGTGGATTGTCCTCGCGATGCACTGCTTGTAAACATTGGCGACATGATGGAATTGTGGTCTGGCGGGCAATTTGTTTCCACTGCCCACAGAGTCATTAACCGCAGTGGTAAAGAGCGTTACAGTTTTCCATATTTTGCCGTGCCGCGTCATGATGTGGTTGTGGCGCCATTGGTGCAGCCGTGTCCTGGATTTGCAAGGGCAGCCGTTGCGGTGGGCCCGGTTTCTGCCGAAGTCTGGCGAACCAACTGGCCTGATGAGTTTCCTTCGACTGCGGGTTATGATCTGGGGACCCTGGAGGATTAACCTGACCCTGGGTTGAGATCAGATACTGAATAATCAACTGACCCTAAGCAATAAGCAGGCCCGCCATCTGTTACTGCACTTACAGGGGCTTGCCCGGGCGCCTCACCTCAGGCAATCCAAACACGGCCTGCACGCCCTGATTCAGCAATTGGGATACGTGCAGGTGGATTCTATTCAGTGGCTGGAACGGGCGCACCACATGATACTTTTTGCCCGCAATCAGACGTATCGTCCAACTGATTTGAAGCGGATGATTGAACGCGACCGACTGTTGTTTGAAGGTTGGACGCATGATGCCGCTATTATTCCGTGTGAATTTTACCCCTATTGGCGGCATCGTTTTCAGCGGCAGAAAATACGGCTGCGTGAGCGGTTTCGCCGCTGGCAGGGCAATGGGTTTATCTCTCATTGCGATGCCCTGCTGGCCTTGATAAAGGCCAATGGTCCTGTTCGTTCCCGGGATTTGGAACGTCCCGCGCGCCGTGGTCCACAGCAGATGTGGCAGTGGCATGACGGCAAAGCGGCCCTCGAATTTTTATGGCGCACGGGTGAATTGGCCATTTCCGGGCGGGATGGCTTTCAGAAAATCTACGATCTGAGTGAACGGGTCATCCCCGCAGTTCACCTGGCCTCACGTTGTGATCACAATGCTTTCATTGACTGGGCATGTTTCGGGGCACTTGAGCGGCTGGGATTTGGCAGCGCGGCGGACATCGCCCGATACTGGGATTTGCTGTCTATTCGCGAAGTCAGGGATTGGCTTGAGCGCCAGACGCAACAACGGGTCATGAAAATAAATGTCGAGAGTGCGAATCATCGCGGTTCTAAAGTTGTGTTTGCCCGAGCCGATCTTGAACAGGTCGTAGAGAATTTTTCCGGGCTACCCCCGCGCCTGCGAGCGCTGTCACCGTTTGATCCCGTTGTGCGGGATCGTATCCGTGCGCAATGGCTGTTTGATTTTCAGTACCGCATCGAAATATATGTGCCCAGGGCGAAACGAAAATATGGTTATTATGTGTTTCCATTGCTGGAAAAAGACCGTTTCATCGGTCGAATCGATATGCGGGCCAACAGGCAGGAAGACGTTTTACAGGTAAAGAAACTGTGGCTTGAACCGGGTATAAAATTAACCGCGACCCGGGGCGATCTGCTTGCAGCGGAGTTGGTAAGGCAGGCTCGTCATGCGGGTGTAAAGCAGGTCGAGTGGCTTGCCTGACAGGTACACAACGAATACGTGCAGGGTCGGGCAGGGTATAAAGCTGGCCCGATAGTGTTGTGTTTGCGGTGCCTGTGATTGAAGCGTGTGGCGGTCTTGCTAATGTTCCGGGAGACAATCTACCGTCGCAAGAAACCTTTGTATCAGGGTTGCTGCCTCATTTGCTGAGTACGGTAGCGCAGCACAATGACCCCATACCGGTTCTGGCCAGGCCAGGTCTGTATCAAACCGTGCAATGACATGAAGATGTAGTTGCGGCACCATGTTGCCCAGGGCTGCGACATTCACTTTATGCGCCTGTGTCAGGTTTTTCAGGGCACGGGCCGCATGGTTGAGTTCGCTGACCAACTCTGCTTGCCGATGCTGTGGTACATCATGTAAATCGCGCAAACCCGGAAGCCTTGGTACCAGAATCAACCAGGGAAAATTGGCATCGTTCATCAACAAGACGCGGTTAAGCGGCCAATCTGTGACGAAGAGGGTGTCCTGAGCAAGTCTGTCGTGGAGATCAAATGTCATATGCTATTGTTATCGGTATTGGCAGCAGCGGTCAATCGAAACGCCGATGATTAAAATCGACACGCCACAGCAGCAATGCTTACGCATTTATGAATACAGTGTCTGGCCACTGGTACAGCTTATTATTCTGGGAACACTGGTGTCGGGCTATTATTTCTCTTTATTGAGCGATACTGGAAATAGAATTACGACAGATGTTCATTTTTTTGCGTTGCTGATATTCCCTTTGTTTTTAAGCCCCTATCTGTTGCAGATATGGCGGGGAATAAACAGGCGATACAATTTTGAAATTGATGGGGTGAGAGGAATGATCCGTGGTGTTGGTGATGTACGGATCCCGTTTGCTGATATTACCAATATCGAACTTTGTGCAACAAATGCCACATGTGAAGAATTACGCCTGTGCGTCATCTTGAAATCCGGTGA
>CAZAWX010000107.1:8183-11991 GCA_964488985.1 uncultured Ectothiorhodospiraceae bacterium
CCCTGGCGGCGCAGTTCAGCCTGGACATCATGGATATCGATATCTGCAAGATCCCGATCGGTTTGAATTGAGACTGCTGCGGCAATTCCTGCACCTTGCCCCGAGACAGTGCAACACATCATGTTTCGCACGGAGGCATGAGAGATCTTGTCACCGCCGATGCTGCGCCCCGCCACCAGTAGATTTTCAACCCCTTTGGGCAGCAGTGAACGATAGGGGACATGAAAATAACGGCCCGTCGTTGGGAGTATCAATACCCCATAGCCATCAATAAATTCCGGGAAGATGCCAATACTGTCTTCAAACCGACCCTGCTCGCGTACGTCCCGGGATGTCAGGTTATAGTGGGCGTCAATCTTGCGGCTGTCGCGCACCCCAAGAGTCATGCCGAAGTTTCTAAGTTTTGCATTTTTGCAGCCGGGCATAAATCCTCTCAGTGCACGAATGGCATGAATCGCCTGGCGTCGCCCGGCGATTTCGGCCTGGGTCAAATCTCTGATTTTAGTGGCATCATAACCCTGCAAATGCACCAGGTTCAGATAGGTCATTTCTCCCGAGTCATGTATGGAACTCCAGGTACCACTCATTGTTTTGATGTCATCGGGCATCAGACCGGCCTTGATTGCCTGATCAAAAGGTTTTTTCAGGAATGGTGAGAAAAGTTGATCTTCTTTGCCGGTGGTTTCGGTACTCCATTCTTCCCCGTCCCAGTCGCGGTATGTTTGCGGGTCCTGGCGGACTGCTTCGAGGAAAGCAGCCTTGTCAACACCGGCGATGGAAAACATGACCGAGCAACCGATACGTTCTTCCACAGGCGTTTCCCGGACAGGGGCGCCACATCGCCAGGCTATATCTGCATCACCGGAAGCATCAATGATTCGTTTTGCAAGTATGGCGCCGCGGCCTTCCTTGCTTTCGGTAATGACCCCCTTGATTTTACTGCCATCCATAATGGGTGCCACCACAAGGCAATGCAGCAAGCCATCCATGCCACTGTTCAAAACCAGTTCATCTGCGACATATTTGAACATTTCCCCATCAAGGCCTTCGCTGATGGATTGCGGTTCACTATATGTGGCACCGAGTTCGTGGGCTTTTTGCTCGAACTCTCTGCCAATACCTTCCCCCTCTACCGTCTGCTCATGCCTGTACCAGGCAAAACCTTCCACTCCGACCGAGGTGATATTGCCGCCAAAACAGCCTTGACGCTCCAGCATCATCACGGACACCCCGGTCCTGGCGGCAGCAATTGCAGCCGCCAACCCCCCCGGTCCGCTGCCGACAACCAGTACGTCTGTTGTGGCGATTACAGGCACCTTCCGGGCTGCTTCATCTATCGTTTGCAAGGGCGTCATAATGTCGTACACATCGATTTTGGCAATGTAAATAATAAGGGTTAAGGCCTATTTATAAAAACAGGCGTGTCGTAGGCCCGTATCGGGGGTAATTCCCCGGTCCACAGTTCGACTTCGACCAGCGCGTGTTGACCCGCGCAGCCTTGGCTGAGTCTTGAGGTGCCAACGTCGGTCGTCAAAACATTGGGATTACCGTGTACACACAATGAGTTCGGATCATCTGGATCCAGAGGGTCGTACCAGGCGCCGGTTGAAAGTTGCACGACCCGGGGGCGGACCGCAGTGTCAATTTTCACGCCAGCCAGGCAAGCGCCGCGATCATTGAAAACCCGCACAACATCGCCGTCTGTGATGTGACGTGCGGCAGCATCATCAGGATGAATGCGAATGGGTTCACGACCTTGTATTTTATGTGATTGACTGTATGGGCCCATATCGAGTTGGGCATGCAGGCGTGTTTTTGGATTATTGGCGATCAGATGCAAGGGATAATCTTTTGCCAGTGGCGCCTTGAGCCATTCACGGGGTTCGATCCAGACCGGATGCCCCGGGCAATCGTCGTACTTGAAATCGGCAATAACTCTTGAAAATATTTCAATGCGGCCACTAGGTGTGGCGAGGGGTTGATTTTGCGGGTCTTCACGGAATTCGGAATACAAAACCCGGCCCCGATCCTGATCATCGATTTCGAGAACCCCGGATTCCCAGAACTCATCGAAAGGCAACAGGGTTGGCCCATTATGTTCGCGCAACCGTTCTCGCCAGTCGTCATAGATATGACGCAACCATTGATCCTTGGTGCGACCCTCGGTAAAGCGCTGTTCACAGTCGAGTGCCGAAGCCAGGTGACTAAAGATATCGAAATCATCCCGAGCCTGTCCCAGCGGGGGCACACCGGCGTGCATGGCGACCACACAATCATCATTGGGTGAGGCGCCGAAATCATTGCGTTCCAGGGTCACGGTCGCAGGTAAGATGATATCGGCATGACGTGCCAGTGGTGTCCAGTAAGATTCGTGCACGACCAGCGTATCGAGAGCGGCAAATGCCCGTCGCAGCCGGGCCAGATCCTGGTGATGGTGAAAGGGATTGCCCCCGCACCAATAAGCAAGATGGATGTGCGGATAGAGCAGTCGTTCACCGTTGAAATCATAGCGTTCATTGGGATTCAAAAGCATGTCTGAAATACGCGCTACAGGGATGTAGGTTGAGACTGGGTTTGTACCCTGGGGGAAAACACTGGGCCCCGTTCTTAGCCGTGGGCGGCCGATATAGCCCAGGGATCCATAGCCCTGTCCGAAGCCGCCGCCAGGCAGCCCAATCTGGCCCAGCATCGCCGCCAGGGTGACCGCCATCCAGGGTGCCTGCTCCCCATGTTCAGCACGTTGCAGGGAGTAGTTAATGTTGATGAATGTTCGCTTCGCTGCCATGTGCCGTGCCAGGTCACGAATCTGCCCGGCAGCAATTCCGGTAATGGCCTCGGCCCATTGCGGTGTTTTTACGATGCCATCGTCAAGGCCTAGCAGATAACGTTCAAATTGCTCGTAGCCGGTACAACAGCGGTTGAGAAAGTCCCGGTCATGGAGCTGCTCATCGACCAACACCTGGGCCAGCCCCAGCATCAATGCAGTATCGGTTCCCGGTACTACCGCCAGCCATTGGGCATCGGTAAATTCAGCGATGTCGTCAGCGATCGGGCTGATGAGCACAAATTCGGCGCCTTTTGTCTTCGCTGCCAGCAGATGATCCCGGGCCGGGTGGCGCCCGGCACCACCCGGTGTCACCGTCGTGTTTTTCAAAGGCAGGCCACCGAAGCAGATAAACAGTTCTGTTTGCGCTTCCAGTACGGCCCAATCCGTGGCCTGATCGAGGTAGTCCCTTGCGGATCCGACCACATGGGGCATCAGCACGGTCAATGCGCCGTTACTGTAAGTATGCCGAGAACGGACGTAGCCTCCAAGGCAGTTTAAAAAGCGGTGCATCTGGCTTTGTGCGTGGTGAAAGCGTCCGGCGCTTGCCCATCCATATGATCCGCCATAGACCGCCTCCGGTCCATAGTCGTGATAAACGCGTTGTAGTTCGTTCGCCAACAAATCGATCGCTTTTTCCCAGGAGACTTGAACATAGTCATCCGCACCACGCCGGGCATCCGCACCTGGTCCTTTATCCAGCCATCCAGCTCTGATTGCCGGGGCGGTGATACGGGCGCGATGACGAACAGAGCCTGGAAAATTTCCCAATAATGGAGAAGGATCAGTATCGGCGCTGAAGGGGTGTACCGACGTAATCTCGCCGTCATCGATTTCGGCTTCGAAAACACCCCAGTGTGAAGAATGTGAGATCCGTTCTGTCATCGTATGTTTATCCGTAAAGTAATGTGGTTTAGGCGATATAAATGAATACTAATTAGCTGTGCGAAAATCCTGTTCACACTAGCATTGCGCAGGGTGAGG
>CAZAWX010000108.1:0-11855 GCA_964488985.1 uncultured Ectothiorhodospiraceae bacterium
CTAACCTATGAGCATAGATTAGTCCTGTAGCGAAACTGTGCGGCGTCTTTTTGCAGCTGAATATTGGCCCGTATAGATTCGAATACAGCCAGGGTTTCCTCTGCCGGCTCGGCTTTCCGGGCTTTCAGGCCATGCCGGGCTGCCGTGATCGTCAGGGGTGGAATGGGATAAACTTTGCGGATGAATTTTCAAGACGGCCGGTATCGGCCTCAGCCTGGAGCGGAAATAAACGAACGGGTGCCGCATTTCCTATGATCGAAGATAAAACGTGCCACCGCCTGATGGACAATTTGATGTATTTCGCCCGGGCTCTGCGGGCGGCCGGGCTGGCTGTAGGGCCAGGGAAAGTGCTGGATGCGGTACAGGCGGTGCAAGTCATCGACATCACCACACGCGGTGATTTTTATTGGGCTTTGCATGCGGTGTTCGTTAATCGGTATCGGGACCGGGAATTATTTGACCAGGTGTTCCATGTTTTCTGGCGAAATCCACGGTTGCTGGAACGGATGATGTCCATGGTCATTCCGCAGTTTCGCGATCCGGGTTTGGTCGCGGAACAGTCCACTATGCGCAGGCGTGTCAGTGATGCGCTGGCCGCGGCTGAACAAAGCAAAAATGCGACAGAAGATTCGGCAGTTCCAGAGCTTGAGGTGGATGGACGTTTGACCTGGTCGCAACAGGAGTTACTTCAGGAAAAAGATTTTGAGCAAATGAGTGCCGATGAAATTGCTCAAGCAAGGCAATTGATCAGGCGTCTGCGTTTGTCGGTACGTCCGGTGCTGACACGGCGTTTCAAACCCAGTGCCACGGCACAGCGGGTGGATATGCGCAGAACCTTGCGCAACAATTTGAAATCGGGATTTGGCTATGTACCCCTGGCGTACCGTTGCCAGACCAGGCGTACACCACCCTTAGTGGTTTTATGTGATATTTCCGGTTCCATGAGCCAATACTCGAGAATGCTGCTGCATTTTATGCACACTCTGACCGGTGACCGGGATCGGGTCCATACCTTTGTATTTGGCACCCGGTTGACCAATATCAGCCACCTGTTGCAGGGACAGGATGTCGATATTGCCCTCGAAAAGGTTGCTGCGGCAGTCCAGGATTGGAGTGGCGGAACACGGATTGGCCAGTGTCTGCGCGAATTCAATCAGGTCTGGTCGCGGCGGGTGCTGGGGCAGGGTGCGGTAGTGCTGTTGATTAGTGATGGCCTGGATCGGGATGTGGCGGCCGGCCTGGCACAGCAGGCACAGCGGCTGCACAAAAGCTGCAGGTGGTTTATCTGGCTCAATCCGTTACTTCGCTATGCCGGCTTTCAGCCACGGGCTGCCGGTATGCGGGCGTTGCTGCCGCATGTGGATGAATTTAAAAGCATTCACAACCTGACAAGCCTCGAAGCGCTGTGTCGGCTATTATCCCAGAGACCAGGCGGCCGGAAAGCACGTGGGCGAGGCGGGTCGAGGGCATGGACCGGTGATGCTCTGACCGTTGCCGACTGAGGTGGGTAGACAATTTTGTTGACGAGGCCATGATGCCAGATACAGTAGAAGATTTACTTGACCTTGCCCGGCAGTGGAGCGACGCCGGCAAGGGGGTGGCAATTTGTACTGTGATTGCGACCTGGGGCTCATCACCACGGCCGACGGGCAGTCAACTGATCGTGGATGATGAGGGACGTTTCATGGGCTCCGTGTCTGGCGGGTGTATTGAGGGGGCAGTGATACGCGAGGCATTGGCGGTGATTAGCGAGGGTAACACTCGCATACTCGACTTTGGTGTGTCCGATCAGCAGGCCTGGGATGTAGGGCTGGCCTGTGGCGGCAAGGTACAGGTGTTTATCGAGCGGCTGAATTGCGCTGAACCCCAGCGCGATGTGATTAAAGCTTAAGCAATCAGGGATATTATATGAGTCTTCCAGACAAGCATGGATTTCCACTTATCGCCCTGCCGATAGGAGGATTCGGCACTATTGCGGCCGTGTTGGGAATTCTCGCGTCGACGGCGCCAGAAGTGGCTATCGGTATTTGGCCGCTGTTGGCACAAGGACCGGTGGCCAGTGCGTTGATTGTCATGGGGGTTATGTTGATGCTGGTGGAAGCCGTTATGATCCTGCGCTGGGTGCGTCGGCGTCAGGCATCATCATCGTCCGCATCACCCGAACCGGTGCACCGGACCCGGGATATCGGCCAGTAATTTTTCAAGGTGCTTATTGCCTCATGCAACGACTGATATTGGATTCATTACAGCGCAGCCGGGCTGAGAAAAAACCACTGGCATTGATTACAGCACTCGACAGCGGCTTGCAATGTTTATTTGAACCGCACCGTGATCCACCGACCTTTCCAGTTTTGCAAATGATTCCGGAGTTGGTGATCCGTGAGGCGATTGCCGCACTTCGCAGCGATCGCAGCCACTGCGTCGATACCGATGATGGTCGTTTTTTTATTCAGGTTTTTAATCCACCGTTACGTTTGATTGTGATTGGGGCGGTGCACATTTCCCAGGCGCTGGTGCCCATGGCAAAACTGGCGGGCTATCAGGTATACGTTATCGACCCGCGGTTGTCGTTTGCTACCACACAACGGTTTCCAGCTGTTGAGTTACTGACTCAGTGGCCAGATGAAGCCCTGCAATCGCTGGCGCCAGACAGTCGCACTGCGGTGGTGACATTTACACATGATCCGAAACTTGACGACCCGGCGATACGGGTTGCTCTGGCCACTGAGGCCTTTTATATCGGCTGCCTCGGTAGCCGCCGGACGCATGCCTCGCGCCTTGAAAGGTTACGTAGAGAGGGGCTTGATGATGGCTCACTAACGCGTCTGCATGCGCCCATCGGTTTGGATATCGGTGCCCGTTCCGCTGCCGAGATTGCCCTGGCCACACTTGCACAAATCACCGCCAGTCTGCGCAAGGTACCACCTGTGTCGGCAGACGATTAGGTTCGATGCAGTTTCTCACGGTAAATCTTGACAAGGCGTGTGGGACGGTTCTCGCCCATGGGCTGAAACTGCCCGGTTACCGGTTAAAAAAAGGCCAGGTGTTAAACCAGGAAATGATTGAGCACTTGCGTGAGGCAGGATTGACTTCGGTCACTGTTGCTCAGCTTGAACACACAGATGTTGCTGAAAATACCGCTGCGGCGAATCTGGCTGCTGCCGTTGCAGGGGCTAATATTCGTGCAGGCAGAGCGTTTACCGGGCGCTGTAATTTGTACGCTGAAGCCGATGGCTTGTTGATACTCTCACCTGCAGCCGTCGATAGCATCAACCGTGTTCACGAGTCACTGACATTGGCAACCCTTAAAAATGCGGTTCGGGTGCGGTCGGGGCAAATGGTGGCAACCAGTAAAATCATCCCCTATGCAGTGCCGCAGAGTGCTTTGTCCCAGTGTCTGGCCGTGGCTGACAATCCCGATCCGGTGTTGACTGTGCATGCATTCAGATCCCGCCGGGTCGCGTTGATCCAAACAAAATTACCGGCGGCTCGCGAAGCGTTGCTGGACAAAATGTACGGGGCGATCAAAAATAGAATTGTATCTCTGGGGTCAACGTTAAAACCTGACATACGCTGTGAGCACGAGGTGCAGACCATCGCCGCGAAGCTGAGCAGCGAGTTGGCACAGGGTATAGATTTATTGCTGGTCGCAGGGGCCTCGGCCATAGTAGATCGCCGCGATGTCATTCCAGCAGCCATTGTTGCTGCAGGAGGTGAGATCGAGCATTTTGGCATGCCAGTCGATCCTGGCAATCTGTTGCTGTTGGCCACACTGGGATCCATTCCGGTTATTGGCTTACCCAGTTGTGCTCGTTCTCCCAACTTTAACGGTCTGGATTATGTCCTGGAACGTCTGTGCGCCGGGCTTACCGTCAATGCGGAACATCTGAGTACTCTGGGCGTTGGGGGACTGTTGCAGGAAATTCGCGAACGTGGCCAGGCACGTGAGGCGTTGCCTGTGCAAATTAAACCGCGCATTTGTGCGTTGTTACTTGCAGCAGGGATGTCGCGACGCATGGGAGAGATTAATAAATTACTGGTACCGGTGCAGGGCCGGCCAATGGTGCGCACGGTTGTCGATCAGTTGTTGGCCAGTCAGGTCGATGACGTCCTGGTTGTGACCGGGCATCAGGCCGATGAGGTAAAGGCGGCCTTGGGCGCAACTCAGTTGCACTATATCCACAACCCGGAATTCGACCAAGGTTTAAGTGCCTCTCTGGCCACGGGTCTGGCGGCATTGCCAGCACAATGCCAGGCAGTTTTAGTCTGCCTGGCGGATATGCCGGAGCTTGACAGTGAACAGATCAACGCTCTGATTAGAGCCTATGATCCAGCACAGGGCGCCTTAATCTGTGTCCCCACATTTGCCGGAAAACGCGGCAATCCGGTGCTTTGGGATCGGCTTTACTTCGAAGAAATGGCCCAGGTGCGCGGCGATGTGGGTGCCCGGCACTTGATCGGTGAACATGCGCAAAATGTGGTTGAAGTTCCCATGTCAGATCGTGGTGTGCTCTTTGATGTGGATTCGCCCCAGGCATTGAATCAACTTTGAAGGCGGATGCGGACAGGGTTACTTTGTCCGCGTTCACCGCTGCTGCGAGGTGGCGAATGAACCTTGCTGTCAGTCTACTTTTGGCACGCTGGCGTCATATGTTTCGGTCCCTGGCAGAAACGCTCTTTTGGTCGCCATAGTGACTTGATAAAGGCCAGGAGATCGTGTGCCTGTGGTTCCGTGATAGTTCCTCGCCAGGCGGGCATGCGGACTGTTTTCATGTCAATGCCCGTTAGATTTTTAAAAC
This sequence comes from uncultured Ectothiorhodospiraceae bacterium, assembly GCA_964488985.1. GTDB lineage: Bacteria > Pseudomonadota > Gammaproteobacteria > HK1 > HK1 > CAZAWX01. The sequence continues at coordinate 4,800 of CAZAWX010000108.1, forward strand.
TGTCGAGAATGGTTTCGACAATATTTTCATCACTGTGATGCCAGGCGTGCTGACTCCAGTCCATCGCTGGCGCCATCCGGTATTTTTCATCTGTCATACTCTTTTTCGTGTAGCTTTCGCCGACACCGAATTTTCCATGGCAGTTTTGGCAATATTGTGTGAAAAGGCGCTTGCCCCGTTGCACAACCGGATCAGAAGATTCACTGAACTTAAAGGGTTGCCATTGCACACCGCCATCCACAGACCGCCACAAAGTGGAGAGATTATCAACGGCAAATATGATGTTGGGCGAGGCCGCAGTTGCGGCAATATTTAAAAAATAACGCGCACCCAGAGCATTGCTCATCACTTTAAATGCTGGTTTTGATTCGCTGCTGGTCACAAACCCCTGGCCGGCAATAAACGCCATAATGATTCCGTCAGTCGTAACATGGATCGCGGTGGCCGGGAGTCGTTCGGCATTCATTGGTTGCCAGGTTTTACCGGAGTCATGGCTGGTCTTTATCCCGAAACGGGTTGCAGCATAGATAATTTCAGGATTTTTTACCGCTGCAGCAATATCAAAAGTATCCTTCGGCAATGGTCCTGTTTGCTGCCAGGTTTTGCCGCCATCCTTGCTAAGTTGCAGGCCCTTGTAACTGCCATAGACCCAATTTTGATTTCCAGGGCTGATCGTCAGCAGGTGGAAGTCAACTGGGCCGTTTACCCCCTGTGATATCTTTTCCCAACTGATGCCCCCATCAGTAGAAGCGACCACTCCCAGATTACCACCACGCTGCGGATGGCCGGATCCAAGCAATCGGTCCGCAGGATTTGTATTACCGGCAAAGGCCATCATATCCCATTGATTGTCTGAGATACGTTTGAATGTCCCGTCGGCGTTTACCTGAATAACGCCACGATGAGCCGCAACGAGTACCGGTGTGTTCGGATTATTGGTTACCACCAGACCGTGTACATGGCCGAGGCCTGACAGATCGGTTGCCTGGACTGGGAAAGCGGGAAGTCCAAATAGCAGGGTAAATGCACAGATTCGCAGATTGGCGGTTGACATGTAGAGCCTCAATCGGGATGTAAATTTGGATGTGGATGAGCAAGCATGGCGTCGTATGTGAAATAAATGCCCACCCGATGACGATTTTATATCGTGACATGTGGGTGCAAGCGGACAATTGATCTCCATGCGTACTATGTGGAAGTTAACAACTTGTAAACTTATTGTCGGGTGGCAGGAATATAACCATCAAACCCTGACAGCCGGGATAATCTCAAACCGACAATTTCACCGTCCTCCCGGTGCTCAATTTTTACCGGCAGATAGGACAGGGACTTGGCAGCCCACACCCGTGTGATTTTCTTGTCGCCCTTGACTGTACGATCGAAGACGAGCGTTTGTAACGACCCGAGTACGGTCTCAATGCGTTCTTCTTGCAAGTATTGGAGATCATAAACTTTCAGTTTGCTGCCATCGGCAACTTGATAGTGTGCCGGGCGTAATCCGCGGCCAAGATCGTGCATCAAGGCGAGCAGGTAGTTGAGTTTGTCATAGGTTTGGACAGGCAAGGGAGCGGTCCAGTGTTTACCGTTTAAGTGGTTGTGAAGTTTCCCGTTTGCCCAGTCAAAGCTCGCCTCTGATTGACGTCGGCGCTTACCCCCGCTGCGCGAATATTGATAATGCAGGCTTTGAACTGCGTTCCCGCTGAAGCGCCAGTCACTGATTTCGTTAATATGTTCGTCACGAAACAATTTGGCAATACCGATTGTCTGGCTGTTTGAGGTGTATCGGTAAACCCGCCCAGGCAGGGCTTCAAGCTTCCAGCGGACCTGTGCAATCGTAAGTCCCTGGCGCGTCAGTTCGAAGTTGAGATCGAAGTGCTGGGGGAAAGCAGTGCCCGGGCCGGCGAACAGGGGTAGGGCGAGCGCCCAAAGCAGTAAGCAGAATTTGCAGCGATGAGATTGCATCCAGGATCCGTGTAGATTGGTCGATGGTTTAAAGTCTGCCAGTGTTGACGGTCAGAAGCCAAATTATGACGTCAGATACTGCACCTGTTCGCGGATGTCGTGCAGGTCAATGCAAGCTATAATTCGCCGCCTTGTATGATTGCCAATTGAAGAAACCATGAGCGTTTATCTGCCCGATTTTCAGCATGCCCGAGTCCTGGTAGCAGGGGATGTGATGCTGGATCATTACTGTTACGGCGAAACCTCCAGGATTTCCCCTGAAGCACCGGTGCCGGTGGTGCATGTCCAAGGTGCTGAGAAACGCCCGGGTGGGGCGGCAAACGTGGCAATGAATATCGCCGCATTAGGTGCAGAGGCAGTTCTGGCAGGGGTTGTGGGTGCTGATGAGGCGGCACAGTCTTTGCGGGGCAGTCTCGAAAGGGCTGGAATCGACTGCCTGCTGGAAAATTGGGCAGATTTTGAAACGATTACCAAAATGCGCATTTTGAGCCGTAATCAGCAGTTGATTCGTCTTGATCTTGAGGCAGTTGTACCCTCCGGGGCAGCACTGGCGATGAATGAGAAGCTCATCCGCGCATTAAATACCTGCGGTGCCATGGTGCTCTCCGATTATGGCAAGGGATCACTGGTGCGCTGCCCGGAATTAATTCGCGCCGCCCTGGAAGCAGGATGCAAGGTTCTGGTGGATCCCAAAGGCACTGATTTCAGCGCCTATCGCGGTGCTACTCTTGCAACCCCGAACCAATCTGAATTTGAAGGTATTGTCGGTCATTGTGAAAATGCCGGGGTATTGGCAGAACGGGGTGAGAATTTACGCAGGGACTTACAATTGGAAGCGCTACTGGTGACCCGGGGTGAACATGGCATGTGCCTGTTGCAGGCGCACCAAACAGCCCTGCATCTACCGGCCCGGGCCCACGAGGTCTTTGATGTCACAGGCGCTGGCGATACTGTTATAGGCGTACTTGCAGCGGCATTGGCGGCAGGTCAGGATCTGGCCGATGCGGCGCGCCTGGCGAATGTGGCAGCAGGATTGGTGGTGGAAAAACTGGGTGCGGCAACGACCAGTGTTACTGAATTACATGCAGCCGTTACCCAGCACCCAGGGGTCGTGACAGGCGTTCTGGATGAAGCCCAATTACGCCTGCAAATAGATGCGGCGAAGGCGCGGGGTGAACGCATTGTCATGACCAATGGCTGCTTCGACCTGCTGCATGCTGGCCATGTGCATTATCTGCAACGCGCGGCGCAACTTGGGGACCGGCTGTTGATTGCAGTAAACGATGATGAATCCGTGCGGCGCTTAAAAGGCCGGAACCGGCCACTGAATTCCACACCAGCACGCATGCAGGTATTGGCGGCACTAGGCGCCGTCGACTGGGTGACTGAGTTTGGCGAGGATACCCCGGCAGAGCTTATTGCGAGAATTTTACCCGATGTCCTGGTTAAAGGCGGCGACTATAAGGTGAGTGATATTGCCGGGGCAGAGGTTGTTTGCGCGGCTGGGGGTCGAGTGGAGGTGCTGGATTTTCTTCCAGGCTATTCGAGTTCGGAAATTCTGTCCAGGGCAAGAGGTGAACAGGGATGATTATCGTCACAGGTGGTGCTGGGTTTATTGGTAGCAATCTGGTCAAAGCGTTGTGCGCTGAAGGTGAACGTGAAGTCCTTGTGGTTGATGATCTGAGCGATGGCCGGAAATTTTCCAATCTGGTAGATGCAGAAATTCTCGACTATCTGGACAAAGATAATTTCCTGCAACAACTCGATGCTGGGACTATCAGTCTGAACAAAGTGCGTGCGGTATTTCATCTGGGGGCCTGTTCAGATACCACGCAATGGGACGGGCGGTTCATGATGGCGAACAACTACGAGTATTCCAAACGGTTGTTGGATCATTGCTGGGCCAAGCGCGTTGCGTTTATCTACGCATCAAGTGCTTCCGTGTACGGTGCGGGCAGAGATTTTCAAGAATGTGCCGAACTTGAAAAGCCGATCAATATGTACGGTTACTCAAAAGCCCTGTTTGATCGCTATGCCCGTAGACATATGGGGGAAAACTGTCCACAGGTTGTCGGGCTCAGGTATTTCAATGTCTATGGACCCGGCGAAACCCACAAAGGCCGCATGGCCAGTATCGCTTATCATTTGCACAACCAGTTATTGGCTGACGGTAAAGTGGAATTGTTTGCGGGCACACATGGTTATGCAGATGGTGAACAGCGACGGGATTTTGTTTATGTGGCCGACGCGGTTGCCGTCAATTTATGGTTTTTCAAGCAAGCAGAAGTTTCCGGGATCTTTAATGTTGGCACCGGGCGTTGTCAGACATTTAATGATGTGGCACGCGCTGTGATTGATTGGCATGGATGCGGCACAATTAAATATATTCCGTTTCCTGATGATTTGGTCGGCCGGTATCAATGTTATACGCAGGCCGATCTAAATCGCCTGCGCGCCGTGGGTTGCGAGCACGATTTTCGCAGTGTTGAACAAGGGGTTAAGGCATATCTGGATAAATTGCAGGATTAGTGTATTGAATATGCGCCGCCTTTATACCCTGTTCTATACACTATGGATGCCGGTCATTTTATTCCATTTGCTGTGGCGGGCACGGAGCAATCGCGAATATCTACGATACTTGCCGCAAAGGTTTGGTTTCGGCCCGCCACTGCCGGGCGCACAGCCTGTTCTTTGGTTGCATGCGGTGTCCGTTGGCGAGGTCCAGGCGGCTGTCCCGCTGATGCGGCACTTGCTGGATCGCTATACACATTATAGTTTGCTGGTGACAACAACTACGCCCACTGGCAGAGATCGGGTAAAGCAGGTGATGGGTGAGAGAGTGGAAGTGCGGTATCTGCCCTACGATCTTCCCTCGACTCTGGATCGTTTTTTGCGCCAAATCAAACCTGATTTGTTGTTAATTATGGAAACTGAACTATGGCCTAATTTGTTGGCGCAATGTGCCCGCAATGCGATCCCTGTTTACCTGATCAATGCCCGCCTGTCAGCGCGTTCAGCGCGTGGCTACAGACGTTTTTTCTTTATGACCCAGGCGATGTTAAAGCGCGTTGCCGGTATTGCGGCTCAAAGTCAGGCCGATGCGACACGGTTATTGTCTTTAGGGGCGGAACCGGATCGATTATGGGTGACGGGAAGCCTGAAGTTTGATATGCAACATCCAGCAAGTTTGCGCGAGCAGGCGGAGGTTTTACGGCGTTTTTGGGGACCCGACCGTAGCGTTCTGATTGCTGCAAGTACCCACGATGGCGAAGAATCACAAATCCTCGCTGCTTTTGCGGCGATAAAGAAGCACATCCCTTCCTGTTTACTGGTTCTGGTACCCAGGCATCCGGAGCGATTTGGGCTAACGACCGCGTTGTGCCAAAAGCGTGGATTGAGTATCGCCTTACGCAGTGAAGCGCCGCGGGAATTAGCCGGTGTGGATGTATTTATTGGCAACAGCATGGGTGAATTACCACAGTTTTATGCCGCATCTGATGTTGCTTTTGTTGGCGGCAGTCTGGTGCCCGTGGGGGGGCATAACATGCTGGAGCCCGCCGCTCTGGGGCTGCCGGTGTTATTTGGCCCCCACGTCTTTAATTTCACACACATTGCCCACCTGCTGCTCGAAAGTGGTGCGGCGCGGCAGATACATTCTCAGGAACAACTGGTTCACGTCGCTCAGGAATTACTGACTGATGCGAATCTGCGTCATCATATGGGGAATATGGGCAGGCAGTTGGTCGAGAAAAATCGCGGATCGCTGGAACGTGTTATGAATATAATTGCGACATACATGGACGCTCGGTCGGGTGTGAAAATATAGTATGGATGGGGCTGTAGCAATTTTCCGCACACGTCTAAAGTGCCGATGTAATGGTTGAAAGCACACTACACCCGGCAGCAACGAATCGGACCTTTGACTTGGCCGAAGTGGCCAAGGTTAGACGCGGTGAACGAGTTGCCGTAGAGCAGATCCGCGATTCCACCCAGGAATTATTTGATGAGACTCTGGCGTTGGTACGCGAAGAATTGGGCCCTGATGTGCGGCCACATGGCCAGCAGCAAGGCGCTCAGCCGCGCTATGTTCCGGAGCACCGCGATCTGCGTTCGATATTTTTACTGGCCGATGCCCTGGGTAGTTACGATGTCTTGAATGACCTGGTAAACACCTACTCACCCGGGCGTGTATTGTCAGAAGAATTTAGTGATAAGGCTCGGCGTGCCGCACTGAAGGACAGTGAATTAAAACAACTGCTGACCTACCAGCAGGAAATTCATAGTGCACTGAAAAGCGCAAATTCATATCTTCGTGATGTTGTTATCGAAGATTTCGATCGTGAGGAATTACATCAATTACACGAATTGATTTTACTGGCAAGAAAACGTGCGAAGGAGTTGCAGGATATTCTCGGGATTCATTATTTACACGAAGTAGAACGTGTGGTGGAGGAACTGTATGCCTTTCGTGATCAGATACATTCAGTGGAACGTAGCATCGAAGGGATATTCCTGGTCAACAGTAACGTGTTATTCGTTCCGACTAACCGACTTATTGATTGTGTAAATACTGTTTTCGCGGCTGTAGGAAATGCCTGGCTGGCAAAGCATATTGATGGGGTATTGCTGCTGGCTGCACGTAACCTGATCATCGAAGTTGCAGCCTTTCATTCGTATTATGGCAAATTGCAAATTTACGATTTATTCAGAAAAACGGGCGGTAGTCTTACTGTGCAATCCGTAAGCGTGAGAATTCGCGGTGAGATCCGCCGATTATTTAATGCCTGTAAAAAGGATAATAAACTGGTTTTGACTCGAATTATGGAAACTGCCGAACGCGAGTTTGATCTGTCTGTAGAGTCCCTACAGGAAGAGGCATTACGTAATGCTGTTGAGCAGGTAAAGTTATTTATACCGAAAGAAGAAACACCGAAAGAAGAGATAAAACGCTCCATGTTGAAACGATTACTGGATTGGTTTGTGAAATAAATTCCAGGGACAGTGATATGGCTCAATAGCCGTATAGCCGTGCGAAAATCCAGATCACTGTAGCCAGTAAGAGGGGAGAAGTCCCTGACAAGACCGTGAGCAGCA
>CAZAWX010000109.1:0-11590 GCA_964488985.1 uncultured Ectothiorhodospiraceae bacterium
CCCACTGCGATTTTCTGAAGTGGATTTATGCGCAGCTATTTAGTAAGGCCTGTGTAAGGAACCGTGGCTAATATTATTTCCCGGATGACCGATACCATAATTCGACAAAGCAATAGAACATGGATATGAAAACACAACACAGCGACGCACAGTCCCAAACCGAAGTGCGGGTTTGGGATTTACCCACACGTATATTTCACTGGTCACTGGCGCTGGCGTTCCTGGTCGCGGCGCTCAGTAGCGAGGATCAGTGGCTGAAAGTACACGCTCTGGCTGGTGAACTGATTGCCGGCCTGCTGGTATTTCGCCTGGTCTGGGGCCTGGTCGGTGGGTATTACTCTCGTTTCAGGCAATTTTCCTACTCTTACCGGGACGTCAAGGAGCATCTTTTCGCTTTGCTCATGGGCCGCAACAAGCACTACCTCAGCCACAATCCCGCTGGCAGTTGGAGCGTCCTGGTGATGCTCATCGGCACGTCCATCGTCGTCTTCGGCGGCCTGCTGCTGCTGGGCGGCGAAGAACAACACGGCATCGCCCAAAGCCTGAGTCCGCTGTTCGGAACTGTCGCCGGTTGGGTGCATATTATTGTCGGCAATCTGCTCATCGGTTTTATCTTCGTGCATATTGCCGGCGTTGTGGTGGACAGCAAACTGACCGGTGACAATCTGCTCAAGTCAATGATCACGGGGTACAAAACGGCCCGAGCGGGAAGTATCAGCGTGAAACAGGGCCTTGCCGGCTGTGTGTTGCTGGTACTGCTGGTGGCAACAATCAGCGGTGGACTGGCCAATCTCAATGGCGCCGATCCCTTTCATCCATTACAGGCATTCCAGCACAAGCCCCTGCAGCAATCACAGCTCTGGAATGAATCCTGCGCCGATTGTCACATGACCTGGCATCCGAGCCTGTTACCTGCACGGTCCTGGAAAAAAATCCTTGCTGAACAAAGCGACCATTTTGGGGAAGATCTGTTCCTGGAGAAAAAAGACGCCGATAAACTGCTCAAATTTGCCCTGGCCAATTCAGCAGAGCACGGACTGACGGAGCCAGCCAGAAAAATAAACGCCAGTATCGACCCGCAGGTCACGCCATTGCGCATTACCGAAACGCCCTACTGGCAAGATAAACATGATGAGATTGGCACCTCTGTCTGGAAACGCCAGCTGGTCAGCAGCAAATCCAATTGTGCCGCCTGCCATAGTGATGCACGACAGGGCCTGTTCGAGGACAGCGCCATGCATATTCCGAATTAACTCACTGCTGTAACTGATGAACAAGGACGTGACATGAGAATTTTAGCCGTTGGTATATTTATCCTGGCCAGTACGCTAAGTGTTGCGAGCGGTGCTGCGCCGCTCGATGACTTGCTCAAGACACTGCAGGCCGATGCTGCACAACCGTTTTCCGCGCAACGGGGCAAGACATTCTGGGCGCAAAAACACCCCGCAGCCGACGGCGGACAAGCCCGCAGTTGCAGTCTTTGCCACAGCAATGATCTGACCCGCAAAGGCGCGCATATCCGCACCCATAAAATCATCCAGCCCATGGCTCCAGCGAGCAACCCCAAGCGCCTCACAAAGCTACGCAAAATGCGCAAATGGTTGTTGCGTAACTGTAAATTTGTACTCGCACGCACATGCTCAGCCCAGGAAAAAGGCGATATCCTGACTTTCCTGCGTGACTTCAATCGACCCTGAACAACTTCAAAGGAACGTATATGTCGAATCGACTACCCGCACTTATGCTACTGTTTGCCACCGCCCTGGTTGGGAGCACCCAGGCTGGCGCGGCACAAAAATCCGCCCAGGTCTATCGCCAGGAGTGTGGTAGTTGCCATGTTGCTTATCCTACAGTTTTCCTCCCTTCGGCAGCGTGGGAAAAAATTCTCGCAGGCCTCGACAAGCACTTTGGCGACAGTGCTGATCTCCTTCCGGAAGATAAAGCCATGATTGAGAAATACCTGGCCAAGTACAATTACGAGCACTCACGTATCAAAAAACGCTATGGAAAGCGGTTTGATACTCCGGGATTACCCCTTCGAGTCACACAGACCCGTTTTTTTCAAGCCATCCACAGAGAAATTCCCGATCGTCTGGTCACAGGTAATCCCAAGGTGAAAACGTATGCCCGTTGCCAACTCTGTCATCGTGGTGCCGAACGCGGTAGCTTCGATGAAGACGAAGTCAATATCCCGCGTTGAATAACGTAGTGAGGTAAGGCAGGTGAGAAGGCAAGAGACAGGTGCAATCTTGTCTCTTGCCCTTGCCGCTTGCAGGAGACTAAACCAACAAGCGTTGTCTTGAGCGTTGTCTTGAATATTTACAACTGTAAATCAGCTTCTACATGGCCTTGACGATTTCGTCGACCATCTTCTTGGCATCTGAAAACAACATCATGGTGTTGTCCTTGAAGAACAACTCATTTTGAATTCCCGCATACCCCAGGCCCATGCCGCGTTTGACAAACAGGACGGTCTGGGCCTTTTCAACATCAAGGACCGGCATACCGAAAATCGGACTTGCAGGATCATTGTGGGCGGCAGGGTTGGTGACGTCGTTGGCGCCAATCACAAAGGCCACATCCGTCTGCGCAAACTGGCTGTTGATGTCATCGAGTTCAAAAACCTCGTCGTAAGGCACATTGGCTTCAGCAAGCAGTACGTTCATATGCCCCGGCATACGCCCGGCAACGGGGTGAACTGCATAGGAGACATTGACGCCTTCTTTCTTCAGCGCATCTGCCATCTCCCGCACGGCATGTTGTGCCTGGGCCACCGCCATGCCATATCCGGGCACGACAATCACTGAACCGGCATTTTTCATAATGAAAGCCGCGTCATCGGCACTGCCCTGTTTAACTGGGCGTTGTTCCTGGGTGCCGCTGCCGGCACTGGCGCCATCTTCAGCACCGAAACCACCGAGAATGACACTGATGAAAGAGCGGTTCATGGCCTTACACATGATGTAAGACAGAATTGCACCGGAGGAACCAACCAGAGCACCGGTAATAATCAGCGCGGTATTTTCCAACGTAAAACCAATACCTGCCGCTGCCCAACCTGAATAGGAATTTAGCATTGACACCACGACGGGCATATCCGCGCCGCCAATGGGGATGATGATCAACACACCGATAACAGCCGAGAGAACGGCAATGGACCAGAACGCGATATGAGATTCACTGGCGCAAAACCAGATGACCAGGCCGAGCAGAACAATACCCAGTAATGCGTTTAATTTATGCTGGCCAGAGAAAACGACCGGCGCACCTGACACCAGTCCCTGAAGTTTGGAAAACGCCACGACCGATCCGGAGAACGTGATCGCACCGATGGCCACCCCCAAAGACATTTCGATCAGGCTGGAGGTTTTAATCATCCCAGGTAAACCAATCCCATACGCCTGGGGCGTCAACAACGCCGTTGCGGCCACCATTACCGCCGCCAGACCAACCAGTGAATGGAAGGCGGCAACCAGTTGCGGCATGGCGGTCATGGGGATCCGCCTGGCGATCACAGCACCGATGCTGCCGCCGATAGCGATACCGAGAACAATCATGCCCCAGGTTTTACCATCAGCAACCCCGGCAACGAACAGTGTCGTGATGATGGCCAACGCCATACCCGTCATGCCCAGCGTATTGCCCCGGCGTGACGATTCCGGTGATGACAGACCGCGCAGGGCCAGAATGAACAGCACGCCCGAAATCAGGTAGGCGAGCGCAGCAATATTAATCATCATGATGACTTAGTCTCCGAACTCTGTTTTTTCTTGTACATGGCGAGCATGCGCTGGGTGACCAGGAATCCACCAAAGATGTTTACCGAGGCCAGAATGACCGCAATAAACCCCAGTGTCTTGGACATACCACCCGAGTGCACATCCACCCCAACCGCCAGCAACGCGCCGACAATAATCACCGATGAAATCGCATTGGTCACTGACATCAATGGCGTATGCAGAGCTGGCGTCACGCTCCAAACGACAAAATATCCAACGAAAATAGCCAATACGAAAATGGAGATACGAAATATAAACGGGTCAATCTGCGCCACTTCCGTCATGAGTTGTTCTCCTGCATAAAGTTTTTGTGAACGATTTTTCCGTCGTGAGTCAGACAAATACCAACCACCAGTTCATCGTCCCAGTCCAACGTTACCGAACCACTTTCCTTGTCCGCGAAGGGACTGATGAAATTGAACAGGTTGCGGGCATATAAAGAAGATGCATCAACCGCCAGGCGCCCAGGAACATTCAGATAGCCCATAATTTTGACGCCCTGATGTTCAACGAGCTCGCCGGGCTTCGATAACGGGCAATTTCCACCGCGCTCAACCGCCAGATCAACCACGATCGAACCGGGATGCATACTTTCGACCATTTCCTGGGTTATCAGTACTGGCGCCGGGCGACCCGGAATCAAAGCGGTACAAATCACGATGTCCTGTTTTTTCAGGTGCTCTTCTACCAGTTCGGCCTGACGGCGTTTGTAGTCATCACTCATCTCCCGGGCATAACCGCCAGCGGTTTCAGCGTTCTCAGTCTCATCGCTTTCCACCATGACAAACTTTGCCCCCAGGGATTCCACCTGCTCCTTTACGGCGGGTCGTACATCAGTGGCACTGACAATGGCACCCAGGCGCCGTGCCGTGGCAACGGCCTGTAACCCGGCCACACCGGCACCCAGCACAAAAACCCGCGCCGGGGCGATGGTCCCCGCGGCGGTCATCATCATGGGCATGGCCCGGTCAGACTCTGCTACGGCATCAATGACCGCTTTGTAGCCGGCCAGGTTGGATTGTGAAGAAAGCACGTCCATGGACTGGGCGCGGCTGATTCGCGGCATCAGCTCCATGGCAAAGGCATCAATGCCACGTTTCGCCAGATCCGCCAGTAACTGTGGATTGTCATAAGGCGACAAAGTTGAAAACAACGCGGTGCCTTTGGCCATGGCATCGAGTTCTTCAGGCTCTGGCACACCGACTTTGAATACCAGTTGCGCTCCTGCGAGCGTTTTCTCCAGGCTGTCACCAATACTGGCGCCAGCCGCCTGATAGTCACTGTCGGCAAACCGTGCCGACGCACCCGCACCCTGCTCGAGCATGACCTCGAGCCCTAATCCCAGTAATCGTTTTACCGTGTCTGGGCTTGCCGCGACCCGGGTTTCTCCGGACGCGCGCTCCCTCGTTATGGCTAGTTTCATCGCCAATAAGTCTCCGTTGGGCGTCGCATGAATTTGGTATGTTCAGTTTTTAGTGCTGCAGATCTTAGATCCACTGTAAATTTTAAAACCGATCTGGATCAGTTTTAGATCAACTGTTGTCAATCGGGGGCGATTGTAGCACTTCACCACCCACCCCCCCTATGGCAATCGACAGGTAACTGGGCTAATCCAGTCCGAAGCTAATCAAAGGCACCTGTAGTTCGGCCGCACTCATGCCACCATGGACCCCAATCAGGGTGAACGGCTGGTTTTCATTTGCAACCCGGTCATACAGGCAGTAATTGTCCTTCATTAACAAGGTATGACTGCCAAGCCTGCTGCGCAGCGCTGAATGCTCAGGGCCCGGGCCAAGATATCCCTGGTCCAGCAAATCTGTACTGCGATGCACCTCACAGGCGTGCGGCAACTCCTGCGCGAGGTAGCTGTTGAACTCATCATCAGCACCATTGCGGACATAGCAAAACACCGTCCGGGGTTCTCCGCACAAGGGCAACAGCAACATCTGCTGCAACTGTGGATGGTCGTGCAGACCGATACGGGTCTGTGGCCGGATATCAATGAAGCCGTGATCGGCGCAGACCAGCAATACAGTTCCGGTCCCGCGCAGTTGTGCTGCAAGACCGGCTATGGCCTGATCCAAATTCTGCAGATGATGTGCGCACCTGGAACTTTGCGAACCATATTTATGTGACAAAGCGTCCAGTTGCGGCCAGTAAGCGTAACTGTAACTGCGGTTGCTGGTACGGCTGATGCGTGCCAGCTGTTCCAGCATATCGGTCAATTTCTTGTAGCCGACGACCGTTGCAGGGCCGCTATGGGCCTTTGTGTAAGCAGAACCACACAGGCTCTCGGGGTGGATGACGAACGAGCGACGGCGTATCTGTGCGAGCAAGCTCCGGGTGCCGAATAACGCAGGCGCGCCGAGGCCCCATTGCTGTAAATCGTTGTGACTGCCGCGCTCATGAAAGGGTAACGGAGCACCGACAACCCCCAGTTCCCGGAACCACATATGCCAGCCGGTGAGACCGTGGCGTGCCGGTGGATCTCCGCTCATATAGGTGGTGATGGCACTCGCCGTGGTGCTCGGAAACACCGATGTCAATTCGCCCCGGCACGCGTTTGCCAGAGCGCCATGCGGACAATGGGCTTTGAGCTGGACGCTGCCCATACCGTCGATCACCAACAACATGATATGCCGGGCATCACGAAGTTGTGCTGTGTCAATGAGTTCACACTCCAGATCCTGGCATCGTTCATCGCCACCATCACAGGCATTACGCAACGAGACCATCAGATTGAAGATTCCGCGTCCTTGATAGTCCGGCCTGTGCAGCAACACTTGATTCACCCAATCCCTGATCGCACTGAATTGAACACTGCATAAACAGTGTTCATGACAATTCATGGTAGAGTTCCGCATCCTGATCCACAATGCTGATTCAGGCAACTTTCAATCACAACGGCGCTTTTTATGAGACGACTTTCATACGCCCTGACCTTCGCCGTGTTGCTCGGCAGCGGCACTTTGCCGGCGCAGGAACCCGCGCAAAACTTTAAAGACTGGGCATTACGTTGCGACAAGAGCGCCGAGGCAGTAAAAGTCTGTTACATCTACCAGAACCTGCTCTTGAAGACCAGCAAGCAACGCCTGCTGAATCTGGCGGTGGGCTATTTCGGTAAGGACAAAACCCCCACCGCATTATTCACACTGCCCCTCGGTGTCTCCCTGCCCGGTGGCGTCAGCATTAAAATCGACACGCGCAAAAAAGTTCGCATCCGCTATGAACGCTGTGATAAATCCGGCTGCCTTGCACCATTGGTTCTGCGCGATGAAGAACTGAAAGCCATGCAGACCGGACTCAAGGCGAACGTTGCTTTTTTTGATACCCGAGGCAGGGAAATCTCGATTCCCGTCTCTTTGCTCGGTTTTACCTCGGGGTTTAAATCTTTACACCCCTGATCCCCTGACACAGAGCCCTTAGGGTCCGCCGCAATAAATCGTAGCGCCGTTACAGGGTGCCGGGGTAGGCGCCGCCGTCTATGACGATATTCTGCGCATTGATATAACCCGCCTGGCTGCTGCATAAAAAAGCGCAAAGTTCACCGAATTCCGCCGGATCGCCAAAACGCCTGGCCGGATTCGTGGCACTACGTTGTTGGTACGCTTGTTCGAAGTCGATGCCGGATTTCTGCGCCGCAAAGCGCAAACTGGAACGCAGCCGGTCGGTATCAAACGGCCCCGGTAAAATACCATTAATTGTCACACCCATCGGTGCCATCTGTCTCGCCACACCGGCGACGAAACCGGTCAATCCAGCCCTGGCGCCATTGGACAACCCCAGAATCGGGATCGGCGCCTTGACGGCGCTTGAGGTGATGTTGACGATCCGCCCGAAACCGCGTTCTGCCATGCCATCCACAGTCGCCTTGATCAATTCAATCGGGGTCAGCATGTTGGCGTTCAATGCCGCCTGCCAATCGGCAATTTCCCAATCATGGAAATCACCCGGCGGCGGGCCACCCGCATTATTGACCAGGATGTCTATCTGCGGGCCGATGGCGGCCAGCGCATCGCTGCGCCCTGCCACAGTCGTGATATCACAACAAATGGTATGTACCTCACCACCAGCCACTTCACGTACTTCCTTTGCGGCCTGCTCCAAAGTATCCGCGCTGCGCCCGTTCATCCACACATGCACGCCCTCACGGGCGAGCGATAACGCACAGGCCCGGCCCAGCCCTTTGCTCGAGGCACAGACCAGGGCATTTTTTCCGGCAATTGCGAGATCCATGAAGTTTCCTTGGTTAGGGGTTAAAAATTACTGCCCGGCGACTTGACGTGGCGTGTAGTGGCTGGCCACATAACGATCGACAATACCGCGAAATTCCGCGGCGATGTTATCACCACGCAAAGTCACAGTTTTGGCGCCATCGACAAACACGGGCGCGGCCGGAGATTCGCCACTACCGGGCAGGGATATGCCGATATTGGCATGCTTGCTTTCTCCAGGACCATTGACCACGCACCCCATGACCGCCACTGACATATCTTCTACACCAGTGTACTGCTCGCGCCACTGCGGCATCTGGTTGCGCAAATGACTTTGAATTTCGTTCGCCAGTTGTTGGAAAAAAGTACTGGTGGTTCGTCCGCAACCTGGGCAGGCCGTCACCAGCGGAGTGAATGAGCGGATCCCCATGGTCTGCAGGATTTCCTGGGCCACAATCACCTCCTGGGTCCGATCGCCGCCGGGTTCCGGCGTCAGGGATACGCGGATGGTGTCACCAATCCCGCGCTGCAACAAAATCCCCATCGCTGCAGTCGAAGCCACAATGCCCTTTGAGCCCATTCCCGCTTCGGTCAAACCAAGATGCAGTGCGTAATCACAGCGCTTGGCGAGTTCAGCGTAAACAGCGATTAAATCCTGCACACCGCTGACTTTGCACGAGAGAATAATTTTGTCATTTTCCAGACCCAATTCGACGGCGAGAGCAGCACTGTCAAGCGCCGACACCACCAGCGCTTCATGCATGATTTCACCCGCTGGCCGCGGTTTATCGAGCCTGGCATTCGCGTCCATCAGGCGCGTCAGCAGGGCCTGATCAAGACTGCCCCAGTTGACGCCGATACGTACCGGTTTACCACGATCCCGGGCGATTTCAATCATCGTCGCAAACTGGCTGTCTTTCTTTTTGCCGAAACCGACATTACCAGGGTTGATGCGGTACTTGGCCAGGGCCTCGGCGCAGGCGGGATAACTGCTGAGCAGGCGGTGACCGTTATAGTGAAAATCTCCGACCAGAGGCACATTGCAACCCAGATCATCGAGCCTCTGGCGTATCTCCCCCACCGCAGCGGCGGCCTCAGGGGTATTGACAGTGATGCGGACCAACTCTGAGCCGGCTCTGGCCAGAGCTTCGACCTGTACGGCGGTGGCGTCGGCATCAGCGGTATCTGTATTGGTCATGGATTGCACCACTACCGGGGCGTCAGCGCCGACCTTGACCGGTCCGATCTGAACGCCGGTACTGCTGCGTCTTGCTTGTAGTGTCATGCGATTCATACATCTTCGGTCTGTAAAATGGACCGCTAGTTTAGTTCAATCCCGTCGCCTCGGCAGCCCCGACTTGTTCGACATTTGTACCCCTGGGCTGGAAATTATCAGCCTAACACGGTATATCCTCGCTACACGCTGCGCCGGACCAGCGCTTTGAACTGGAGAACAACCCATGAGTTACCGGCTCTATGTTGATGCCAATTTTCACCAGATGGACACCAGCGCACGGCAGATGGTCGGAGCGTTTGACAGCCATGAAGCTGCCGTGGCCGCAGCCCGGGAACACATCGACGGCATCCTTGAATCAGAATACAGCGCCGGTATGAGTGCTGAGGACCTGCTCCACGCTTACACCAACCGCTGCGAGGAACCCTTCATCATTCCCGATGACGAACAGGCGCCCTTCACCGGTCGCGAATACGCCACGATCCGCAGCCAATATTTGTGCAGATTCAAACGCTGAATACAGCAACCGGCTCATTTACCGGCATGCCGACAGGCGCCGTCCGTCGGCCGTTCCAGCGCCCTGTATTCGTCTAATAACGCAAGCGTTTGAGCCGTTGTCTCCCGGGCTGCGGGTGCTGTGCCGTGCAAGAGCCGGCTTGCGGCATCAAAGACGGGTATCCGCGGCTGCCAACAAGCGCTCAGGTAGTTGGCAAATTTCACCATCCACAAGGGATTTAGCCAACGGTACAGGCGTTTTTCAAAGGCAGTGCGGCTGGCTGTTTCCCGCCGTACCTCTACCAGCCGTTGGGCCAATCCCTGCTGTACAAAATAGGCTTCAATTTCCGGCAACAACCTGGGACTGTCCTGCTCGGCCCAGATTGGCACGGCCCGCACCACACTGGAAATGGCGCTAAATACTTCCGGGGCATAGACCTGCAAAACACGCTCATGCAGACGTTTTGTCACTGCATGGCCGGTACCAAAAGGGACCCGGTGCGAGGGCCGTGCATCGGGGTAGACCACGGTCTGGTTGAGATCGCCATAGCCGCCCTGGAGCATCAACTTGCTGAGGAAATGAAAATCCTCAGCGGCCTGGCGCCGGTTCATGCCGCCGCAACGCTGATAGGCATGGCTGCGCACGGCCATGCACGATCCCAGGGTATGGTGGGCAAAGGGATAGCCGCTGCTCAGCAGGGCATGGCGGTAGTAGCGTAAATACAATTCATACTCAGCGATTGCGGTATAGACCTGGGGTGGCTGTGGGCCGTGTAAGGGGTGTTCAAAGTAGATGCTGCAGGCATTGATTTTTGCTGTTTGCCGAAAGTATTCAACAATCCTTTGCAGGTAGTTGTCCGCAACCCGGCAATCGGCATCCAGACCAATGATCGGGGCATCGTCACGACCGGCCTGGTACAGTCTGGCGACGGCTTCGTCCATGCCGAGCCTGCGGGCCAGTCCGACCCCGGCCGCATTGGGATCAAGTTCCAGGAACGACAGCACATGGATGCACAGCCACGCGGGGCACTGCGCGCTGGCCGCAAATTCTTTGGCCTGTGCGGCGCTGTGCAGATTTCGCCTCCGTTCGGCCGCTTCTGCCGCGGCGGAGCCATTGATGACCAGCAACACTTCCACTGCACAATCCGGTGGGCGACATGCGCTCAGGCTGAGCAACGTGTCAAGGACATCGGGTTCATCCCGGCAGGGGATCACAACCACGCAACCAAGATCCGGATTGATCGGGGCGTGTATCTGCAGGGGCGCGAGTTGGTGTTTTCCCAGATAGCGGTTTGCCTGCGGGTGTGGGTTGGCTTTATACATTTCCTGACGTACAACGACAGTTGATTTGACTTCGTTTTTCTTCCCTTCGCTACGCGCACCTGAAAAAAATAACTCCGACTTCGATGCCCACACCGAAAGCATGTGCAAGGCGTCTTTGCGTTGGCCATTTTTAAAGGAACGGCGCAGTGTTTTACCATCAATGGCTATATGGTCGTTACCTTGGTAGCCCACGCATGTCATTCACCCAGTTGATAATACAACTTAAGAATTGCTGAGGTTTCAATGAACTGATGACGCGTGCAATCGTATCATCGACCGGTATTCCATGTTCAAAATCCCTGAACTGCCGTAACCATTGAAGTTTCGTATCGCCAAAGTCCTTGATATCTTTCCAGCCTTCAGCACCCGACATCACCGCCGAGACCGTAACGAACATGATGTCCAACAAATTGTGCTTTCGGTTGATGGGGGAACGGGGATCATCCAGATTCTCGAAGTGGGTTAGGAAACTCATCGCTTAAACTCCTTAGTTGCTTAAACGATCTGATCCTAGATGTTTGATTTAGTTCAATTTCATAGGTTAG
>CAZAWX010000110.1:0-11480 GCA_964488985.1 uncultured Ectothiorhodospiraceae bacterium
AACCATACAATGTCACTGAATCGAAGGCGGTCGAAAGACGCTTGGCAGTGCTGTCTTTGGAGAGCAGTTTGAAGCGACGATTGGTGCGCTGGGCATCGCCTTCACCGGCGAACATCCGCGAGGGATCTTCGCCCTCGCGTTTAAACGGAAAGACACCGGCAGTGTAGGGGAAATAACCGGGCAGATTTTCCTTGAGGAGAAATTTCAAAATTTCTCCTTCATCGACAAAATCTGGAACTGCCACGCGGGGGATCCGGGTTCCGCTCAATGTCTCAAATGTCAGTGCATTGCGGATTTCCCGATCACGGATCTTGACGACAAACTCATTGCCACGATAGGCCTCACGCAGGGCGGGCCACTGCTCAAGAGACGTGCGATTTTCTGGCTGTAATTGTGCCAGGCGTTGCTCAGCCAGGGCCGTTACTGCGCTGTTGTCTGTGCCATCTGCCTGTAACATGCGTGCGCTTTCACGCAGTTGCTGATGCTCTCTGGCAAGGTTGACCTGATCGTTGGCCTGGGCATGGTAATAACGTACCGTGGCGGCAATTTCGGCCAGATACCGTTGTCGCTCACCGGGCAATATTGCGGCGGCTTTACTCGATTGGCGAATACCTGGATCCGGCAAACGGCCCTGGGGCCAGTCCATCAGCTTGCGTTCACGCAACAAGCCCAGCATGCCGTGATACAAAGCAGTGATACCGTCATCGTTGAAGCGTGCGGCGATGGTGCCGTAGACCGGCATCTGTTCGGGTTTACTGGCAAAAGCCTCGCGATTTCGCTGTATCTGTTTGCGTACATCGCGCAGCGCATCATCTGCGCCTTTACGGTCAAATTTGTTGATGGCGACCAGATCGGCAAAATCGAGCATGTCGATTTTTTCCAATTGCGATGCGGCGCCAAATTCCGGTGTCATTACATACAGGGAGGCGTCCACAAAAGGTACGATACCTGCATCGCCCTGGCCGATCCCGGGTGTTTCAACGATCACCAGATCAAAACCGGAACTGCGGGTTAATTTGACGATTTCACCGAGATGGTCCGGCAGTTCACCGCCCGCCCCACGGGTGGCCAGGGAGCGCATGAAAATATTCGGGTGATCAATTGAATTCATCCGGATCCGATCGCCGAGTAAAGCGCCACCGGTCTTGCGACGGGTCGGATCGAGGGCCAGGACGGCAATGCGCAAGGAGTCATCCTGATCCAGGCGCAGGCGCTGGATCAGTTCATCGGTCAGGGAAGACTTGCCGGCGCCACCGGTACCGGTAATACCGAACACCGGTGCGGGTGTGGCGCTATGGATCAGCACTTCGAGTTCGGCGTGTAGGGTTTTGCTCAACTGGCCGTTTTCGATGATGCTGATCAGGCGGGCCAGATCGGCGTAGGGCGAGTGGCCAAGGTGTGCCAATCGGGCTGGGCCATGGCGGCCGTGATCCGGCGTACAGTAGTTGAGCATATCGTCAATCATGCCCGTCAGGCCGAGTTGCTGGCCGTCATGGGGCGAATAGATATGGCTCACGCCATAGGCCTGCAACTCGCGAATTTCTTCCGGGACGATAACACCGCCACCACCACCAAAAACCTTCAGTTCCGGGCGACCCTGCTCACGCAGTTGATCCAGCATGTATTTGAAGTACTCCATATGCCCGCCCTGATAGGAACTCAGGGCGATGCCGTGGGCGTCTTCCTGAATGGCGGCGTTGACCACTTCTTCCACTGAACGGTTATGGCCCAGATGTATCACTTCGACACCCTTGGCCTGGAGGATCCGGCGCATGATGTTGATGGAAGCGTCATGGCCGTCGAACAGACTCGCGGCCGTAACAAATCGCAGACGCTGATCTGCAACAGGTTGTGGTGTTTGTGCGCCGTCGAGGCCCGATTTCAATTCAGTTTGTGGGGTGGCCATGCAAAATCTCCATGAGCATGCGGCCAGGCACCTGTTGGGTTCCTTAGCCCGACAAACACCTGGGTAGTTGCGGATAAAATACTTGACGTTAACGTAAACGTCAAGCTAATCTACCCAACATGAACGTCGATTCAGCCTCACCACGTTATTCGATCAGCGACCTGGCTCAGGAATTTCAGGTCACGACCCGCGCCATTCGTTATTACGAAGATGACGCTCTGTTGACCCCGCAGCGTGAGGGCCAGAACCGAATTTACGGGGCCCGTGACCGGGTTCGGCTGAAATTGATCGTCCGCGGCAAACGGCTGGGGTTTTCCCTGAAAGAAATTAAAGAGATGCTGGATCTTTATGATGCCCCGCAAGGGGAGATAGGCCAGTTACAGCATTTCACAGATAAAATGCGTAAGCGACGCCATGAACTGCTGCGCCAGCGCCAGGATATCGATCAGGTGATCCAGGAACTCGAAAGCCTCGAGCTACGTTGTACGGAGATCCTCAGCGGCAACCAGCCCGCCGCAGAAATGCCGAGCTAAGGAATATTCAGGTGTCAACTCCCATCGAACTGCGCAAGACCTTCAAGCCCCGCAATCCTGACTACCAGCAACGTGTCCGTAGCAGCTTTGAGCGCCAGGGTGCAATGGCGTTGATTGCGGCGCAATTGAGCCGGATTGGGCCCGGGGAAATCGACATTCAAGTCCCGTTTCAGGAGCAATTAAGCCAGCAGCACGGCTTTTATCATGGCGGTATTCTGGCCATGGTGGCCGATTCGGCCTGTGGCTATGCGGCATTTTCCCTGATGCCCGCGGATGCTGCGGTATTGACCATTGAATTTAAAACCAATTTTCTCGCCCCTGCCGAGGGTGAGTTACTCATTGCCTGTGGCCGGGTGATCAAGCCCGGCCGTACCATTAACGTGTCCCACGCGGATGTGCTGGTACGCAAGCAGGGCAAAGATTATTTGTGTGCCACCATGACCGCGACCAACATGACGGTCTACGACAAGGTTAAGGAATAACTGCATATGATCCCGAATCAACTCCCGACGCTGGATTTTGACCTTGGCGATGATGCCGATCTGTTACGCGACTCGGTGATGCGTTTTGCCTCGGATCGCATCGCTCCCCTGGCTGCGGATGTGGACCGTAACAATGAATTTCCGATGCAGTTGTGGCCGCAAATGGGCGAACTTGGGGTCCTCGGTATCACCGTCGATGAGGTGTATGGCGGCGCGGCGATGGGCTATCTCGAACATTGTGTGGCCATGGAAGAGATCAGCCGGGCCTCGGCCTCGGTGGGACTTTCCTACGGCGCGCACAGCAATCTGTGTGTCAATCAGATCTTCCGCAATGGCACCGAGGCTCAAAAACAACGCTATTTGCCAAAGTTGATAAGTGGTGAACACGTCGGCGCCCTGGCCATGAGTGAGCCGGGTGCCGGTTCGGATGTGGTCAGCATGAAGTTGCAAGCGCAACGTAAGGGCGATCGGTTTATTTTAAACGGCACTAAAATGTGGATCACCAACGGCCCCGATGCCAATACGCTGGTGGTCTATGCCAAGACCGATGCGGAAGCCGGACCAAGGGGGATCACGGCATTTATTATCGAAAAGGGTTTTGACGGATTTTCCACGGCGCAAAAGCTCGACAAACTGGGCATGCGCGGCTCCAACACCTGTGAACTGGTATTCAATAACTGTGAAGTGCCCGAGGAAAATATTCTCGGCGAGATCGGCGGTGGGGTGCGGGTGTTGATGAGTGGGCTCGATTACGAACGCGCCGTCCTGGCAGCAGGTCCGCTGGGAATTATGCAGGCCTGCCTGGATGTGGTGGTGCCCTATGTGCATGATCGCAAACAGTTCGGCACGCCCATCGGCGAGTTTCAGCTTATGCAGGGCAAACTGGCCGACATGTACACCACGCTGAACGCCTGTCGTGCGTATATCTACAGTGTCGCCAAAGCCTGTGATCGTGGCCAGACCACGCGCAAAGACGCTGCGGGGGCCATACTTTATGCAGCGGAAAAAGCCACCTGGATGGCGTTGGAAGCGATTCAGTGTCTGGGCGGTAACGGCTATATCAACGACTACCCGACCGGACGTCTGTTGCGCGATGCCAAACTCTATGAGATTGGCGCCGGAACTTCTGAAATCCGGCGTATGCTGATTGGCCGCGAACTGTTTAAAGAAACGGCCTGATATTCAGTCTGATATTCAGTCTGATATTTGGCCTGATTTTTATTTTTACGAGGACTGCTGTTATGAATTCATCTGATCCAGTCGTGATCGTCGGTGGCAAGCGCACACCGATGGGATCCTTTCAGGGCGAACTGAGCCCGGTCAAAGCCCCGGATTTGGGCGCCACTGCGATTCGTGGCGCACTCGAACAGGCCGGCGTTGCGCCGCAGGATTGCGACGAAGTCATCATGGGCTGCGTATTGCCCGCCGGACTCGGCCAGGCGCCGGCCCGTCAGGCCTCGCTGAACGCCGGGATCCCGTTGGCCGCCGGTTGTACCACGGTCAACAAAATGTGCGGATCGGGGATGAAAGCCACCATGTTGGCACATGACTCCCTGCTTGCAGATAGCTGCAAGGTGATGGTCGCTGGCGGTCTGGAGAGCATGAGCAACACCCCCTATATTTTACCCCGGGTGCGCGAAGGCTTGCGCATGGGCCATAGTCAGGTGTTGGATCACATGTTCATCGACGGTCTTGAAGATGCCTATGAACCGGGCCGTTTGATGGGCACCTATGCCGAGGACTGTGCCCAGCATTATCAATTTACCCGTGAGGGCCAGGACGCCTTTGCGATTGAGTCTTTGACCCGGGCGCAACGGGCAACGGATGATGCGACGTTCGCGGCTGAAATCAGTCCAGTGACTGTGACCCGGCGTAAGGTCGAGAGCGTGGTTGCCACCGACGAGCAACCCCGCAATGCCAATCTGGAGAAAATTCCCCAGTTACGTCCGGCCTTTCGCAAAGAGGGTACGGTGACCGCGGCCAACTCCAGTTCTATTTCCGATGGCGGTGCGGCACTGGTATTGATGCGCCGCTCTGAAGCCGATCGTCGTGGTTTGACGCCCCGGGCGATGATTATCGGCCATGCCACCCATGCCCAGGAACCGGGCTGGTTTACCACCGCACCGGTCTATGCCATGCAAAAACTCCTTGAACGCCTGCACATGCAAAGCGCGGATATGGATCTGTATGAAGTCAACGAAGCCTTTGCAGTCGTGACCATGGCCGCCATGCGCGAACTTGATTTGCCCCATGACAAAGTCAATGTCCACGGTGGCGCCTGTGCCCTGGGTCACCCGGTGGGTTGTTCCGGCGCCCGCATCGTGGTGACGTTGCTCAATGCGCTGGAGAAATATGATCTCAAACGCGGCATGGCCTCGCTGTGCATCGGTGGTGGCGAGGCCACGGCGCTGGCCATCGAACGCTTGAGCTGAAGCCATGCTGTTCAGTGAGGAACAAAGCCTCATCCGTGCAACGGCGCGACAATTTGCGCGGCAGGTGTTGGCCCCCGGCGCTGCCGGTCGGGATGAGCGCGGAGAATTTCCAAGCCAGGAAATGAAACAAATGGCCCAATTGGGGTTTCTCGGCATGTTGACACCGGAGGAATTCGACGGTGTCGGCAGCGGTTTCCTCGCCTATGCGCTGGCGTTGGAGGAAATAGCAGCGGGCGACGGCGCTTGTTCCACCATCCTCAGCGTGCACAATTCCGTTGGCTGCATGCCGATTTTACAATACGGCAGTGCAGCGCAAAAAGAGCGTTTCCTGCGACCCCTGGCCCGGGGTGAACAACTGGCCGGTTTTGCCTTGACCGAACCCCAGGCCGGATCCGATGCTGCCAACCTGCAAACCCGTGCTGAAGCCCGGGGTAATGGTTATGTTCTCAACGGCACCAAACAATTCATCACCTCGGGCAAGAATGCCGATGTGGTGATCGTCTTTGCCGTCACCGATCCCCAGGCGGGGCGCAAAGGCATCAGCGCCTTTATCGTGCCTACCGATGCGCCGGGCTATCAGGTGGCGGGCCTGGAGCACAAACTGGGCCAGCGCAGTTCCGACACGGCACAACTGGTTTTTGATGATTTGGAATTACCCGGCGACAGCCTGCTCGGGGCTGCAGGTGAGGGCTATAAAATTGCCCTGGCCAATCTTGAAGGCGGTCGCATCGGCATCGCGGCACAGTCCGTGGGGATGGCCCAGGCTGCGCTGGAGGCAGCGCAAACCTATGCGGGCGAGCGTGAATCTTTTGGCAAAGCCATCAGGGAACATCAATCCGTGGCCTTCCGGCTCGCCGATATGGCAACCCGGATAGAAGCTGCACGGCAACTCTATCAACAGGCAGCACGGCTGCGAGAGGCTGGAAAACCCTGTTTGAAAGAAGCGAGCATGGCGAAATTGTTTGCCTCGGAAATGGCCGAGCGGGTGTGTTCCGATGCAATTCAGATCCATGGCGGTTATGGTTACCTGACGGACTTTGCCGTGGAGCGGATTTACCGTGATGTGCGGGTTTGTCAGATCTATGAAGGCACCAGCGATGTCCAACGTCTGGTCATTTCCAGAGAACTCTACAAATAAGGTAGCAAACATGAGCACCCCGATTGATTTCTATTTTGATTTCTCCAGCCCCTACGGTTATCTGGCCGCCCAGCGTATTGATGCTGTGGCGGCAGAGCATGATCGTGAAGTGGCCTGGAAACCCTATCTGATGGGGGCGGCAATGAAACTGAGTGGTGCCCAGCCCCTGGTGAACCGCGATTTGGTGCGCGATTATGCGAGTCTGGATATTACCCGCAGTGCCCGGCAGTACAAAATTCCATTTCGTTTTCCGACCACTTTCCCGGTGCCGACGGTTGCGGCCGGGCGGGCGTATTGGTGGCTGTACGATCAAGACAGGTCAGCAGCAAAAAAGCTGGCCCTGGCGCTGTATAGCGCTTACTTTGCCGATGATCGCGATATCCAGGATGCTCAAGTTGTGATCGAGGTGGCCTGTGAGTGCGGCCAGGAACAGGCGGCTGTGGCCGCGGCGCTGCAAGATGATGCGGTCAAGGCGCAGCTTAAAAAAGTCACCCAGATTGCCATCGAACTCGGGGTCTTCGGATCGCCTTATTTTATCGTCGATGGTGAACCGTTCTGGGGCAACGATCGTATCGATCAACTGGCCGAGTGGTTACGCAGCGGCGGTTGGTAAAGCCCCACGATGGCCATTCTTGCGACCCAGGCTGACAGCCACAGCGAGGCCTTTGCCGCCAATGCCCGGCACATGCGTGCCCTGGTCGATGAACTCCATGGCCTGTGCCGGGAAATCGCCAAGGGTGGTTCTGCGCAGGCACGGGAAAAGCATCTTGCCCGGGGCAAACTACTGGTGCGCGATCGCATCGATGCGCTGCTGGATCCAGGCTCGGCATTTTTGGAGTTTTCGCAACTCGCCGCTTACGGTGTATACGCAGCGGATGTCCCCGCAGCCGGCATCATCACCGGCATTGGCCGGGTTTGTGGTCACGAATGTGTCATCGTTGCCAATGATGCAACGGTCAAAGGCGGCACTTATTTCCCGCTGACAGTTAAAAAACATCTGCGTGCCCAGGAGATTGCCGCCGCCAATCATCTACCGTGTATCTATCTGGTGGATTCCGGTGGCGCAAATTTGCCGAACCAGGATGAGGTGTTCCCGGATCGGGATCATTTCGGCCGCATTTTTTTCAATCAGGCGACCCTGTCGGCGCAGGGCATTGCGCAAATAGCCGTGGTCATGGGCTCTTGTACCGCAGGGGGGGCGTACGTGCCGGCGATGAGTGATGAGAGCATCATTGTCGCCAATCAGGGCACCATCTTTTTAGCCGGCCCGCCGCTGGTCAAAGCCGCCACCGGCGAGGTGGTCAGCGCTGAAGATCTGGGTGGCGCCGATGTCCACTGCCGGGTTTCCGGAGTGACCGATCACTACGCTCTTGATGATCGCGATGCCCTGGCCATCGCCCGGCGCACCGTTGCCAATCTGAATCTGGCGCCAGCTTCGCGTCCTGCCGCAGGCAGCGTCCTGCCGCCGCGTTATGCCGCCGAAGATATCTACGGCATCGTTCCGGATGATTTGCGCCGGCCCTTTGATGTGCGCGAGATTATTGCCCGGGTTGTGGATGATTCTGAATTTGATGAATTCAAACAACGCTATGGGCCGACCCTGATCTGCGGTTTCGCCCACCTGTACGGAATGCCTGTGGGGATCATCGCCAACAACGGTATTTTATTTTCTGAATCCGCGCTGAAGGGCGCGCATTTCGTGCAGCTTTGCTGCAAGCGAAAAATTCCGCTGGTGTTCCTGCAAAATATCACCGGCTTTATGGTTGGACGCAAATATGAAAGTGGCGGCATCGCCAAAGATGGCGCAAAACTGGTCACGGCCGTGTCCTGTGCCCAGGTGCCGAAACTCACCGTCATCATCGGCGGCAGCTTTGGGGCGGGCAACTACGGCATGTGCGGGCGGGCCTTCGATCCACGTTTTTTATGGATGTGGCCCAATGCCCGCATCTCGGTGATGGGTGGTGAACAGGCCGCCAATGTGCTCGCCCAGGTGCGCCGCGATGCCCTGGAGGCACGGGGCGAGGTCTGGAGTGAGTCCGCTGAGGAAGACTTCAAGCGGCCATTGCGTGAACAGTACGAAACCCAGGGTCATCCCTGGTATGCCAGTGCCCGGCTTTGGGACGATGGCATTATCGATCCGGCGAAAACCCGCGAAGTGCTGGGGCTGGGTTTGAGCGCGGCGTTGAATGCGCCCATCGCCGCCAGCGAATTTGGCGTTTTCAGAATGTAGGCCTTCACCCATGACCGACACAGTGCTTGTGCAACGACTGGACGGCGTTGCCCGAATTACCCTCAACCGCCCCGAGGTTCATAACGCCTTCGATGATGCGTTAATTGCACGCCTGAGTGCGGTGTTGCTGCAACTCGACGCGGACCCACAGGTGCGTTGTGTGGAATTGCGTGGCGCCGGAAAAAGTTTTTCCGCCGGTGCGGATCTGAACTGGATGCAGGCGGTAGCCAGTTACAGTGAAGAACAAAACCGGCGCGATGCTCTGGCGCTCGGCGAGTTGCTGCATCGCTTATATCACTTGCGTAAACCCACTGTGGCTGTGGTGCAGGGCGCTGCCCTTGGCGGTGGCGTCGGACTGGTGGCGGCCTGTGACATTGCGCTTGCCGGTGAGCAGGCAAAATTCGCCCTTTCGGAAATCCGCCTTGGCCTGATCCCGGCAGTCATCAGCCCCTTTGTCGTCGCCGCTATTGGTTCGCGGGCGGCCAAACGATATGCCCTGACAGGCGAACGATTTGACGCCGGGCAGGCTCTGGGACTGGGCCTGGTGCAGCAGGTGGTGGCGGCGGCACAACTGGATGAATGTGCCAGCCACGTGTGCCAGAGCCTGGCCGCCTACAGTGGTGAGACGCTGGCGGCAGTCAAGGACTTGATCCATTCTGTCAGTGGCCGGCCCATCGACCGGGATGTGCTGGAAGATACTGCCGCACGGATCGCCGCGCAGCGAGTCTCCAGGCCGGGCCGCGAAGGGATCAATGCCTTTTTGGAAAAACGCCCGCCGCTATGGCCGGACAATGTGACGTGATCAAGACCCTCCTCATTGCCAATCGTGGCGAAATTGCCTGCCGGATTATACGCAGCGCCCGCGCCCTGGGGATGCAGACCGTGGCCGTATATTCCGCTGCTGACAGTGGCGCCCGGCATGTGCGCGAAGCCGATGTGGCGGTCGCGATTGGCCCCGCAGCGGCGCTGCAAAGCTATCTCAATCCGCAGGTATTGCTGGAGGCCTGCCGGGCCAGTGGTGCCGATGCGCTGCACCCGGGCTACGGCTTTCTAGCCGAAAATGCCGCGTTTGTGAAAGCCTGCACCAGGGCCGGAATTCGCTTTGTCGGGCCTCCTGTGCAGGCCATGGAACTCATGGGCGCCAAGCATCAGGCCCTGCTGTTCATGGACGAACATGGGATCCCGGTGTTGCCGGGCTATCACGGCGCCGCGCAGGATGATGAGGCGTTACTTGCTGCCGCCCGGGAGATCGGTTTTCCCCTCATGGTCAAACCAAGCGCCGGGGGTGGCGGCAAAGGCATGCAGGTGGTGACAGATGAGCAACAGCTTCCTGCGGCACTGGCGGCGGCGCGGCGTATTTCCAGTAGTGCATTTGCCGATGATCATCTGATTCTGGAGCGCTATCTGGATCGCCCCCGGCATATTGAAGTGCAGATCCTGGCAGACCAACACGGCCATTGTGTGCATCTGTTTGAACGTGACTGTTCCCTGCAGCGCAGACATCAGAAAATCATCGAGGAAGCGCCTGCGGCGGATCTACCGGCCGCAGTGCGTGAACGTCTGGGTCAGTGTGCGGTAGAGGCGGCCAGGGCTGTTAACTACGAAGGCGCAGGGACCGTGGAGTTTCTCTACGACAGTGCTGCTGAAGAATTTTATTTTATGGAAATGAACACCCGCCTGCAGGTGGAACATCCGGTTACGGAAATGATCCTGGGTCTGGATCTGGTGGACTGGCAACTGCGTATTGCCGCCGGTCAAGCCCTGGCCATTGATCAGGCATCGTTACACATCGACGGCCACGCCATCGAAGCACGCCTGTATGCGGAAGATCCGCGCCGCAATTTCTTGCCCACGGCGGGTCCTGTGGAGTGGCTGGATATTCCTCAAGCCCGGCATATTCGCCTCGACAGTGGTGTCAGCAGCGGCGATCAGGTTGGCATCGATTACGATCCCATGCTCGGCAAACTCATCGTTCATGCCTCGGATCGGGCCGGTGCCCAGAACTTCCTCAAGCAGGCGCTGGATGCCAGTGCGATTGGACCCCTGGCCACCAATCTTGAATTTCTGCGCGCCCTGAGCGCAGATCCAAACTGGCTGGCCGGGCCGTTGGATACCGCTTATATTGATCGCCACCTTGAGCAACTGATCATGCAGCCAGTTCCATTGGACAGGGCGCTGATCCTTGCCGCCGTATGGACGTTGAGCAAGCGTACAGCACAGAGCGACAGCGTTTGGGATCTGTTGACGGATTTTCGCCTCAACCTGGAAACGGGTGAAACCCTGCGTTTTGCTGATGACGGACAGATCCATGCGCTACGGGTGCAGACCGATGAGGATCCATGGCGGCTCACGATTGCCAGTCAGCGTTACTCGATCAGTCGGATCCGCGTTCAGGATCAACACATCGAGTGTCACATCGACGGTCAAGCCTGTGCTGCCAGCATTCATTCCCAGGCAGATTGTTTACACATCCTCAACCGCGGCAGTGCCCGGATCCTGCAGCACCTGCCACTGGCGGCCCGGGCCAGTGACGATTCGGCCGTAGCCGAAGGCAGCCTGTGCGCGCCCATGCCGGGGAAAATCATTCGCCTGCAGGTGGCGCAGGGCGATACCGTCAGCAAGGGCCAGGAACTGGTGATGATGGAAGCCATGAAAATGGAGCACAGCCTGTATGCCCCCGCTGCCGGCAAGGTCGCCTCAGTACACTGCCAGGAAGGTGAACTGGTGGCAGATGGCAGCGTGTTGCTGGCCCTTGAGGC
>CAZAWX010000111.1:0-7853 GCA_964488985.1 uncultured Ectothiorhodospiraceae bacterium
GGGCACTGTCAAGTGCATATGGCAATCTGGAAAAGGTCAAGAATTAAATATCGGGAATTCTATTAGACAGCAGTAGGTTGCCGCAGAACAGCACCAGTACAAACGTCTTAGCCGGGGGTGATGTAATCCAAAGGGTTTACGCCGTACATTTTATCCAGTTCGTCCGGACGGTTCGCAAGTACAGCGCGTTGATTGATATAGCCCTTGTCACTGATTTCCCCGGCGTCCACGGATGGCAAACCCTCCATCAATCGGGCACGGGTCGCATAGCGTGATGCCCCCCCGCTCTGAGCCTTCAGCCTGGCCAGCCCTTTTGCAATATAGCTTCTGACATTGGGGTGATCCAAGACAGCACGGGTAGCAGCATCCGCATCGACACCCGCCAAAGACCGGCAGGCATTGATATTAGGGAAAATCAGGAACCCGATATTGTCCCTGTCATGTCCGGTCACCACGATGTCCTGGGCCAGGGGGGCAAGGGCATCGATCCCGGCTATACGAACCTGACCCACCGAGACGAAGGTGCCCGACAGGAGCTTGAAATCCTCGGCAACCCGGCCATCGAAAAACAATCCTTTTTCTGGATTCTCAGAGTCTGCGAACCTGACAGCATCACCAATCAGATAGAAATTTTCCTCATCAAAGGCCTTCCTGGTCAGTTCAGGCTGACGAAAATACCCTGGCGTCACATTGGGACCCCTGACACGAATTTCCAGTTTGCCTGCATTGGGAACCAGTTTCAGTTCAACACCGGGAACTGGGAGGCCAATATTACCTGAAAGATCGGCCTGAAAATGACAGTCAGTTGCAAGTGGTGCAGTTTCCGTGGCGCCCCAGGCGCTCACCATCGGCACGGCATACCCCACCGTTTCTATCGACAGCTTGCCAAGTGCCTCCCACAGGTTCTGGGGCAGTGCAGCAGCGGCATAAAAAACAATTTTTACCTTTGAAAAAAACCGCAGACAAAGGTCCTTGTCTTTTTGCAGCGCCTCAACCAGCATGGCGTATCCCCTGGGAACATTAAAACAAAGGTTGGGCCCTATATCCTTGATGTTGGCAACTGTCTGCTCCATCAGCCCAGCTACAGGCCGCCCGCTATCAATGTACAAGGAGCCCCCATTGCGCAAAATCATATTGAAATTATGATTGGCACCGAAGGTGTGGCTCCACGGTAGCCAGTCCACGATCACTGGTGGATATTGGTTCAGGAACGGCCAGACAGCCGCCTTGGCTTCCTGGTTGGTGGTCAGCATGCGGTGGGTATTGATGACCGCCTTCGGAACACCGGTCGACCCGGAAGTAAATAAAAGCCGCGCCGTTGAATCCGGCTTTACCGCAACATGGGCCTGTTCTATAAGTTCTGGATTGCATTTGGAAACAACCCGGTCATAACTTAAGGGTGAACCCCCGTAACGGCCGTCGTCGACCCCGGCGATGATCCGGGCATCATGCTTATCTTGAATAGTGTCCAGGGCTTTTCGATACTGCCCTGTTGAGGCGACGTAAATCGCCCCCGGTGCGACCAGCTCAATCATTGACTTAAGACGTTTATGATCCCTGGACACCAGCGAATAGGCGGAGGAAACGGTCGCCACGGGAATCCCGACGTACATGGCCGCCAGGGCTAAAACAGCATGTTCGATGCTGTTGTCCGACAGGATCGCAAGCGGATGTTCCGGACCCAGCCCATTTTCCAACATCCAGCCAGCAGCAGTCTGTACTTTAGACAGAGCTTCTCCATAGGACAGGTGATGCCAGGCACGATCTTTGCCTTGCCTCTCGGAGAGGAACAACCGGTCCGGGGCCCTGCTTGCCCATTGATCAAGCCAGACACCAACCGAAGATACTGGTTCATCTGCGGCCAGAAGCGAGCGCAGAATGATCGATCCATCCGGGCGCTTTTCGACGTCGAGTTTTACCGGGGCGAAGATATTCCCCTGTTCAATTGTGTTTTGCTGTCTTTTAATCACGGGTAGTCACCTGAAATGTCCGCTTAGGTGTGCAGGATCCGAACGGGGGAACCGGCACACCTTCGGCCTGACCCAGGACATCCAGTATCAATCCTTCATTCAGGCCCTTGCCGATCACGATAAAACGGGTTTCCCGTGGCTCGTACGGGCGCCAGATCTGCCCCTCGTTGACCTGCAATAATTCCCCGACCCCTTGAACCACTATCCTTTTGGGGTGCTTGTCGATCGATAAAATGCCTTTCATCCGCCATATCCTGCCACCCATGTCCGCTTTCATTGCCGCGAAGGCGTGCTGGATCATCCCCGGGTCGAGAGGATTTGAGGTTCTGAAAGCGACTGTGGAAACGTCACCCGTATGTTTGATATTTCCCACCGTTTTGCTTTCTGCATGGGGGTGGTAATATTCCTCGTGATCATGACGATGAGAATTTACCTG
Source organism: uncultured Ectothiorhodospiraceae bacterium (assembly GCA_964488985.1). Lineage (GTDB taxonomy): Bacteria > Pseudomonadota > Gammaproteobacteria > HK1 > HK1 > CAZAWX01. The sequence goes on from CAZAWX010000111.1 coordinate 2,407, forward strand.
CCCCACAGGAATATTTTCAAAGGCAATCCTGTCAAACTCGTAGCCGCGGATTTCAAGCAAGTCTTTGAAAACCTCATCCCAATTGGCCGAGACTAAATCGGTGACAGAGATCAATGCAGTAGTATTGATCCGGCGCACAAGCCATTCGACACGCTGCAATTGTTCCCTGTTCAGCAAATCTTTCCTGGTGATGAAGACCCGATCGGCGAGGGCAAGTTGGGCGGTTGCTTCCACCGCCTCATTCAGTGATATCTCAAGATTGACCCCATCTGCGAGTGCAATGACCCCATCAAGAACATAATGGGCCAGCAAGGCCGTCTCGGCGAGGAAAGTCTGAATGACCGGTCCCGGGTCTGCCAGACCCGAGGCCTCTATCAAAACATGATCGAATTCGATTTCACCCCTGGTCCGGCGCGCTGCAAGGTCACCCAAAGCCCGGGCCAGGTCACCACGAACCTTGCAACAAATACAACCGTTTGAGAGTTGGACAATCGTTTCAACAGCCTCTTCATAGACCAGGCCATCGTCGATGGCAACTTCCCCAAACTCATTTTCAATGACGACGAAACGCTTACCGTGCGCCTCCTTTAAGAACCTGTTGACCAGCGTTGTCTTACCCGACCCGAGGAAGCCGGTTAAAAGGGTAACGGGGGTTACGAAATAGGCCACGATAGATATTCCATTTCATTCCGCTCACTGATAGTTCAGGCCCTATATCAATGCTAAGGTTGTGGTCGAAGACATCAGTCGGTCTACGAGAAAAATGAAGGTTTTGAATTTGCCAATTGGACCAGCTGTTCAATGCTTGTATCTGTTGGGACCTCACCTGTTGTGGTTACGAATCGTGATTTATCATCAACTGCAAGTTTGCACCATTCCTCAATCGTTACCGGCCACGAACGGGCGTATAATTTAATTGCCGGGCCTACCGTAACCCCAGTTTGATACGCGGGAACAACGGTAGGCAACGTGCCCGTCGGACTTCCATTGTCTTCAAAAACAGGAACCACCGGGACACGATGAAAACGAGCAACATTGGCCAGGGTGCGATAGGCCGATTTTGCATATTCCTTGCTGTCTTCATCTGGCGTCTGATCCACCATAACGATGGCGCTGGCACCTGCCTCGGCAAAATCTCCGATCAGGGCCGCCAGAATCGTACCGATGGAATCTGCCTGAGCCTCAGTCAAATTTGCAACGCCAAAAATCTGTGAAGCAAGGGCTGTTGGCCCCTCCACGCCCATAACAGGCAACATCGTGTTACGCTCATCGGCAGCCATGTTTCGTGTTGCAGCCAGGAAATTGGATAGCAATGCAGACTGGCCCCAGAAAAGGGAAGGTTCACTTATGGCCAAGTGATCCTGGGCCCGTTTGGCCACAACAGTTGTGGGCCAGACATCTTCAGTAAGGTTTGCCCCCAGCGCCTGCGCCACAGCACCGCAGGGAACCCCGGTAAAAACTGTTCCCAGGCCCAGCATCCTTGAAAGTTCCATTCCAGCACGAACCATTTTGGTTGGGTCTGAAACATATTCCCAGGCGCTTAATCCTTCAATTTCTGCTGCCACTGTAAACAGCATGGGCGCAAACACTGGAGGACTCTGCCTGGGCGCCCCCCGGCCAAGATCGGCCAGACGGCGTTTCAGTTCCAGTATGGGTGCAGACTGCAACATGGCCTCAGGCCCGCATGATGGGTGTCACAACCCTTGCATCCGGCCAGGAGCCATAGTATTCGAGAATTTCTTCCGGTGGCTTCTGCTGTTCCCACCCCCTGACAAATTCGTCATACGGTTTACCACGCTTCAGCCTTGCAGCCAGTTCATCGCGGACACCTTCCGCACTGGCTTTTCTGTCGAGTCGCTGCTCATCCTTATTCCACACGACTTTGTAGACCTGTTCGGCAACGGATGGCGTGATGATGCCCTTGAGAATATCATTGGCAATTGCATCGGCATCGCGGTCCAGGGGATCACCATAACCGGTACCACCGCAGGAGAAGGCCATGGTGACAACGTCTCCCTGCTTGTAGGGGCGTACGGACCGCCCCTGGAATTCGGTTGAATAATCACCGGAAATCGTCTTGTTTTGCAGTATGTCCTGGTAATCCATCTTGATGGTATCGGCTGTGGAAAGCTGGTCCATCACACCTGAATTGGAGATGGATATACCGGGCACCGTGCAGGGCGCGTATCCGCCGAACAAAGGCTGTGGCGTTTGCAGCTTGGAGTTATCGGCGATCGCCATCATGTAAACAGCCGGTACGTGGTGGACGACCCATAGCTGGACGGTACCGACACCGCCGCGGTATTTCCCATGACCACAACTATCTGCCCAGTGATTGGACAACGGGACCAGAAGTGGGAACTCGTTTTCCACGCTTTCCGTATTCGGTGCACGGCCATAGACACACCAGGGGAAACCAAAGGCATCGATGCCATCTTCGCGCGGGCGCGCCCCCATCCCTTCGGTGTTGATGGAATACGCCAACATGTCGGCGAAGGGTGCACCCCACTGAGAAAGACCCGCCAAAACGATTGCGTTACCACCATTGCCCATAGAAGCACCTGCCTGTTCCCAGGCTGAGGTCGAATACATCGCCTTGGCACAGGTATTGTGCACGGCGCTCATCACACCCGTGGAGATCATCACCGAGCAGGAGGTTGCCGCCCTCGGATCCGGGTTCAGGCAGGTGTTGGGTGCGAATCTGAACTCGATATTGGCAAATGTTCCATTGGAAATCGGTAGGGAATGGAACAGATATTCATAGATATAGTTTGAGAAGTGGGCTATTGCCGCCTGTGGATGCGCATTGTAAGACGAAGGCGTTTCAGGACCGGTTTGGGTCAGGTCGACAATCATCTTGTCGCCCTTGATCTCCATGGTCATAAAGCATGAGCGCACCAGACCCTGTGTCAGACCCATGGCGTCAGAGAAGGTAACACAGCGGTATTTTCCCTCGGGCCAGCGACCGACGATATCCCTGGCACCAACTTCGGCTTCCTGAAGCATACGGCGGAAAAGACCCCGTACGTAACCGGTGCCTTCACGCTCACAAAGTTCGATGACCCGATTCCTTACCCGGTCAGTTGTTGAGCAGCGTGCCTTGAGATCTGTAGCTATCATTGCCGGTGCCCGCAGGCCGAAAGCGGAGAACATCGTTACGACGTCTTCGTGCAACTCAAAGTTTGAGCCGATTTTCATGGGTGGCAGGTTCATGCCTTCCTCGAACCTGCTGGTCGCTGAAATCGGCATCCCGCCAGGTTCGACCGCACCGGTTTCAGTCGTATGCACCAGGGCTGCGGTCCAGGCAATCAGCTCGCCTTCATGGTAGACCGGCATACAGACCATCTGGTCCGGGTTATGGACTCCTCCATACACGGCATCATTTGCAAACCAGAGGTCGCCATCGTTGATACCCGGGTTTTTGGAATAATTGTGGATAATGTACTTGATGATCAGCGGCGGAATGACCGCATGGAGATAAGTTCCGCAGGAACCGTTAATGATGTCACCCTCCGCGGTCATGATGGCAACAAGGCTGTCGCCCGCCACCCCCATCGCACAGCGGCAGGATCTTTGGAAAACATCCATGCCCTCATCGAGTATATCGTTGGTCCGCTGGAACCCGATCTCGTAGTCCGCAGCAGACAGGCTCTCGGCCAGTCTTAACTCTTCTTCTGTCGCAGGCACCGGCTTCAACCAGGCTAGTTTTTCCTCTAATGTCGGGATTGCCGTCATGACCATTTCCTCCTCGGCCGGGAAGCTCTTCACTCCCCCGGTAAATCTGTTTACTCAGCCGCCATCATTGGATGGCCGCGTCTGGCTGTTAGCTGGGACTTTCCGCCTTCGAGTATGCCCAGACCATGTTTGTCGATTGAAAACGTGTACTCAGGTGGAACTACAACCGTTGTCAATTCAGCTTCAACGACGGCCGGTCCTGTAATCCTGTTTCCTGGTTTGAGTGCTTCAAATTCGTAGGTTGGCGTTTCGGTGGTGGAAGACAGTTCATCCCAATAAGCCGGTCTTGAACCGGTCTGTGCATCTGAAGGGTCCTCCCCGATAAGTTCGAGGTCAGGCAGTTGCGGCTTCTGTGTCGGTACCGTGACACGCAGGACGAAGTTATCCAGGAACACCCCCCCAGGCTTGTTGACGACCAGGGGTGAAAACGTGGCTGAGAATTCATCCTCAAAAGCCTGATAAATTGTATCGGCATCAGCATCGGAGTTGATTTGCAATAACGGAGAGCTCATCCGCTTCACCTGTACCTGACCTCCATAGAGCATGTCGAGTTCCAGTGCGTAAATTGCATCATTGACCGGAAGTCCCTCTGACATCAATTCACGCTTCGATTTTTCAATCATGTTTGAAACCGATGTATTGAAGGCTTCCTTGTCGATAACAATACGTTCCGACATTGGTTCCATGAATACCATACGTTTCGACTGTTCGTACAGGTGCACAATGTCCATGATCGAAGAACCCATCGCGCAAAATACGGGCGAGGATGGAAAAATCACTACCTTTGGAACATCGGCCTTGAACCCGGCGGCATGAGTAGGGCCCGCACCGCCGAAGGCGAACAGCACAAAATCCTCCGGATAGTAGCCTCGCATGTGAACTTCGCGCTTGATTGCCGAAGCCATGTTCTCATCGACAACCCGGCGAATCATGGCAGCCGCTTCAAGCACGGAGACACCAAGTGGTGTCGCGACTTTTTCTTTGAGGGCGCGTTCAGCCTTTACCTTGTTTAATGGCATCTGGCCACCGAAATAGCCGTCGGGATTGATATAGCCCAATACCACGTCCGCATCGGTCACCGTCGCTTCGGTGCCTCCCAGGTCATAGCAGACCGGACCCGGCATGGAACCCGCTGATCTGGGACCGACAGTAAGACGCCTTGTGATGCGATCCACGGACGCAATGGAACCACCACCGGCACCGATGGAAATCGTTTGCATCATGGTGACATTGACCATCCAGCGATCAATGACAGGGCGGAATTCATAGTTCCGGACACTGTCTTCAACGACCATTGCCACGTCGAAGGAGGTACCGCCAACGTCACCGGCAATCACGTTGGAATACCCCAATTGCTTGGCAAAGTGAGCTGACCCCATCAATCCCGAAACCGGGCCGCCATTAAAGGTTCTGGACGCCGGGGTTTTGAAGATATCCGCGCTACCACCTGAATTGTGAATCATCAGGAAATTGCCACGGTAGCGCTGTTCGCGGATTTTATCCCAGGTCGCGCAAATCTCCGTCTGCATCGAATGCTGCAGGTAGGCATCAAGAATAGCTGTCATGCTGCGTTCGTATTCTCCGATTTTGGGCACCACGGCATGGCTCATGACCACCGGCACGAAGCCGATATGATATTCCTTGTATTCTTCGCGGATGATCTCGCGGATACGCTTTTCGTGTGACGGGTTGGCAAAGGACCACAACAGGGA
>CAZAWX010000111.1:7953-11457 GCA_964488985.1 uncultured Ectothiorhodospiraceae bacterium
CTGAATAAGACGGTTGAGGGCGACCGTGGTTGAATAACGAACGATGTCGATGCGAGGCAATACCTCTTCCACTGTCAGTTCCAGCTTATCAGCACCTGCCTCGATAGTATGCAGGAAGCCGACCGACAGGTCGTGTGGTGTGGTCGGGCACTTGGCAATGATGCGTTCACCATCCAGGGTCAGAACCAGGTCAGTGAAAGTCCCACCTACATCGATGTCGATAGAATTCATTTGGTCAACGGAACTCATGATTCAAACCTCCCCTGCGCGGTGTAAACGCCCATTGACAATAAGTAGTTCACCGCTGGAAACCCGTCTTTTCAGGCTATCCACGTCCAATTCGATGTCGTGAGTTATGGGGTGTCCGGGTGGCAGGTACTCGGTCTCAATCTGTCGTCCGCAATTGCTACAGTAAAATTCGACAATACGCACCCAGTCCTTGTCCGGGGCAAAGGTATAGTCTCCTTCTATGATCGGAGCGTGGATTTCAGCAGGATCGCGCTCTGCAACCAGACACCCGGTTTTGTAATTATCCCTGGCATTGGCAATCCGGTTTCCGCAGCTATGACAAAGCCATTCTTCGGTGTTCAGGTCAAGATCAAGATATTCGGTAAAATGGATTTTTTCCATCATCATTGGCCCCCTTTACCCTGGTTTTGCTTAAGTTGAATATTGCCATACTCATCAACAACCGAAGACCAGCCGGGCGGGACGGCACAGGTCAAGGTCTGGCCATTGATCATAGCCGGACCGTTGATATGGTCGCCGACGCCCATGGCATCCCATTGGGCAGCCATGATCGAGCCGTGAAATTCTTCACTGAAGTGCATTGAACGCTTTGTAGTCTGGAGCTTGCCGCCAACCCGGTCGGATGTGACGAGTTCGTGGCTGTCCACACCGTATTCGGTGCGCAAGGTCACGATCAGCACGATGTCATCATTGGATATGCCGGCGGTGCTGGCTGCGTCCAGCACCTGTTTCATCCACTCGGCACCGGGGATGCCGGAGCTTTCGAACGACAGCGTACGCTGCTCACCATCGGCGCAGACAATATCGAGGGAATACCGGTAAATGGCCTTGCCGGGATCAAAACCCTCGCCGTCAAGATCCCTGACGGCCTGTCGATAAACGGTTTCTGCCGTCTCGATCAGCACATCTCCCTGGGACTGTACCCAGGTTTTACCAATCCCTCTTTCATAGACGTGTACAACATCTGAAATGGCTGAGCCGAAAGCCGAAAATACCGGACCGAGATCGAAGCACAAGACCGATCGAATACCCAGCTTCTTGGCCACAAAGGCACCAAACATCGGACCGTTGCCCCCATAGGCAAAGAGCGTGCAGCCATGGAGTGAAACTTTAGTCTCAGCCAATGTCTCACCTAACAACCCGGCCATCTGGCGCACGGCTTCGTCGCGGATGGCAAGCGCTGTCTGATCCACCGTCATCGAAAGATGCCTGGCAACATTGTTTTCGATAGCAGCCCGGGCCTTTTCAATATCAAGTTCACGACGCCCCCCCAGAAAGTTTTTGCTATCAAGATAGCCAAGCACCAGGAGTGCATCGGTCAACGTGGCCTGGCTGCCGCCGAGTCCATAACAGGCGGGACCAGGCGCTGCTCCCATCGAATCAGGCCCAAGCGCAACCATACCGTCTTTGACCCTGGCGACCGAACCGCCACCGAGGGCTGCCGAGCGCAGCAAGGCAAAGGAGGTTTCAACTGGAATCCCCATCAACTCACCGCCACGCTTGAAAACGGGTGCACTGTCTTTGACAACAGAGGTCTTGGTTGTGGTGCCGCCCACATCCAGACAGAGTAGATCTTTTAAGCCGTATTGACGCGCCATATAGGCCGCTCCGAAGGTACCGAAAACCGGGCCACTTTCGATCGTATCTACCGCCTTGGTCTTGCCAATACGGGCGACACCACCTGAGGTATGACCAACCAGCAAAGCCCCGCTCCAGCCATGATCATCACGCAGCATATCCTCGATCTTGAACAGGGAATTGGCCAGGTGGGTGTGTGTATAAGCATTCATCAAAGAATAATGTGTACGGGTCTGGTCATGGGCAATTTGCGCCATTTCCGAACCGAGCAGCACCGGGACCGATCCGATAATGTGATCGGGGTATTGGTCCTCGATGACTTGCTTGAGGTTTAATTCGCAAGTGTTGTCCGGGAACGAGTCCTTGAGACTTATGCAAATGCGACGGGCACCGTTTTCAAGTAAACCTTTGACAGCAGCCAGAATAACTTCCGCTCCTGCGCTTTCGGCCAGCCCGATAATATGTTCGGAAGCGACCAGTTGATCCACAACCGGAGATCTGGATGACCCATACAGGTTTTCTTCTGCGCCCGGCGAAACAATCAGTCCGACTTTTGCCCCCCGGCGTTCGGCCAGAACGTTTGTTGTGATCGTTGAAGACCACCTGATTATCGAAACTTCACGAAGGAAAGAAAACTCATTGTCGAAACCAAGTTCAGCCGACGCTCGTGTCAGACAGTTGTTAAATGAAACCGTGAAATCGTGTGGGGTAGTATCCACTTTGAGTGAAAGCTGCGTATTTTGGCCGGTGACCAGACAATCTGTCATGGTCCCCCCCGTATCGATATCCACTGCATACATTAAGTTCCTCCCGTTCACGTGGAACAAGGTTGCTTCATTGAGCATGCCCTTGTCTGACATGCCCTGGTCTGTGAACAGTATGGTTGACTACGCCAGGCAAAGGCCTGCGTCCATAACGATTCTCCACCTCACAGGTCTGCGCGTATCAATTGGGTTCTTTGCTCCATCGCAGACGCCGGTGCAATTGCACCGGAGAGCCAACAGATGCTTTTCCATGCAGCTAACTTAACGGTTTGAGTTCGCTTACTCACCTATCTTTCGATAGTTCAACAATATATATTGCTTGTGAATCTAAATGCGGGCGCAGCAATATTGACAGCGCTTTCGCATGCGCCAACAGGAAGAAATGCTATGGGTAAGCCAGGGCCAGGACAGGAAATGAACCGGGTACAAACTGTAGCAAAAGATCATGTGGCAAACGATGTGCTTTCTCGAGAAAACTCATCTGATTACAAGGGGGCTCGGTTTCGGCTGATGAAAGATCCCGGCTGGCTACAGCTACTTACGGAATAAAACCCAGTTCCCTCGCGCGTTGCACAGCCTTGGCCCGCCGGCGTATGCCTACCTTGTCATAAATTTGTTGCAAATGCCATTTTACGGAGCCTTCCGTAAGACTGAGTGCATTGGCTATTTCGCTGTTCAACAGCCCGTTTGCAACCAGTTGTAGAATTTCAATTTCTCGTTTACTCAGAGGTTCGGAATTTAGTCTCTCCATACTTGGCCGGAGAACCGGTACGGACTTGCCAGATTCTGCCGTAATGATTTCCGCCAGTTGGTTTGCATATTCCAGAACCGGATTGTCGTTTGGCTGCTGCGTTTCTATGAACTGGCTCAGCAATGCCACGTTGTCTTCCATTTCATCAATGAGGGTACGAAT
>CAZAWX010000112.1:0-11452 GCA_964488985.1 uncultured Ectothiorhodospiraceae bacterium
AAGAGGCAGGAGGTGTTTGTTCAGTGCTATGGCGTGAACGCATTGGTTACTCCACAACTAAGTTTATTGGTGCGCCCACACCAACTTCGGCCGTTGAAAGGCGAGTCGGAAAAGTCACTGCTCCGGGCTGAAGAGGAGCCTGTGCCCGGGGCGAATGGATTAAGGTCGGGCTCCACTCGGTGTGAGCCCTGTTAACGCCGGTTCCTTTTTCAGCAACAAAATTAACTCCCCGGCCCACACGGTCTTGCGCGACAGCCAAGTGGCGGTTTACGACCGAGGATGCAAGGATAAAACTGAAGCATCTATATCCGTCATTATAATATTGAAGGGCAACCGGTGTAATAGGACAAATAAGGCAGGTTAACTGGAAAAAAAGATATTAATTAGACAAATTTGGCGTATTGACATGAATATAAAAATTATCTAAGGTGACAAAAAAGGCATATTAGTCGGCACAAAGGTCATTAAATAGACAAAAAAGGCAGTTTATGAAGTTTATCAATGATCTTTCAGATGACGCAGTACTAAAGGAGATTGGGCATCGCATTACACAGTATCGCCTGAATCAGGACAAAACCCAGGCTGCACTCGCACAGGAAGCGGGTGTTTCAAATCGGACCATGGCCCGGATTGAACGTGGTGATTCGGTTCAGGCATCGAGCATCATTCGTATTTTGCGAGCACTGCAACTGGTAGAAAACTTTGGCACCCTTATCCCTGAGCCAGCAGTGAGTCCGGTTCAGCAGTTAAAAATGCAAGGTAAGCAGCGCCAAAGAGCCTCTTCAAAATCCGCGAAATCAAAAAAGGAAGAGCCATGGTCATGGGGTGATGAAGAATGACGGTTGCCGAGGTAAAGCTTTGGGGCAAATCTATCGGTGCGGTAAGTTGGAGTGAGAGTGCCGGACTCGCCCATTTTGAGTATGCGCCTGATTTTATTTACAGCGGTATTGAGGTTGCACCACTGACGATGCCGCTTTCAAAACAAATTTATTCATTCCCGGCTTTGCCTCGAGAGACTTTTCATGGTCTGCCAGGGTTGCTTGCCGATTCATTACCGGATGATTTTGGTAATGCACTGATTAATGTTTGGCTCGCCAAACAGGGGCGTTCGCCGGAAACCTTTAACCCGGTCGAGCGTCTTTGCTATACCGGTATTCGAGGCATGGGCGCGTTGGAGTATTTGCCATCACAGGGGCCTTTCACGGGCAAATCTGAATCAGTTGATGTTAAGGCATTGGTTGCGCTTGCCAGTAACATTTTGACTAAACGAAATGCGCTTCAGGGTTCTTTTGCCCCTGAGCTTAGAGAAGATTCTTTGCAGGATATTCTACGTGTTGGCACCTCGGCAGGTGGAGCCAGGGCCAAGGCGATTATTGCCTGGAACCACAAAACCAATGAGGTGCGCTCCGGCCAGGCCAAGGCTGGGAAGGGTTTTTCTTACTGGTTGCTGAAGTTTGATGGCGTATCGGGCAACAGGGATAAAGAACTGGAAGATCCGGCAGGCTACGGACTCATCGAACATGCCTACTACCATATGGCAAAGAAGGCTGGAATCGATATGGAGGAGTCAAGACTACTTAAAGAGAACGGCCGCAGCCATTTTATGACCAGACGTTTTGATCGGACAGACACTGGTCAAAAGATTCATATGCAATCCTTCTGTGCCATGGAGCACTTTGATTTCAAGAAGGCGGGGTCACATTCCTATGAGCAGGCGCTTCGTACTATTCGTAAGATGGGAATGCCGATGGCGATGATTGAAGAGCAGTTCCGACGCATGGCCTTCAATATTATTGGTCGTAATCAGGATGACCACGTCAAGAATATTGCTTTCCTGATGGACAAGTCAGGCAACTGGTCTCTGTCTCCAGCTTTTGATATGACCTACAGCTATAACCCTCAAGGTGACTGGACGAGCCGGCACCAGATGTCACTCAATGGCAAGCGTGATGATTTCACGCTTGAAGATTTTAAAGCATGCGCGAAAAATGCATCCATGAAACGTGGCCGAGCAGAAGAAATTGTTCGGCGGGTGCAGGAGGCTGTATTGCAGTGGCAGCATTTTGCTGACAAATCGGGTGTGCCACCAGAGGTCGCTGATGGTATTGCTAAAGCGCATCGAACAGGAATTTTGAAGTAAAGCTCTTTGGGTTACCGTCTATCTGTTGCAGACCCGTGAATGGGTCGAGTCGGCCAGATGCTGCTCCTCGTAGGCGAGGATATCCTCCACCCGGTAGACGGTCCATACCGGACACATGTTTAACACTTTGCCCGGGGAGAATGGATTAAGGCAGGGCTCCACCCGATCGTGTTCTTGATCGAAGATGTCAGTACGGTCAGCCCCAGACCAGCAGTTGCGCGAAGGCGATGACGATGCGATGTGTGATTTGATGCGCCAGATCGTCAATCGTCTTTATACATTCTATTGTCGAAACATGGTATTCGGCAACAGCAGGACAATATCCGGGAAGGCGATGATGAGGATCAGAAACAGCACGTCGCAGATAAAAAACCACCAGATGCCGCGAAAAATCGATCCCAGGGGTATATCTGGCCGCACACCGGCAACGACAAAACTGTTGAGCCCAATGGGTGGCGTCACCAGGCCAATTTCCACCATTTTTACAATGACGATCCCGAACCAGATGGGATCGTAGCCGAGTTGCAGGATGACCGGATGAATGAATGGGAGTGTTAACAGCAACATCCCGATGGAATCAACGAACATTCCCAGCACCAGATACATCAGCAAAATGGTCGAAAGAATCCAGAATCGGTCCACCTGGAGGCTTAAGACCCATTCTCCCAGTTGTTCCGGCAACCCGGAGAAGCCAAGGAAACGCACCAGGATCAAAATGCCCCATATCACCGTCAGGATCATAATGCCGATACGCGCAGAATCCGTCAGGCTTTGTGTGAACTGGCGCAAGCTCATGCCGTTTGCCAGGGCCAGCAGGAAAATAATAAATGCCCCGACCGCACCGGATTCTACCGGGGTCATCCAACCGCTGTAGATGCCACCGACAACTGTTGCAATGACCAGTAGAACCCCAGCCATGCCCTTCAGCGATCGCCAGCGTTCAGGCCATGGATGATGTTCCACCTTGGCCCCAAGTGTGGGTTTGAGTTTGACCCGGATGATAATGGAGGCAGCGTACAGACAAGCTGAAAGCAGGCCGGGAATAAACCCGGCGATGAGCAATTTGCCCACTGATTCTTCGACGATGATGGCGTAAATCACCAGAATTCCGCTGGGTGGAATTAGTGAGGCGAGGGTGCCGCCAACTGCGACTATACTGGCGCTGAAGCCTGGTTGGTAGCCGTTCTTCTGCATTTCCGGGATGGCAATGCGGGCAAAGATGGCTGCAGTGGATGAGGACGAGCCGGATACGGCGGCGAAAGCTGCAGCAGCGAACACCGTTGCAACCCCGAGCCCACCGGGTAACCATGCAAACCACATGCGCATGGCATGAAATACCCCCTGGGTCAGATTTGCATGAAACGCCAGGAAGCCAATCAGCACAAACATTGCCAACACGCTCAAGGCATAGCGGGAAAGCTCTTCAAAAGGGATGGTGCCAGCCATGCCAAGCCCGGCCCATGAGCTGCCGACCATGTGATCGACATTCAATCCGAGGGGGTTGGGTGTGACCAGAGTCAATCCGATGAGCCCCACCAGGGCACCGGCATAGGCCACCTGCATACCCATGAACAGGAGCACCATCAGCAGGATGATGCCAATAATTCCAATTGTGATAGGTTCCATACGCTGTTCTCAGGCTCAGATGGCTTCTTCAGACTCTCTGGCCTTGGCGGCGACAAGCTCAGTCAGAGTGGGATTGTGGGGAACGCCAATCTCCTGAGCCTGGGGATTTTTGATCAGGCGCAGATAGCCAAATAGCTGGATACAGAGCCGCAGGAATAAAATTATCAAGGCGACAGTGACGGTAAGTTTGGCGGGCCAGATAGGAATTTCAGCGCTCTCTGTGGAATCACCGAAGCTCAACGCCCGCCAGAAATGTTCCCAGGTCCCGATCACCAGAAATCCCACAAGAATCAAACTGGGGATCGTTACCGCAAATTCGGCAATATATTTTCCGCGCTGAGTCAGGAATTGCATAAGTAATGCCATACGCACATGACCGGCCTGACGGTGGCAGTAAGAAAGGCCCAGGAAGGCAATCATGGGCAGGCTGATTTCAACCAAATCTGTCTGCCCGGGGATTGGCGAGTCGAAGAGTTTGCGCATTAAGACTTCTGCGACACCCAGTAACATAACGCCGAATATCAGGCCACCCGAAAGAAGATTACAGGCCGCTTCCAGCTTCAGATACAGGTCGTCGATTTTCTTTAGCAAAAAGGCAGGTTCAACCATGGGCGACTGGTTATCCATTCTTAGACGGTTGACCACAACGCCCTGTGCGGTGCAGAAGGCGTTGTGGTGACTTCTGATAGCTCAACAGTCAATCAAGGTTGTGCGTTGGCATTTTTTTTCAGGCTGTTGAATAGCGTATCGAACAGCTTTTGACCGTCATAGCCCTTTTTGTTCATCTTCTTGATCCAGTCGCTCCAGACCGGCTTGGCTGCTTTGGCCGCAAACTCATCCCGGTCTGCCTGGGTGTATTTGACTTCCGTTAGTCCGGCTTTTTTAAAGACCTTGGGGCACTCAACCGCGCAAATGGCGTGGGCCTTGGACTGTACCTTGTAGCCCACATGATCTTTGTACTCCTGTAACAATGCTTTGTATTGGGGCGGCAGACTATTGTATGCCTCCAGGTTAAAGGCCATGTGGGCGCCGATACTGCCCAGGCCAAAGTCGGTGGTATACCACTTCCCGAGTTCATAAATTTTGTACCCCTCCAAGGCGAACAAGCCCATCGCGGCGGCGCTCACCAGATTGGTATCGAGGGCGGAGTAAACCTGGGGGCCACGCTTGCCGACGGGGACGGCGCCAATCGCCTTCATGGCTTTGCCTTGCTGGCCGATGGCACGGATTTTAACGCCTTTCCAGTCGGATAATTTACGCGGCGGGACACCTTTACCGATCACTTCAAAAGGAGGCAAAGCCGAGGTCATGTAGTACATGGCGCCCCATTTATTGAATTCCTTCTTTATCTCGGGCAGCGCCATATATTCATCCGTCGCTTTTGCCAGTTGGGCCGTGCTGGTGTAAGGCATGAAGGGTAAGTCCAAGGCAGTCGCGGCATCCATTTTTCCTGGGTAGAAGCCAGCGACCACAGTACCCCCTTGAAATGCGCCGACAGACAGGCCATCGAGAATTGCCTTTGGTTTGGACAGGGTGCCGAAATGGACAGTGAATTTGAATTTGCCGTTAGTACGTTTATCCAGAAATACACCCAACTCTCTGAATACGGCAGTCCATGCGACAGGCTTTCCCCAGGCCGCGTATTTCCAGTGTATCTGGGGGCCGTCAACTGTTTTTTCAGCTAGGGTTGCATGGCTAATGCTTGTCAGCAACAGCACAGTTAAAGACCGCGCAAGGATCGAATGTATTCGTGTTTTCATATTGTGTACCCCTCCTGGTAGCGTCGTAGTGCTTTTTTATATTGTTGCCGCACAAAACCTTTGTCATCGGGTTTCCCGCGGCGACATTCAGACACCCCATACTCAGTACATCACTTCTTCCCCGTGACCGAGTATACCTGGATATTTTAAAAACGCAGGGGGCTGTTGTACCTCGGTTGCCTCCCCCTGGTGCTGTTCAGGTAGGTAAACCTGTCTGGATCAGGGTGATCCCTGAGTCTGCTTTGCCCTTGCTTGTCCGGATACGGGATCCCGGATATTCTTCACGGGAGGCCTGAATGAAAAAAATACCGCGCACAGGATCAGCCGCTGACCCCCGGAAATCTATGGCTAGCGTCGGTCGGTCCGGACCATCGCACCGATGCTGCACATTGATGTACACCACGATAGTTGTCGCCGCCCTGGTGTTCGCGGTGTCAGCCACCGGCGCACAAGTGCGTCAGTTGTCCGGACTGCAGGATCAGCTACACATCGACACACAAGCTGTTTCCGTTTCCGGCATATCCTCCGGGGCTTATATGGCTCAACAGTTTCAGGTCGTTTACTCGAGCCGGATCATGGGTGCTGGTCTGCTTGCGGGCGGGCCCTATCACTGCGCCGGTGGTGCCTATTTTCTTTCGCTGCTTGATCCAACGGACTTGTATGCAGCGCTGAATGTATGCACTGCCAGCAACCCTATGGGCCTGTTCGCAGGGCCACCGGATGTGCAGCAGTCAATCGACTTCACTCGTGAACAGGCGCAGGCAAAGCGTATCGATGATCCCGTCAACTTGCGTTCGGCCAGGATCTGGCTGTTTAGCGGGTCAAAGGATGAGACAGTGCCACTACCGGTTGTTGAGAGCCTTGCGGAGTATTATCGCACTTTCCTCAGTCCCGATCGGATCCGCCTGGTCACGCTTCCCGGTGCCGCTCACGCGATGATTACCGATCATTTCGGCAGTGCCTGTGGTGCTCAGGGGACACCGTATATCAACGACTGTAATTTTGCCGCCGCCGAGCGATTGTTGCAGTATATTTATGGTCCCGATTCCCTCGCACCCAAAGTCTCACAGACGAATCCGGGGTCGCTCATCACATTTGACCAAACCCCATTTTTCGATGCCAGTAACAAGCGGGTCAGTCTGCATCGGTTTGGGCATCTGTATGTGCCGTCACGTTGCCGTCAGGGCGCAAGCTGTCGGTTACACGTGGCCTTTCATGGCTGTATGCAGTCACAGGATGCAATCGGTGATGCATTTTATGCCCATGCCGGGTACAACGAGATGGCAGAAGCCAACGCCATCGTAGTACTCTATCCACAAGTCAAGGCCTGGACTGAAAGTCTCCTGTTTCAGTATACGGAAAACCCCCGTGGCTGCTGGGACTGGTGGGGCTACAGCGGCAAGGATTACAGTGTTCGTTCCGGCAGGCAGATCCAAGCGGTTGCAAGGATGGTCAATGCCCTTGTGGGTGAAAACCTTCTGCCCAGGGAGTGACCTCTGAATTGACATACTATATATGATATAGTTACCATTTATGGTATGTGGGAAATTTATGAGCATCGACGTGTTGCGAGACAATTATCCCGGATACCGATTGATATTCTGAAGCGGTACGAAAAGTGGAAAGATGTTGTTTCAGTGTCGGGACCCCAAGGGTTGCGTGTTATTCGTGGATTCAATGACGAGGCGTTGCATGGAGAATGGCGAGGTCATCGATCATCCCGACTGAATCAACAGTACCGAATTATCTATCGCATCAAGCGCAAAGCTGTCATGGTTCAGGTGGTAACGATATCTGCACATGACTATCGGGGACGCAAATGAAAGATTATCGTAAAGCTAAACGTCGGATCGAGGTCTCAAGCGGAGCATCTGTCAAGATCATTCGAGAACTTCAAGAGTTCAGTCAGAATGAGCTCTCTAAACTTACTGGTATTCCCCAGTCCACATTATCTGCAATTGAGCGAGATAGGATCAATCTAGGTGTGGAAAGAGCAAAAGTATTGGCGCGGGCCCTACGGTGTCATCCGGCGGTATTGGTGTTTCCAGGCTGGGATATACAGCAAGAATCAGCGGCATAACGAAACCAATGCACTTGGACTGCTCAATGCTGCGCCGCTTCGCTGTGCGGCTTTGGGCAGCCGGTGATTTGCGACGTTCGAGTTTTGCTACAATACGGCCTCGTTTGCGGTAAATGTTGGCATGTCCGATCTCCCCATACATCAGGTTTTACCACAATTGCTGGCAGCGCTGGACAGGGTTGATTCAGTGGTGTTGCAAGCCCCGGCGGGGGCGGGAAAAACCACCGGTGTTCCTGTGCAACTACTGAATGCCCGTTGGTTGGCGGACGGGCAAAAAATACTGATGCTCGAACCCCGCCGTCTGGCGGCTCGTGCAGCGGCTGAGCGCATGGCACAGGTGTTGGGTGAAGCGGTAGGCAAAACAGTGGGCTATCGAGTACGACTGGATAAAAAAATAAGTGCCGAGACACGTATTGAAGTCGTGACCGAGGGTATTTTGACTCGTCAGTTGCACAATGATCCTGCCCTTGAAGATGTCGCGCTGGTCATATTTGACGAATTTCATGAACGCAGTCTGGATGCTGATTTGGGTTTGGCGCTGTGTCTGCAGGGCCGGGAAATATTTGCTGATCTGCGCGAGCGGCCACTGAAAATCCTGGTGATGTCTGCAACCCTTGATGGCGTTAAGGTCAGTGAGTTACTGGATGACGCGCCGATAGTCAGCAGTGAAGGGCGCATGTTTCCCGTGGCAGTTCGCTATGGTGACCCTTTACGATTCGGGGAGAGAATTGCCGAACGGGTAGCGGCAACCACCCGGCAGGCGTTGCGCGAGCAGCATGGCAGTGTGTTGGTGTTTTTACCAGGGCAGGGTGAAATCAGACAGGCCCATCAGCATCTGCTCAGTTGGTTGGAATCTGAACCAGAAGCGATCCGCAGCAGTGTTTTGCTGACGCCTTTGTTCGGTGATTTAAGTTTGAACGAGCAGCGCAGGGCCATTGCGCCCGCGCCCCAGGGGCAGCGTAAAGTTGTGCTCGCGACCGCCATCGCCGAATCGTCTCTAACCATCGACGGGGTGCGGGTGGTGGTGGATTGCGGATGGAGCCGTCAGCCAACATTTGATCCTAAAACCGGTATGACCCGTCTTGCCACTAACCGTGTGTCTAAAGCCTCCGCCAGACAGCGCACGGGCCGGGCCGGGCGCCTTGAACCCGGTGTGTGCTATCGGCTCTGGTCGCAGCGTCAGCAAGAGGAATTGCCCGCTTATACGCCAGCCGAGATTCAGCATGCGGATTTAGCACCGTTAGCGCTGCAGTTATTGAATTGGGGTGTGGTCGATCCGGCTGATTTGTGCTGGTTAAACCCCCCGGCGACCGCGCCCTATCAACAGGCATTGGATCTATTGCAACGATTAGGTGCGGTCACTTTTCACGATACCGGGCAGTGGCAACTGACCGAGCATGGCAAACACTTGGTGGCTCTCCCCGTGCATCCCCGGTTAGCGCATATGTTGGTCATGGCGCAGCGCCATGGTTTGGTTGTTCAGGCCTGCCGCCTGGCTGCAGTGCTGGATGCGCGGGATCTGCTTTATGGTCAGGGGGCTGATATCGGGCCGCGCCTGGAGCTGGTGAGCGGTGAAATAAAAGCCGACCATGCGCAAAGAGGTTTAATTCAACGTATCAAGCGCCAACAACAGCAATATCTGCGCATCATCAGTCGGGTGAATGCCGGTGCGAAGCATACGCTTCCGAACCCCGGTGATCCTGGCTGGACGGGTTTATTGCTGGCCTGGGCATACCCGGATCGCATTGCCCGCCAGCGCCGTGTTGGCGGCCGGGACTATCTGCTCAGTAACGGGCGCGCAGCGGAGCTTGATGAGCACGATGGTTTAACTCGGCAGCGTTGGTTAGTGGTTGCCCGGTTAGGCGGCTTACAGGGACGCGCTCAGGACAAGATCTTTATGGCTGCCGAGTTTAAACCAAAGTGGTTTGACCAATACTTGACTGATCAGATTAGCACAGAGGTCGTGATCGATTGGGACGAACGCGAGGGCAAAATGGTGGCCGAAAAACGCCACCGATTGGGCAGCGTGTTGGTGGCAAGCAAACCCTTGGATTCCATTGATCCAGGTGCACGCGCTGAAGCACTACAAGGATTGGTGAGGAAACGTGGACTGGGATTGTTTACCTGGCCAGATGAATTACAGCAGTGGCGGGCGCGGGTGGAACTGCTGCGGCAGATGGATGACGACGGTAATTGGCCCGATGTCAGTGACAGTGGCTTGTTGGCTACGCTTGCGACCTGGCTGGTGCCCTGTCTCGATTCGGTCACGACGTTGAATCATTTTAAGCGTATCAATCTTGGTGCGGTATTGCGGACCTTATTGTCCTGGGCGCAGTCGAAAAAACTCGATGAATTGGCCCCTGAGCGATTTACGGTACCCTCCGGTTCCAATGTTCGAATTGATTACACCCAGTCGCCACCCGTGCTGGCGGTAAAATTGCAGGAAATGTTTGGTTGTCAGTCAACCCCGACCATTATGAACGACAAGTTGCCGTTAATGGTGCATTTACGCTCACCCGCGCGTAGGCCCTTGCAGGTGACGCAAGATCTGGCGGGTTTCTGGCGTGGTTCCTACAAAGAGGTGAAGAAGGAAATGAAGGGTCGCTACCCGAAGCATCCATGGCCTGATGATCCATTCAGTGCTGTGGCGACGGTTAAAACCAAAAAACATAGGTAACGTGCATCTGCGATGGAATCATCCTCACTTGTCAGTATCCGTTGAGGTATCCCGTCCCCGGTGTGCGTTGAGCCAGGACTGCACGGTTCGCAAATTGACCGACATATTGGATCGGGCACCATGTTCGCGGGCGAGGCCGTAGACGGTACCGTGTACACCGATGACTTTGCCGGCGCGCATGACGGGGCCGCCTGAATCACCGGGACATAGCGACGGAGCACCGGGGCGCATGCGATGGGCGAAGGTGTAGAAGTTAACGGGGTCGACCCGTATCACGCGTGTCTCGCCCCACTTACGCCGACTGAGTGGGGGAACCTCGCCACGACCCTGCCTCGCGTCGAAATGTTCGCATCCGTAGCCGATAAGACGCACGGGCTCGTCCGTGGTGAGGGGGCCGAAATCGATTTGTGCCAGCGGGATCTTTACGGTGCGTTCCCGCACGACGACTATTGCGAGATCGGGGATGTGGGACGTAAAGTGATTTTGGGATTGAACATATCGCACGCGACGCTCGAGTTCGGTGCCGGTGAATTTCTCGCGATACTGCCCGATGAGCTTTTGCTGGTAGGTGAACAGACGCTTGAGGGCTTGTTCGAACTCGGGGGGCAGGTAGGTCTGTGCAACGTGCAATTGTTGAAAGTCGCCGGGAGCGGCTGGCGCGAGCACGTTGCTGATGTAAATTTTACTGCCACTTGCAAACGTCTGATCGATCCTCCCCCGGGACGTGTTGGCCACGCAGTGCGCTGCGGTGAGAAAGCGTCGCGGCGCAATTTTGGTCGCGGTGCAACGCCTTGAGATACCGGCAACAAGAACGACCACAGCCTCGTAGCGGCGCGCATCGTCAAGCTTCGCATCGATGAGAGCAAGGGCCGGGAACGCCGCGACCGTGGCGACAACGAACACTGCGACAAGGCAGTCCAGGGGCGTCTGGCGGCGATCCGATGCGTGGATCGACCGTAGGGCGGTAAAAATTTGCTGCGTTAAACGAATCAAAGATGAAGGCACATTTAAACAAATTCCCGCTGATTATCCGTGTCGGTGCACTCTTTCACGATGCAGGATATATAAGCCGCTCATGATGACAATACTGACCCCGATAAGCTTGCCGAAGTCAGGGATGTCACCCCAGACTAGATAACCGAACAGTGTGGCCCAGATAACACCGGAAT
>CAZAWX010000113.1:0-11392 GCA_964488985.1 uncultured Ectothiorhodospiraceae bacterium
TTCTCCCCTCTTGCTGGCGGGCACCCCACTGCGTTTTCTGAAGTGGATTTATGCGTAGCTATTTAGCATTGCGCAATGCTGTTTAGCCCCGTCGTTCCATGCGTCGCCATTCTCGAACCATGGCTCTGGAGTAATGGCGAACCTGTAAATCATAGAGCGCCAGTTGCCCCCCGGTGGTAATCGCCGTCATCGCCAGTGTGCCAATGACAAACATCAGCAGCAACACAATCAGCCAGGCGGCAAAATACGATATCCGCAATCCACCCTCACGACCCTGAGTTGCAGTTGTATCTCCTGCGTCTTGAGCCTGTTTTTTATCCAGTGCCTTATCGATCACGTTGCCAAGCATGCCGTCAATATTCGAGCCCGCTTGGATAGCCCCGGCAAATCGTTCAATCCGGGCCGGTTCCTGATACAGGGAAAATGCCTCAATGATGATGCGCACACCCGCCCACAAACCGACCAGCAACACCAGTACGCCAACCAGACGCACGGCAATACCCAGTGCCACAAACCCCAGGGGAGTAGGTGCTTCCAGGTTCTGCGGTGTTGATGGTGGGTCATCGTACATCGTCGGCTTTCTTGTCTCGTTTGTGGGTCGTGTTATCTTCCAGCATGAACCCATGATAGGCAAGCCGGGCAAACTTCGGGCCGGGCAAAAAAAACCCGGCCAGGCCGGGTATGGAGTACGAGAGCGACGTCTCGGAAGGGGTTCGGTTCAATCTCAGTTCAAGACGCGCTCGGAGCTGCTTTGCTCGCGCGCCATGCGCACGTCAAGTTCCTTGAGCATGTCCTGTTTGTAGCGATATAGTTGGTTTAGAAACGTGTGTACGCTTCGTGCCCGCAGGCCAATGCCCGGGCGGTGCAATACCAGGCGTTGCTGCAGCATCGCCACATCGGTGCTCAACCTGCTGTGTTCAAGCTGTATATATCGGTTCATCGCCATCACCTTGAGATTTGATGTAAGGGTTGGTATAGATGAAGCAAGACCCGTGCCAGAAATGACGTACACCGGTGGTACTGATATCTATATGATTTAATTACCTATTGTTCTATATTGTGCGTTACAAAAGGAGCAGACAATGCTACCCAACACTTCAGTCTGTCGGTTAGAAGCGACAGATGCATAAAATCGAAAACATGGGCCCGGTATGAAAATAAATCGAAACCCGCCGCGTTTGTGTGGTGGTGTTTTCGCGGATCCTTTGGGTGTTATTTCATTGCTTGCCGCCGTCGCATTGGCCGTGCTGTGAGCCTTCAGTATCAGGACGGATATGGCATTACTGTCACTTAAAGGCATACAGCAAGGTTACGGTGGTCCGTTACTACTGGAAGACGTTCAGCTGCAGATTGAGGAGCGCGAACGTATCGCCTTAATCGGCCGTAATGGGGTAGGAAAATCCACCCTGTTCGGCATTATTAATGGCGACATCCAGGCCGATGGCGGCGAAATCTGGCGCTGCCAGAGTCTTCGCGTGGCCACTTTGCCGCAAAATTTCCCAGCGGACTTAAATGGCAGTGTCCGCAAGGTGGTCGCCGGAACATTGGAAGGCTGGGAACACGATCACCAAATCGACAAAGTAATTACACGACTGAGCCTGGATCCAGAGGCTGATTACACGGCACTTTCCGGGGGCTTCCAGCGCCGGGTGCTATTGGCCCGGGCCCTGTCGACTGATCCCGACCTGTTATTGCTCGATGAACCGACCAACCATCTTGATCTGGAAACCATCGAATGGTTTGAAAACATGCTCAATGCCTATCAGGGTTGTGTGCTGTTTACGACCCATGACCGGCGCTTTCTAGAACGCCTTGCCAGTCGCATCGTGGAATTGGATCGAGGTCGCGTGAGTTCCTGGCCGGGGGATTACCGTAATTATTTACGCCGCCGTGAGGAACGCCTGAACGCAGAGCAACTGGAAAATAATCGCTTTGATAAAAAACTGGCGGCCGAAGAAATCTGGATCCGCCAGGGGATCAAGGCCAGGCGTACCCGTAACGAAGGCCGGGTCCGCCAATTAGAGGAACTTCGCCGACAGCGCCAGGCCCGGCGAACGCAACCGGGCACCGTCCGCATGCAGGTTCACCAGGGTGATGCATCCGGAAAACGCGTCATCGAGGTGCAAGACGTTGATGCCGGTTATGGTGATCAAATCTTGCTGAAAAATTTTTCAACACTCATTCAACGCGGCGACAGGATTGCCATTATCGGCCCCAATGGTGCAGGCAAAACCACGTTGCTAAAGGTGCTACTGGGGCAACTGGCACCGCTACGTGGCGAAGTCATCCAGGGAGTGAAGTTGCGACTGGCCTATTTTGACCAGCATCGCCAACAGCTGGATCCAAACCTGAGTGTTTTTGACAACGTCGCCCAGGGCAAGCAAGAGGTGATGATAAATAACCGTCCCCGGCACGTCATGAGTTATTTGCAGGATTTTCTTTTTTCAGCACCACGTGCCCGCAGCCCTGTCAGTGTACTTTCAGGCGGAGAGCGAAACCGGCTGTTGCTGGCACGCTTGTTTGCCCAACCCTCGAATTTATTGGTGCTCGATGAACCCACCAACGACCTCGATCTGGAAACGCTGGAACTGCTGGAAGATTTACTGGGTGAATACTCAGGCACTTTGCTGCTGGTCAGCCATGACCGGCAATTCATCGACAACATCGCCACCAGCACCCTGGTACTGGAGGGCGACGGCCGGATCGGCGATTACGTCGGAGGATATCAGGATTGGTTACGCCAACGCCCGCAGGCAAATAAAACGGCCGCTCAGTCGCAAATCAAATCCCCGCAACAAAAACCCAAACCGAAAACCGCGAAAAAACTCAGCTACCGTCAACAACGCGAACTCGACAGCTTGCCTGCCAGTATTGAGCTGCTGGAAAAAAAAGTCGGTGAATTGCAAAACCAAATGTCCCAGAGCCGTTTTTATCAGCAGGACGCCGATAGCATCGCCTCGGCGAATGCCGAATTGCAGGCCACGCAAAACAAATTGAACCAGCGATATCAACTCTGGTCGGAACTCGAGGCACTCGAACAGGCATGAGGCATCAGATCTGGCTTGCCAAATCACCTAGGCCCCGGTCACCGTGCGTATCCCGTCTGCATCGAAACATTTCAATTCTCGCTCTTAATCAATCGGGAGTATGGTAAAGGAGTATGGTAAAATTTACGCATGCGCAACGTCATTCATAAAACCAGGTTAGATGATCAGTCTCATCTTGATTTGAATTACTGGTTATCTAAAACTACGGCAGAACGCATTGCGGCTGTCGAACTCTTACGTCTTCAGTATCATGGCCATATCGAACGACTTCAAAGAACTGTTCGAATTATTCAACAAGCACAACGTTGAATACGTGATCGTTGGCGGATATGCCTTGGCATATCACGGGGCTCCGCGCTATACCGGTGATATCGATGTCCTTATCCACTCAACAGAAGAAAATGCCGAAAAAATTCTGCAAGCACTCGATGCGTTTGGCTTTGGTTCATTAGGTCTTTCAATCCATGATTTCACCCGGCCAGAGCATGTTTTACAGCTGGGTTATCCGCCTTCCAGGATTGATATATTGACGTCCATCAGCGGTGTGGAATGGATAGAAATAACTGAAAATACTGTTAGCGATAATTATCTTGATCAACCGGTTAGATACATCGGCCTGGATCAATTCATAAAAAATAAACGGGCAACAGGCAGACCCAAAGATTTAGCAGATCTTGATGCTCTCAATAAACTG
This sequence comes from uncultured Ectothiorhodospiraceae bacterium, assembly GCA_964488985.1. Taxonomy (GTDB): domain Bacteria; phylum Pseudomonadota; class Gammaproteobacteria; order HK1; family HK1; genus CAZAWX01. Next base: position 3,742 of record CAZAWX010000113.1, read on the forward strand.
GCATAACTCCTGCGTGAATGATTGCACAACGGGATTTAAAGTTCAGCAGGCCGAACAAGCAGTGTAAAGATACAATCTACTTGTTCAACCCCTGCTGCCCTCGTCAGCACTTCCTGGTATGAGCTGCCGTTCTTTTAATAACGGCTCAGCACATCGCGCAGCATGCTGCAGATATCGTCGATTTGGGATTTTTCAGAAATGAATGGAGGTGCAATTAATGCACAATCACCGGTCAGTTTCACGTGCAGGCCTTTGTCGAACAACTTGCCCTGCACATCGCCTCCGCGTAACCCCGCGCCGGCCGGATCCGAAGCGATATCAATCCCGCCCAGCAAACCATAGGCGCGAATATCGGTCACCACCGGGACATCCTGCAAACTGTATAATTGATCAATAAAGTACGGCGATAGTTCTGCGGCCTTGTCAAACAGTTTTTCATTTTTATAGATGTCCATGGTCGCCAGGCCGGCCGCACTTGCAGCAGGGTGACCTGAATAGGTATAGCCATGGAAAAACTCAATCGCCCCCTCAGGTGCTGCATTCATGATTTCATCGTAAACATGGTCTGAGACCGCTACCGCACCCATAGGCTGATTGCCGTTGGTCAGGGCTTTGGCCATGGTCATGATGTCTGGCTTAACACCGAAGGCATCGGCAGCAAAGTTAGTGCCCATACGACCGAAGCCACAAATGACTTCATCGAAAATCAACAAGATGCCGTGTTTGTCGCAAATTTCCCGGATGCGTTCAAGATATCCTTTGGGTGGTACCAAAGCCCCGGTGGAACCCGCGACCGGCTCGATGAACACTGCGGCAATGGTATCGGCACCGTAAAGGCTCGCCATACGCTCCAGATCCTCAGCCAGGTAGGCACCTGTTTCCGGTTGGCCTTTAACAAAACGGTTTTCTTCCAGCCATGTGTGGCGCATATGCACCACGCCAGCCATACCAGCACCGAAAGCCTCTCGGTTTTTAACCAGACCGCTCAAAGATGTGCCGCCAATGTTCACCCCATGGTAGGCACGTTCGCGGGAAACGAAGCGCATGCGCATACCATCGCCCCGGGCCCGGTGATAAGCGAGGGCAATTTTGATTGCGGTATCGACAGCTTCGGAGCCGGAATTACCGAAGAACACCTTGTCCATTCCTTCCGGGGTCAATTGCGCCACCCGCCGGGCAAGCTCGAATGAATGTGGATGTCCGCCCTGAAATGGACTGCAATAATCCAGTTCCATAATCTGACTGGCAACCGCGTCAGCGATTTGCTTGCGGCCATGGCCGGCCGGGACACAGAACAGGCCAGAAGAACCGTCAAGAATTTGTTCGCCTTTGTGATTCCAGTAATATGCCCCTTCGGCACGTACGATCAAACGTGGATTTTCCTTGAATGTACGGTTAGCGGTAAACGGCATCCATTGGTAATCAAGCGAATTGGTTGCGTATTTCATGGTGATTCCTGCTCTGAATATGTTGAAAAGCGGCGCGATAACTGTAAATTTCGGGCACCGAATATGAAAACTGATTGCAATGCCAGAATGCAAATAACGATAGACGCACGCCTCGATGGACGTTAGTGTCAGATTGGGTTTCGACATTAGACCAATCAGTATGCGCGAACAGCTCTTTCATCTTCCCACAGAGCAAGGCACCAGCCTGCAGACAAAGGTGCGGGAAATGATCGTGCGGGCGATTCTTGACGGCAATATCCCCCCAGGCGGTGCAGTCCCCTCCTGCCGCCATCTCGCCCGGCAACTGAATGTAGCACGCAATACTGTAGTTCTGGCCTACCAAAGACTCGTTGATGAAGGCTATCTGGTGGCCCGCGAACGCAGTGGGTACTACGTCAACAATGACATTCTAAATGGTCGGGTCGAATCCAGCCCGGCTCCTGATACCGGGGAAATGTTTGCTCCTGAATGGGACCATCGCCTGCAATTGCGGCCTTCGATGCAGCGCAACATCACCAAGCCCAGGGACTGGCAACGCTATCAATATCCCTTTATTTATGGCCAGATCGATCTGCCGCTATTCCCGCTTGCCGAATGGCGTGAATGCTCACGCCAGGCACTGTCGGCACGATCCGTGCAGCGCTGGGCAAGGGACAGTTTCGACAGCGATGATCCAGAACTGATCGAACAGTTACGTACCCGGGTCTTGCCCAGACGAGGCGTGTGGGCGGCACATGATGAGATCCTGGTCACACTCGGCGCACAACACGCGCTGTTTTTACTCTCGCAACTGCTCGTGAACCGGGAGACAACGGTCGGCATTGAAGAACCCGGCTACACCGATGCACGAAATATTTTCTCCTCCTGCAGCCATCGGATCAGCGCTCTGCCGGTTGATGAGTGCGGATTGATCCCCGGGCCTGCCGTTGACGCTTGCGACTATGTTTATGTCACTCCTAGCCACCAGTTCCCCACCACCGTCACCATGACCATGGAACGGCGTGAGAATCTTCTGGCCCGCGCCGTGGATGCGGACACCGTTATTATTGAAGATGATTATGAAAGTGAAGCCAATTACGTTGGCAGCCCAACCCCTTCACTGAAAAGCCTGGATTTGAATAACCGGGTGATTTACGTCGGCAGCCTGTCCAAGACTCTGGCTCCCGGCCTGCGCCTGGGCTATATGGTCGGATCACGGGATTTGATCAAAGAGGCCCGGGCATTACGGCGCCTGATGCTGCGCCACCCGCCAGCCAACAATGAGAGCACCGTAGCCCTGTTCCTGACCCGTGGCCACCATGATTCTCTGGTTCGACGCCTCAGCCATGCCTATCAGGAACGCTGGCAGGCTATTGGTACAGCCTTGGCCCACCATCTGCCCGAATCCGCACGTATGCCTACCTTCGGTGGTACAGCCTGCTGGGTCTGCGGACCGGAAGGGTTGGATACCCGACAGTTACAACAACGCGCCGAACAACAAAGCATTTTACTTGAATCCGGGGATATCTTTTTTCACAACACGGACCCACCACGAAATTTTTTCCGGCTTGGGTTCTCCTCCATTCCAGCGGACCGGATTGAATCGGGAATCGAAAAAATCGCCCAGTTGATCCGCGATCTGCGTCGCCATCCTGGCTGAAATACCGCCCCGAACCATTTTCTCAGCCGGCCCGACAATAGCAGGGTAAATTCTGTACGTTTTCCAACTCATCGATATGCCACAGCCTGTCCAGGATGTCCTGCGCCGTACTGGATGGCTGTAAAGGCGCCGTCAACTCCACAAACTTGGCATTCAGTTCCTCATCGCCAAGCGGCCAGTCAGGATCACCTTTACGGCTGGCAATGAAATGCTCCAGTTGAGTGCCGTCGACGGTACGGATCTGAACCTGCGCGGCACGTTTGCGGGGAAAAACGGCCTCGGCCCGATCATCGAGACTGAGTTTGATTTTCCTCATCGTGGCGCGCAGTTGCGGATCACTCAACCGTTCATCGGCAAAGGCTGCCAGCCGGACCTGGCCATCGTGCAGCGCCACTGCCGCGCAATAGGCCAGACTGAATCGCGCCTGCGCCGCATCTTGCGGATCAGGGTGTGCGCACACCCGCAAAGCCGCAGCATAGCTGCCGATCACCACCGATCGCACCTGTTGAGGATTCAGCGAGTACTCGTTACGCAAATGGATTAGCCCATCGAGTGCAGCAAAGGTGTGCCCACAGCAACCATGGTTTTTCTGCGTCATGCGGCAAATCGTGAAATCCGTCCCCAGTCCTGTAATGGCGCCAGACCAGTCAACATCGCGGCTCATAGCCTGACCAAAACCGAACTCACCATCGAGCATCGCCTGCGCCCCGCTGATCCCCTGGGCGGCAGACAAGGCACATAACACGCCTGTTTCCGCTGCTCTGCCGGAATGCAGCGGCTTGGCCATGGAGCCTGAGCGAAATGCCTGTTGTAAGCCCGCTGCCATGGAAACCGACAGATTAATGGCATCACGTATTTGCGCGGCGGTTAACTTCAGCAAGCAGGCACAGGCGGCTGCCGCACCAAAACAGCCAACCGTCGCGGTGGTATGCCAATACCGGTAATGACTCGGGACCACTGCCTGGGCAATGCGGTTTGAGACTTCATAGCCGGCGACAATGGCCCGCAATAGTTCGGCACCACTGCACTGCTGATGCTCAGCCATCGCCAGGGCGGCGCTGATAATCGGTGCGCCCGGATGATACAAACCGGGGCTGTAGATGTCGTCGAATTCAATCGTGTGGGCCGCCGTGCCGTTGATCAGCGCCGCCGATCGAACACCAGATGCACGCCCATCCGGCAACAGTCGGGCACGCCCATCGCCATCGCCTTGCACGGCAATGCGCAACAGTGTTGCCGGTGCCTGTACCGAGCCCGCCAGCGTGCAGCCATACCAATCCACCAGCGCACGGCGCGCCGCATGCAACACCGGTGCCGGTAGATCTGCCTCGCCAATCCGGGCACAAAAATCAGCATAGGCTGTGACTGGCATTGAACGTGTCCTGCTGTGAATATACGGTTATTGTAGACAGATTATCCGTAGATGCGCTGCCGTTGCAGCAGCGTAGCTACAAGCGATGTAGCATACGAACGTGCATAGGTTAGATATTAAGTTCACATTGGACAGACAAAAATGAATCCATCAATACAAGCCGCAGATGTCGTCATCATCGGTGCAGGTAACGCCGCATTATGCGCAGCGCTGGCGGCCAGGGAAGCCAAGGCCAGCGTTCTGGTTCTCGAAACCGCACCCGAATCTGAATCCGGTGGCAACAGCCGCTTTACCGCCGGCGCCATGCGTTTTGCCCATGAAGGCATTGATGATCTTAAAACCCTGTTGCCGGATCTCACCACGGAGGAAATCAACACCACCGATTTTGGCCGCTATCCCCGTGAACAGTTTTACGATGATCTCGGCCGCATCACCGCATATCGCACAGATCCGGATCTGGCCGAGACGTTGATTGAAAACAGTTTAACGACATTGCAATGGATGCAATCCAAGGGCGTACGCTTCCAGCCGTCCTATGGACGTCAGGCCTTCAAGGTGGACGGTAAATTCAAATTCTGGGGAGGCCTGTGCATAGAGGCCTGGGGCGGTGGACCCGGGCTGGTCGAAAATCTGACCCGGGCAGCAGTTCAGGCTGGCGTAATAATTCTTTATGAAACCCCGGCATTGAAACTGAATGCAGATGATAACGGTGTGCACGGTGTCCAGGTTCGCCACCAGGGTCGCAGCATGGATATCAAAGCCCAGTCCGTAGTGCTGGCCAGCGGTGGCTTTGAAGCCAATGCCCGCCTGCGCAGCCAATACCTGGGCAGTGGCTGGGATTTGGCCAAAGTTCGTGGCAGCCGCTTCAATATGGGTGATGGTTTGAACATGGCCTTGGACGTTGGCGCCATGGCCTGTGGCAACTGGTCCGGTTGCCATGCCGTGGGCTGGGATCAGAATGCGCCCGAGTTCGGCGATCTGGCCGTCGGCGATGCCTTTCAAAAGCACAGTTATCCCTTTGGCATCATGGTCAACGCCACCGGTAAGCGCTTCGTTGACGAAGGTGCCGATCTGCGAAACTACACGTATGCCAAATATGGCCGGGTCATTCTTGAGCAACCCGGTCAGTTCTGCTGGCAGGTATTCGACGCCAAAGCGGAACCATTACTTCGCGATGAATACCGGATCCGCCAGGTGACCAAAGCCACCGGCAACACCCTGGAGGAACTGGCCACACGTCTGGAGGGCGTCAATGCCGAGGCCTTTGTCGATGAGGTAAGGGCGTTTAATGCTGCGGTGAGAACCGATATTGCCTTCAACCCCACGATACTCGACGGTCGAAAAACTGAAGGGCTCAAGGTGCCAAAATCAAACTGGGCCAATCCTCTCGATACCCCGCCCTACAGCGCCTTCGCAACCACCTGCGGGATCACCTTCACCTTCGGCGGTATTCATATCGATCCCTGTAGCGCCCAGGTTTTGAATACTGCGCAGCAACCCATCAGCGGACTATATGCCGCTGGTGAAATTGTTGGCGGTCTGTTTTATTTTAACTATCCAGGTGGAACCGGCCTGACCTCTGGCGCCGTATTCGGCAAGATCGCCGGTCATAGCGCAGCGGGGAAGTGAAAACATACCTTGCAGAAAATAGCGCACCCTGGGAGCCTGTCGGACTTAGGGGCTCCTAGCCTACGTCAACGGCAACATGACGTTTTTCTGAAATGCAGGGCGGCCTTTTAGCCGTTCATGCCAAGCTTCCAGGTGCTCGTAGCGAGCCCGGGGGATCTGTAAGTTTTGCCAGCGCCACATCACGCAACCCAAAGGAATATCCGCAATCGTCAGGGTATTCCCCTGTAGATAATCACTGTCAGCAAGCGCGCCATCTACAATGCCCCAATAACCATCCAGATTGCGAATCGCCTCGGCCTGGCGCTTTGAATCCTGATGCACCGGAGAATTACGCACCGTGCCCCAAAACAGATAGGTAAGATCTGCGTAAGGGGTGGTCAATTGCCAATCCATCCACTTTTCAGCGCCCGCCCTTTGGCCCGGATCAGCCGGGCTGAGCGTGCCTTGGCCATAAGCGGCAGCCAGATAACGAACGATCGCATTCGATTCCCACAGCACCAGTTCACCGTCTTCAAGACACGGTACCTTGCCATTTGGGTTTTTGGCCCGGTAGTAATCTTCACCCACGACCCCGAAAGCCATTCCCGCATCAATGCGTTCATACTCGAGCGCCAGTTCATCCGCACACCACAGCACCTTCATCACATTGATAGAGTTACGTCGACCCCAAATCTTGATCATTAACCTTATCTCCCCATAACGAACGGAAAAATTAACTCACTTTTGTCACGAACAGAATAACTGATTCGAACTGCACTGGAAGCCATGTCAGAATTACCACAACACGGAAGAATTTTTTTAATCGCCAGACCACGTTGTTATCGAGGCACTACCAATGGGAATAGACTATTCGCTCAGCGCCGAAGAAATCAGAGTTATGGGTTGCCTGCTGGAAAAGGCTGTGACAACACCCGATCAGTATCCATTGACACTGAATGCCCTGACGCTTGCCTGCAACCAGAAATCCAGCCGTGAACCGGTCATGAGCCTGGAACCCGGTATCGTTGCGACAACGGCCCACGCCTTGCAGGATAAACACCTGATCCGTGTCGTCGAAGGCCGCAATGGCGTTGACAAGTACACACAACGTTTGTGTAACACACTGATGGCGAACTATAAGTTCGACCCGCCGCAGTACGCCGTGCTTTGCGTGTTGTTGCTGCGCGGCCCGCAGACACCTGGGGAACTGCGCACCCGTACCGCACGCCTGCATGCTTTTGCCGATAATGAAGAAGTTAAAGCCACCCTCGAGGCGCTGATGAATCATGAGCAAGGCCCGGTGATTGCCCGCCTGCCCCGGCCATCCGGGCGCATGGATCACACCTATTGCCACCTGTTTGCAGGACAACTCAGCTCCGTCGCCGAAGAAACAACAATTGCCGAGCGTTCCCATACCGAATCACGCCGGGTGGATAAAATTGCCCAACTGGAGGCGAGGCTGAACAGGCTGGAACAGGCCGTCACGGATCTGGCCACACGACTGGGTGAGCAGGTTGATCTAAATAGGGGCGCATAAATCCAGATCACTGTAGCCAGTAAGAGGGGAGAAGTCACTGACAAGAC
>CAZAWX010000114.1:0-11376 GCA_964488985.1 uncultured Ectothiorhodospiraceae bacterium
GCATAGATCAACAGGCCCTAACTTGACCAAGGTCTTTGCAAGTGAAATTCCTGTGACAAATCAGTGATGGACGTAGCGGGTTTTGTTGTCGTTATTCGGGTAACGGTTCGGTAGCATCTGCCGGGCTATGGCTAGGCCAGGCTTTGAGGACAGCCTGCACCAGTGTCGCCAGGGGAATGGCAAAGAACACACCCCAGAACCCCCATAAACCACCAAACATCAGTACGGCGACTATGATTGCAATTGGATGCAGGTTGACGACTTCGGAAAACAGCAACGGCACCAGGATTGCGCCGTCCAGACCTTGCACGACCAGATACACACCGATCAGCCAGAGAAAATCTGAACCGGTTCCCCACTGACTGTAGGCCACCATGGCGACGGGGACTGAAACCACCATAATCCCGATGTAGGGGATGAGAACTGAAAGTGCGACCAGGACACTCAGCAACAGGGCAAATTGTAATCCGAAGGCAAGAAATGAAATGTAGGTGGCCACGCCAACCAACAGGATTTCGATAAATTTACCGCGAACATAGTTGCCTATCTGCAGATCCACATCGGCCCAGACCTGCCCGACCAGTTGCCGTTCTACCGGCAAAAAGCTGCGCATCCAGCCGAGGATCATTTCTTTGTCCTTGAGAAAGAAAAATACCAGCATGGGTAACAGGACGAAATACAGCAAAATGGTCAGCAGTCCCACCACCGAAGACATGGACAGGCTCAATACATCCTGGCTGTAAGTCAGCACTTCCAGGCGGATGGTATTGATGACTTGCGCGACCTGGTCTACGGTAATCAGTTCCGGGTAGCTTTTCGGTAACGCCAGCAACAGATCCTGGCCACGGGTAATCATGTCGGGGATCCGGTTGATTAGCTGAGTGGTCTGGCGTGACAGTAGCGGCAACAAGCCAACGATTACAAACACCAACGTGGTGATAAAGAGTGTAAAGACCACTAATACGGCGGCAAGCCTCGGCAACTGTCGACGTTGCAGCACACTGACCAGTCCTTCCAGCAAATACGCGATCACGAGGCCGGCAAAAACCGGCATCAGAATCTGCCCGGTTGCATAGATCAGCAAAAAACCGGTCAGCAAAACCGCTGCAAGACCGATGGCCTGAGGATCGGAAAAGTGAGTGGCAAACCATTCGCGTGCAACGCTTAACATAATGCAGTCTCAGGCGAAGGTGATTTCATAGCGGCGCTACTGCAGACGACTGAGTCTCTTTTTGGCCAGTCCCGCCGCAGTTGACTGCGGGTAACGCTGGATAAGTTGAGTAAGAATTTGCTTGGCTTGCGGTTTGCGCCCGGCTTCATCGTGAATAAAACCGATTTTCAGCATGGCATGGCTGCGTTTGGGGCTATTGGGATAGTCCACCAGCAGGCGTTCAAATGCGGTCAGAGCAGGATCAAATTTACGACTGACGTAATATGCCTCCCCCAGCCAGTATTGCGCGTTGTCGGCAAAACGGCCGTTGGGATAATCTTTTAAAAACCCCTGCAGGGCGTTGGCGGCTACATCGAACTTACCGGCTTTTAACAAATCGAAGGCTTGCCGATACGCTTTTTGCTCGTTGGCAGGATCGGCTGTAACGGGTGGCGCTGTGGTTGCAGGTTGTGTCGCAGATGCCGCCGCTGTGTTGGTTGTCGCAGATGCCGGCGCGGGAGTCACCGGAACGGCATTGGCATTGATGGGGGCTTGATTGTTGGCTGCAGGTGTTCCAACAACTGCAGCCGATGGCGGCGTTACGGTTGCGGCCGTTGCGGTGCCCGGCTGTGGTGCCGGTGGGATGGTGCCGCCCGGGGGATTATTCACGGCCGGTGTGGTGTTGGCGCCCGCTGCAGCGACTGCCGGGGCCGTTGCCTTCGCCATCGCCTGCAGTCGTTTATCGATATCCAGATACAGATCGCGCTGGCGTTTGCGCAGGCGACTGATATCGCGTGACTGCAGTTCCATCTCGCCGCGCAATTCGCGAATTTCGCGTTGTAGCGCCTGAATATTTTGCGCCAGTTGTAACAGCGAACTGCTGCTCAGGGTCTGCTCAATACGTTGCAGCCGGGCGCTTAAATTCCCACTGTCCACCACCGGGGCCTGGGCAAGTGCTGTTGGAGCCAAAAGCCCAAACAGCACTGTAGCCAGGATTGGTCTTATTGCATACCGCACGTTTTTAATCTCCCGGTGTGGAATCAACGGCTGCGATATATGATTTCTACCCGACGGTTCAGGCGCCAGGCGGCTTCGTTATGGCCATCTGCAGCCGGGCGTTCTTCACCGTAGGAAATCACTTTGATTTGTGAAGCGGAAGCTCCCAGCAGCGCCATGAGTTGGCGTACTGCATTGGCACGCTGTTCGCCCAGGGCGACATTGTATTCACGTGAGCCGCGTTCATCAGCATGGCCTTCCAGAGTGATGGAGGCGCTGGCGTGATCGGCCAGGTAACGCCCGTGAGCTTCAATCACAGGGCGATCCGGTCCTTTGATTTCACTGGCGTTGTAATCAAAGTAGACAGCCCGGTTACTCAGCAGGCTGGCGGGATCATCCAGAGGGTTACCCTGAAAACCGGAATTGCTGCCAACGGCCTGGGTGTTGCTGTTGTCGGTGCTGGCCGCAGGTGCCGTGGTTGCGGGTGGTTCTGCGGCGATCTGATCGTCCTTGCTGCCAAAGGTGCCTTCGCAGGCCGAGAGTGCAGCTACAGATACCAGTAATGCGGACAGTTTCAATATACGTGAAAACATGCGTTTCTCCTGAGCAATCATGTGCAAACAAAGTGGGGCAGCAGACATACACTGCTGATTCCCGAGACGTCCTGTACCCCGGTGATGCACATGATCCGAGGGGCAAGTGGATCCGTTGTGAATATGATACCCATCAGTGATGAGTTTTCACACATAGCAATGCCTGATTACAGCGAATTCATGATGCGATAGCAGAACAATACTCACAGAACTATTCTTACTGAACCATCCTCAGCGGGCGCGATAGGGAGACCAGGCCGGTTCACGGGCCGCACCACCGCGTTCCACCAACGTTTGCTGGACATCGCCATCAATTGACACTGCAGCCAGGGCGGAGCCTTGAGAGTTGCTGGTAGCGTAAAGGATCATGCTGCCATTGGGAGCAAAGCTGGGGGACTCGTCAAGGTAAGTATCAGTAAGCACTTTTAAGGCACCACTGACCAGATCCATGACAGCGATTCGAAACACCCCGCCATTGCCGTAGACGAAAGCCAGGTATTGCCCATCTGGTGAGTAGCGGGCGCGGGCATTATAACTGCCTTCAAAGGTGATTCTCTCGGCCCGCCCACCCGTGGCCGGAATGCGGTAAATCTGCGGTTTACCGCCGCGATTGGAAGTGAAAACAATCGATTGTCCATCCGGTGACCAGGATGGTTCAGTATCAATACCGCCATTCACGGTCAGACGCCTCAGGCGGGCACCGACAATGTCGAGAACATAAATTTCCGGGTTGCCATCCTTGGACAGTGTCAGGGCTATTTTACGGCCGTCCGGTGAAAAGGCCGGAGAACTGTTCAGGCCCGGAAAGTTGGTCAGCTTGCGGCGTTTGCCGCTGGCCAGATCCTGGACAAATATCTGCGGTTTTTTGGCCTCAAAACTGACATAGCTCAGACGCCGCCCGTCCGGTGACCAACTCGGTGACATGATGGGGGATTTGGTGCTGAGTACTGCCCGGGCGCCGAAGCCATCGCTGTCGGCGACCATCAACTGGTAACGGCGGGCCGCATTGCGGCCCGATTCGGTAATGTAAGCAATGCGAGTGTCGAAAGCACCGCGTTCACCGGTCAAGCGTTCATAGATAATGTCACTGAACTGATGCGCCGTTCGGCGCAGTTCATCCGCGCTGGCGTTCACCTGAAACCCGGTGACCTGTTTGCCACGATTAACGTCGAGCAAACGGAACTCAATCGAAAATTTCCCGCCGGGGATGCTTTTCATTTTCCCAATCACGATGTTGGCAGTGCGCATTAAGCGCCAGTCAGCATAGTCGACCTGGGAGATATCCCCGGGCCGACTCGGCATATTGGCTGGAGCAATGGGCGCGAAACGACCGCTACGGGCCAAATCTCCAGAGATGATGGCGGCGATATCCTGACCTGGCCGGGTCGTGGGGGTAAGTAACTTGAACGGCACAATGGCAATGGGTGTTGCGCCTTTGACGCCCTTGCTGATTTGGATGGTCAGGGCCCCATAGGTCGTCAGCGGCAGTCCGCCAAGCAGCGTTAGAAACAACACACGTAGAAAAACTTTTGCAAACACTAAATTAGTCCTTGGGGTTGAAATCAAAAATTATCTCCCGGGCAAACAAGCTGGGGTCACGGGGTAAGGGTAAGGGTGAGGCATCAAATACCGCAGATTCAACAGATTTGTCAAAAGCAACATTACCGCTGCTCTTGGTGATCTTCACATCGATGACTTCACCTGAGGGGATCTGGGTCACTTTTAGTTTGCAGGTCAGGCCCTTGGGTGCGGATTTAGGCCGAATCCAGTTACGTTCCACGGTCGCTGTTATCTGTGCAATATACAGGTTTAGTTGTTCATTAAGGATCTGTGTGCGGGCCTGGGCCTGCTCATCGGCTTCAGCAGCCAGGGCTGCTTCCATGGCGATTTCGGCCTCTTTTTTACGTTGTGCAGCGATCGCTTTCTGGCGTGCCCTTTCGGCTTTTTTCTTCGCTTCTATCGCGCGTTTGCGTTGAATTTCGGCACGGTGTTTTTCGGCCAGAGCCTTTTTCTTTGCCGCCTCAAGGCGTTTTTTCTCCGCCGCAGCCTGGCGCTTTTCTTGCTGGGCTTTTTCCCGTTCTGCGTCAAGGCGTTTTTTCTCTTTTTCTGCCAGACGTTTTTCCTGCTGGGCTTTTTTGCGCGCTTTCTCGGCGAGCAATTTTTCTTTTAACGCCTGTTTTCGTTCTTTTTCAGCATGCTTTTTCTCAGTCAGGGCCTTTTTCCGCTGCACTTCGGCGCGTTTTTTCTCGGTCAGGGCCTTTTTCCGCTGTGCTTCGGCGCGTTTTTTCTCAGTCAGGGCCTTTTTCCGCTGTGCTTCGGCGCGTTTTTTCTCAGTCAGCGCTTTTTTCCGCTGCGCTTCGGCACGTTTTTTGTCGTCCAGGGCTTTTTTCCGCTGCACTTCGGCGCGTTTTTTGTCGTCCAGGGCTTTTTCCCGTGCCTTTTCCGCCTGTTGCATTCGCAGCAGTTCCTGGCGCTGTGCAGCGGTGAGTTTATCGAGTGCCGCTGTTTCTGCTTTACGGCGTTGCTCAAGCTTGCGTTGTTGTGCCTCCAGGCGTTTTAGTCGTTGGCGTTCTGTTACTTGTTGTTTCTTCACATCGGCAAGCTGGCGGGTCCCCTGATCGTGTTCTTTACGAAGTTGTTCCTGGAGTTTGGCCAACTGCCGTTCTTCAAGTTTGCGCCGCTTGCGGGCATCCAGGGCCTTTTGTTCCAGTTCTTTAGCGCGGCGATCTTCACTCGCGCGTTTGTCGCGTTCCCTGGTTTTGATGCGATCGATTTCGCTGCGAATTTTAGCCTCGCTGACCATGGTCGCCTGAACGGTGTTGACTTTGCGCACGGCCACCCGTCGCGGAGTTTCAAGGCTGAAACTCGCCACCAGCAAAAAGGCCACGATAATGTGTATGGCAATGGCCAGCAAAGCAGCGCTGGCGCGATCGAAAAGACCCGCTTTGTTCACCCCTGCGGTCCCTCGGGTGCATCGGTTATCAACCCGACACTTGGAGCACCAGCCTTTTGCAGCAACACCATGACATCGACCATGGCACCGTAACTGACATTGGCGTCGCCTTTGACGACAACCGGGACTCTGGGGTTGACCCGCAACAGACCACTGACCCTGGCCAACAGGGTTTGCGGATCCACAGGTTGATCTTTGTCATCGCCAAAATTTAAATAGAACTGGCCCTTGATATCGACGCTGACCACCAGTGGTTCCTGATTTTCACTCGCCAGAGGTTTCGCATTGGCCTGGGGCAGATCGACTTTGACCCCCTGGGTCAACAAGGGTGCGGTAACCATAAAAATCACCAGTAGTACCAGCATCACATCAATGTAAGGCACGACATTGATCTCAGACATGGGTTTGCGGCGATTTCTGCGAATGTTTCTTTGCGGCATGATTAGTCCTTGGCCGTGGCGTAAAACTCAGCCTGCGGTGTTGTAAAAAGGCATGCGATCAGGGGTCATCAGCACTGATTCCGCAGCCGGGTTCAGGACTGGCCCTGGCGTTGCAGCAGCGAAAAGAACTCTTCCTTGAACGCGTCATAGCGATTGTGTAAGCGCTCGGATTGGGTCGCGTAATGGTTATAGGCAATGACGGCGGGGATCGCAGCAAACAGGCCCATGGCCGTGGCCACCAAGGCCTCGGAGATCCCCGGCGCGACCATCGCCAGGGTGGCCTGTTGGACTTCGCCCAGGGCACGAAATGAATTCATAATCCCCCACACGGTACCGAACAAGCCGACATAGGGGCTGGTGGAGCCAATCGTTGCAAGTGTCGACAGGTGCAGTTCAAGGTCATCGATTTCGCGATTCAGCGCTACGCGCATGGCGCGTTCAGTGCCTTCCAGCACTGCGTCGGTATGCAGGTTGTCTTGTTTGCGCAATTTGGCAAACTCCCTGAAGCCGACGTGAAAAATTCGTTCCATGCCCGACAACGCATTGTCTTTTCGTTCCAGGCGCTGAAACATGACAATCAAATCGCCCCCGGACCAGAAACTATCCTCGAAGTTATCGGCAGCCTTACGGGCCTGATTGACAACGCTGGTTTTGCGAAAAATGATGAACCAGGAAAACAGTGAGGCCACCAACAACAGGGTCAAAATAATCTGCACCAGTAAACTGGCTTCCATAATGATATGGATAATGGATAAATCAGTCTTCACGTCGAAGCTCCGTGAGCAGAAAAGAGGGAAATTTACGGGGTTTTAGTTCCTGGGCAGCAAGACAGACAATCGTGACCTGGCCTTCACACAACGTTGCGCCGTCGTCGCGTACGACATGCTGTCCGAGTTCAAAACTGGCTCTGGCCATCCGTTTGAGGCAGACACTGACGGACAACTGATCATCGAGTCGTGCAGGCTGAAGGTAATGGCTGCTAAGGCGGGTCACCGCAAAAACAATTCCATGTTCATGGCGCAGTTGTTCCTGATTAAATCCCAATGATCGTAACCATTCTGTACGCGCTCGTTCCATGAATTTCAGGTAATTCGCGTAATAGACGATTCCCGCCGCATCAGTGTCTTCATAGTAGACCCTCAGCGGCCAATAAAAATCCCCACGCATCGCGTTATTCAATCCGTTTTCTGGAACAAATCCGGTTCCGATCCCTGTGGCGCCGTGAAACCGAAATGCAGCCAGGCGGTACGGGTTGCCATACGCCCGCGCGGGGTACGCATCAGATAGCCCTGCTGAATCAGGTAAGGCTCGATCACGTCTTCTATGGTGCCGCGTTCTTCGCTGATGGCAGCCGCCAGATTATCGATGCCAACTGGGCCGCCGTCGAATTTTTGCATCAACGCCAGCAACAGTTTGCGATCCATGACATCGAACCCGGCAACATCAACATTCAACATATCCAGTGCCCGCTCAGCAACGGGTTTATGAATTCGCCCGTCGCCTTTGACCTGGGCATAGTCACGCACTCTGCGTAACAGGCGGTTACTGATACGGGGCGTGCCCCGCGAGCGGGTGGCAATTTCCATGGCGCCTTCGGCATCGAGTTCCACATCGAGAATTCCGGCGGCGCGTTGGACGATGGCCTGCAATTCCTTGCGATCATAGAACTCCAGACGTTGCACGATGCCGAACCTGTCCCGCAATGGTGAGGTTAGCAAACCGGCCCGTGTCGTTGCGCCGACCAGGGTGAAGGGCGGTAAATCCAGTTTCAGGGAACGCGCCGCCGGGCCTTCGCCGATGATGATGTCGAGCTGGTAGTCTTCCATGGCCGGATAGAGAATTTCCTCCACCGCAGGATTGAGGCGATGGATTTCATCGATGAACAGCACATCACGGGGTTCAAGATTGGTCAGCAATGCCGCCAGATCCCCGGAGCGTTCCAGCACCGGACCGGAAGTCTGGCGGATGTTGACCCCCATTTCATTGGCGACAATATGCGCCAGAGTGGTCTTACCGAGCCCCGGTGGGCCGAACACCAGCAAATGATCCAGCGCTTCATGGCGGGCACTGGCAGCCTGGATAAAGATTTCCATCTGCTCGCGCATGGCGCTTTGACCAATATATTCAGCCAGGCGTTTGGGCCGCAGACTGCCTTCGTAGGCATCGTCTCGATTTGTCGCCAGGGTGTCGATGAGTCGTTCTTCAGTCATTGGGGCTTGAGGGGTTAATGGCCTGATG
Source organism: uncultured Ectothiorhodospiraceae bacterium (assembly GCA_964488985.1). GTDB lineage: Bacteria > Pseudomonadota > Gammaproteobacteria > HK1 > HK1 > CAZAWX01. The sequence continues at coordinate 8,371 of CAZAWX010000114.1, forward strand.
TGTGGGTCGGTATCAAGTTGCAGAACAGGGGGCTTAGTTTCGCATCAAATAGTGGCCGAAGTATGACCAATTTGTGTTGCCTTTGCGCTAATTGTGCACTCCGGGCGTTGCCGGTGACTGGGGCGGGATGTGTCGGCAAGTTCTGCAGGGGTAAAAAAGGGTGCTGTCCGGGCGCAAAATTATCCCGCCATGGACTGCAAGGCGAGTCGAATGATCTCTTCACTGGCTAGATCCTTATAATCGATGGCACTGACCCGCCGGCTTGCCTCCTGAGGTTTAAGGCCCAGGGAAATCAGTGCACTGACGGCTTCGGCAACCGGGTCAACAGTTTGTGCAGCGACGCGATTGGCAGCGCCTGGCATGACCGCGGATGCGTCCTGCAAACGATCACGCATTTCCACAATCAACCGCTCTGCCGTCTTTTTACCAATTCCAGGTAAGCGCACCAGGGCAGCCGAATCACCTGCCATCACACAGCGGCTGAAAGTGGCACCGTCCATGCCCGAAAGAATGGCCAGGGCGACCTTGGCGCCGACGCCGTTGACCTTGAGCAAATCACGAAAAATACTGCGCTCGCCTGCATCATTAAACCCATAGAGCTGACTGGCATCTTCGCGAAGGACATGATGGATGTACAAGGTGACCGTCTGGCCGGGTTCCGGTAACTGGCTGAAGGTACCCAGTGGCGCCTGCACCTCATAACCGACCCCCTGAACATTGATGAGCAGGTAGGGCGGCTGTTTTGCCAGCAACTCGCCCTGCAGCCAGGCAATCATCGCGCCACTCCTGCCTGCTCTCGGGCTTTGGCCAGACGTGCCTTTGCCTCCCGGGTATTGCCATGGCAAATCGCTACCGCCAGTGCATCCGCCGCATCCGAAGGCGGCCTGGCAGTCAGTGCCAGGAGGATTTTGACCATGTGTTGAATTTGTTGTTTTTCGGCATGGCCACGGCCGGTGATAGCCTGCTTGATTTCATTCGGCGAGTATTCAAACAGCGGCGCGCCCTCGCGGGCAGCGGCCACAATCGCGGCACCACGGGCCTGGCCAAGTTTCAGCGCCGATCCCGGATTACGGGACACGAAGACTTTTTCGATGGCCACCTCCTGAGGTTTGTGTTCAGCGACCAAGGCCAGTATTGCGGTGTGAATTTCAAATAATCGTGCGGATAAATCATCACCCGAAGTGCGGATGCAGCCATTACACACATGCACCAGTTGCTGCCCGGTCACATCCACCACACCATAACCGGTAATTCTGGAGCCTGGATCAATGCCCAGTATGCGTACCATGTCTTTTGGCTTCATTCAGTTCTCTTTCGCCATGATTGGCATCCGGCCCCGTGCAGACGCATCAAGCCTCCAACTGTGCCAACACGGCTTCGCTGATGTCCGCATTCGAATGTACTTCCTGGACATCATCCAAATCCTCCAGAACCTCAAGCAGTCGAATCATTTTTTGCGCATCGTCGAGCTCCAGACTGACACTCGTCGACGGACGCATGGTGATTTCCGCCTGCTCACCTTCCAGCCCTGCAGCACTGAGCGTATCGCGTACCGTGGTGAAATCCTCAATGCCCGTCAATACATCAATCGACTCGTCCTCATTGACGACAATATCCTCGGCACCCGCTTCCAGTGCCGCCTCCATGATGGTTTCTTCATCACAACCCGTGGCAAAACTGATCTGGCCTACCTTGCTGAACAGATAGGCCACCGAACCATCAGTGCCCAGATTACCGCCGGAACGACTGAAGGCATGGCGTACCTCAGAGACCGTACGGTTCCGATTGTCCGTCATGCACTCGACCAGTACCGCAACCCCGCCCGGCCCATACCCTTCATAGCGCACCTCTTCGATTCTGGCACCGTCAATGTCTCCCGCTGCACGCTTTATGGCACGATCCAGCGTGTCTTTAGGGACATTACCGGAAACCGCTTTATCCATCGCCAACCGCAACCGCGAATTTCCAGCCGGATCCGGTCCTGATTGTTTGACCGCCACCGTTACTTCGCGAATGAGTTTGGTGAATAACTTACCGCGCTTGGAATCCTGGGCCCGTTTACGATGTTGTATGTTGGCCCACTTACTATGACCTGCCATGCCGGGTGCTCTCTCCCCCCAGGACCACGCCTGGAATAATGAATGATGGCCAGGATAACGACGATCCAGGCCGCTTTCAGGTATTATCGCCGATTCGACCGGCCCTATTGTACGTCCTGTTCTACCGGAGCACACAAGCGGCCCACTACACTAACCCCGGAGAGTTGAAAATGGCAGTTCGCGAAATCGTCCGCATGGGAGATCCCCGGCTACTCCAGGTTTCCAAACCCGTAGAACCCCTGGCGCTTGAGTCCATGGACGGGCTCATCGAAGACATGTGGGAAACCATGCACGCCACAGATGGCATCGGCCTCGCCGCACCCCAAATCGGTGTCTACATCCGCCTCGTCGTCTTCGGTATCGAAGAAACTCCACGCTACCCCGAGGCTCCGCCAATCCCCCCCACCGTACTCATCAACCCCCACATCGAGCCCCTCAGCAAAGACACAGAAGCAGGCTGGGAAGGCTGCCTCAGTGTCCCCGGCATGCGCGGCCTCGTCTCGCGCCATACCCACATCCGCTATACCGGCATCGATGCCCAGGGCCAACCCATCAGCCGCGAAGCTGACGGCTTCCACGCCCGCGTCGTCCAACACGAATGCGATCACCTCGACGGTATCCTCTACCCCATGCGCATCGAAGACCTGCGCAACTTCGGCTACGAAGAAGAACTCGCCGCCGCCTCCGCACCCGTCGAGGAATTCGAAGAATAACCAGAGCCCTGAAATATCCAGTGCTCAAGTCATAAGGGCTCTGGTCAAAACTAATTTGCCAACTTGAACGCCGATCCATTCCACCTGGCTACGTTACTCGTCAGTTAAATAGCTCGCTATTCGCCTTCCTCTTGCCTTGCCAGGTGGGTGTTTCAACGCCCAAGTTGGCACATATTTCGACCAGAGCCCTAAGG
>CAZAWX010000115.1:0-11348 GCA_964488985.1 uncultured Ectothiorhodospiraceae bacterium
TCTAACCCCAATGCGGGTGCCATCTCCGCGCAGTTATTCTGCGACGGACCCTTAGGTGGACAGGATTTTCGCACAGGTATTTAGGGCTATGGTCAAAAAAACTTTACCGGGGGAGCCCCTGGCAGTCCAGCACATCTTCCAGCCAACAGCTTATGTCCCGTAATTCCTCAGCGCATACGGCATGCGCCATGGGGTAGGTATGGCAGTTGGGTCGGTAGCCCAGGGTTCGCAGCAATTGCCTGGCATTTTCTGATGCAGCCAATGGAACCATCGGATCCTGGCTGCCATGGGCAAGAAAAATTGGCGTTGCCGCATTCGCCTGGCTACATTCGCTCTCCAGGGCATCAGGCATGGTGATGTAGGTGGACAACGCCATTATTCCTGCCAGGCGTTGTTGCAGGCGTAACCCCAGGTGCAGGGCGATAGCGCCGCCTTGTGAAAACCCCGCCAGAATCATTTTTTCATAGGGGATTCCGAGGTGATGCTGCTCCTCGAGAAGCGCAGCAATGTTCTCAGCCGAATTTTTAACCCCCTCACCATCGACCCTGCGCTCAAGATCCATTTCCGCAATATCGTACCAGGCCCGCATCTGTGCGCCGCCGTTGATGGTGACCGCCTGCAGGGGAGCATGCGGGAAAATAAATCGTGTCCTGCGGGTAATTCCGGCTGCGAGTTGCGGTACTACGGGTTCGAAATCCCCGCCGTCAGCACCGAGTCCATGCAGCCAGATAACGCAGGCTTGTGGCGCTTCGCTCGGTTCGACGACAATCGGTAATGCGTCTTTCATTTGTGTACTCCAATAGGGCTATAATCTGCCAGGGCGAAGGGTATCAGCACCGGTGGTGTTGCTGGTATATACTCGGAGCCGAAATTCAGATGTGGTGATTATGAACAGACGCAGGATCAATGGGTTTGTGCTCGGCGCTTTCGGCTTGATGGCGTTGGCGGGTTGTGGCCAAAAAGGGCCGCTAATTTTGCCCGAAGAACAAATTGAAAAATTAAAGAAAAAGAAAAAGCAGAAGACGGGCCGCTATCCGCAGTCCGGATCTATCCGTAACGCCTGAATCGCGGCGTTCTTCAACCCTTTCAGTCAAAACGCTTTTCTGCCTGCGCAATGGATCCATTTAGTTATATCGACGGTGAACTTCAGGTTGATGGTGTCAGCCTGCAGCATCTCGCCGAGACCTGCGGTACGCCGGGCTTTGTCTATTCTCTCAGTGCCATCAAACAGCATTGGAGTGCCCTTGATCAGGCCCTTGATGGCACCGATCACTTGGTCTGTTACGCGCTTAAGGCCAACGGTAATCTCGCCATCCTTGAGACATTGGTGGCTATGGGCTCCGGCTTTGACATTGTTTCCCTCGGAGAACTCGAACGCGTCAGGGCGGCCAATGGCGATATGCGCCGTACCGTTTTTTCGGGGGTCGGCAAGCGAGTTGAGGAAATGCGGGCGGCGCTTGAGGCACAGGTGCTGTGTTTTAACGTCGAATCTGCCGAGGAACTTGAGGTATTGGCGATGCAAGCCGCCAGCCTGGGTCTAATTGCGCCAATCTCCTTGCGGGTCAATCCCAATGTTGATGCCAAGACACATCCGTACATCTCCACTGGATTGAGTGATAACAAATTTGGCATACCCGTGCGCGAAGCGCTGGCGCTTTACCATAAAGCAAACCGCCTGCCGCACCTTAAGGTAACAGGCATAGATTGCCACATCGGTTCACAGTTGACCGATGTCAGGCCAATGTGTGAAGCCCTGGATTGCCTGTTGGAGATGGTTAAGCAATTAAAAAGCGAGGGAATTGAACTCGAACATCTGGACGTGGGCGGTGGTATGGGAATTGCCTATGAGCCAGGTGGCAGTGAAGGTCCCGGGGTTGCCGGGCCGGAAATGTTTGCTCACGCCATAGCCCAGCGGATCAATGGCAGTGGTTTAAAGATTATTATTGAACCCGGTCGATGTATTGTCGGTGAGGCGGGTGTTTTATTGACGCGGGTGCTGTATCGCAAGCACAACGGTAGCAAGCACTTCCTGATTGTTGATGCCGCAATGACCGAATTGATCCGCCCGGCCCTGTACCAGGGCTGGCACGATGTGCTGCCTGTTTACGCGAATGAAGGCAGTCCCGATTGCTGGGATATTGTCGGTCCGGTGTGTGAGTCGGCAGATTTTATTGCCCTGGACCGCTGTGTAGAGGCCAGTGCCGGTGATGTGCTGGCAGTAAAAAATTGCGGTGCCTACTGCTTTACAATGAGTTCCAATTACAACGCCAGGCCCCGGCCGGGGGAAGTTGTCGTGGCGGGAGGCCGCTACCATACAGCGCGTCAGCGTGAGCAGGTGGCGACCCTTTTTGCAGGGGAACAATGCTTGCCAAAGGATTGGGAGGTCTGAACGCACCATATCAGTGCTAAAAAGATGTGCTGCGCACGCTGTTGGTGCAAAGTTACGCTGCGGTCACTGACAATTTTGTGGTGTGATGCAGGCAATGCATGAGCGCCGTGGCGGAGATTGGCCTGTTTAGCTTGATTTTGTTCGTTACAGTCAGCCGTGGCACGCATGATGCATATCCCGGCTCAATTATCGTCCACAATTATTGTCTAGGCTTAGCGCCTGGGCCTATTTCAACTAACCCGGGTTCGCCCGATTTGGAGTCAGTAAAATGTCTGTAAACGATGTACTCACGACCATCAAAGATAAAGAGGTGGTTTTTGTAGATCTCCGTTTCACCGATACCCTGGGCAAGGAACATCACATCACGATCCCCTCCGCCCTCGCCGATGAGGATTTCTTTGAAGATGGCAAAATGTTCGATGGTTCCTCCATTTCCGGTTGGAAGGGCATAGACGAATCTGACATGGTGCTGATGCCGCAGGCAGATACCGCAGTGATGGATTTATTCGCCGATGAGCAGACCCTGAATATACGTTGCGATGTTCTGGAACCATCGACGATGGAAGGTTATTCGCGTTGCCCACGTTCCATTGCCAAGCGTGCTGAGGCGTATCTGCAGTCCACGGGTATTGCCGATACTGCATTTTTTGGCCCGGAGCCCGAATTTTTTGTTTTCGATGATGTTCGCTGGTCAAACAGCATGAAAGGCGCCAGTTATACCATTGATTCTGAAGAAGGGGAGTGGAACAGCAACAGACGCTATGATGATGGCAATATGGGCCATCGCCCAGGCGTTAAGGGGGGATATTTCCCCGTGCCGCCCGTGGACAGTCTCTATGATGTTCGTAGCGCCATGTGCCTGGCCATGGAGGAGATGGGCGTCTCTGTCGAAGTCCATCACCATGAAGTTGGCACAGCAGGGCAGTGTGAGATAGGAACCCGTTTCAATACGTTGGTGCGGCGCGCGGATGAATTACAAATTTTGAAATACTGTGTGCACAATGTTGCCCACGCCTATGGCAAAACGGCCACGTTCATGCCTAAACCATTGGTAGGTGACAACGGCAGCGGGATGCATGTGCACCAGTCGTTGTCCAAGGAAGGTAGCAATGTCTTTTCCGGTGATAAATACGCCGGACTTTCAGACGAAGCGATGTGGTATATCGGCGGAATTTTCAAACACGCCCGGGCGCTGAATGCTTTTACCAATTCAGGTACCAACAGCTACAAACGCCTTGTTCCCGGCTTTGAAGCACCTGTCATTCTGGCGTATTCGGCACGTAATCGTTCCGCCTCTTGTCGTATTCCCCATGATGTCAATCCGAAAGGTCGCCGGATTGAAATTCGCTTTCCGGATTCCAGCGGTAATCCTTATTTTATATTTGCCGCGATGATGATGGCCGGGCTTGATGGTATTCAGAATAAGCTGGATCCGGGCGCCCCTCTGGACAAGGATCTGTACGATCTGAAGCCGGAAGAGGAAAAAGGCCTGCCGACAGTTTGTGCCTCATTAGAGGAGGCGATAGAGGCGTTGGACAAGGATCGGGCCTTTTTGAAAGTAGGTGAAGTCTTCAGCGATGATTGCATTGACGCATACCTGGATCTGAAAAGAGAGGAACTAACCCGGTTTCGTGCTGCCACGCATCCGGTGGAATTCGATATGTACTACAGCCTCTGAGGCTGTCCCAAGCGGGTAAATTCTGCATGTCGGAAAAGCCCTTCGCACCGGGGGGCTTTTTTCCAGGCACAATGGGTGCCATCATAGCGCCATGCGTTATCTGATGATGTTGCTGATGGGTATCGTGCTGGCGATGCCCGGGCAGGCAAAAATCTACAAGTGGAAAATGCCGGATGGCAGTGTTCGCTATGCGGATAAACCACAAAAAGGTGGGGTAGAGGTAAAATTACCAGAGTTGCAGTTTTACACCGCACCGCCATTACCGGCGGTGCAGCCCAAGACGGCCAACAAGACCCCCGCAACGACGCAGTACAAAACCTTTAAGGTAAGCTCGCCCAAGGCCGATCAGGTGCTTCGTGACAACTCCGGCAAGGTCAGTGTGCAACTGAGCATTGATCCTGGACTGGACAAAAATCACAGCATTGAAATTTTAATGGATGGTAAATCTATTGGTAGTGGACGGGGAACCAGTGTCAGTTTGACCAATGTGGATCGGGGCAGCCATACCCTGCAGGCGAGTATCAAGGACAAATCCGGTAAAGCCGTTAAACAATCTGCCAGTGTCACCTTTCATCTCAAACGCCACTCCATTCAATAACGCTTTAGTCTGGCCGGTGTTTGCGCTGTTGCAGTGCATAATGAGCAGATGAATTTTTGTGTCTTCAGTTTAACCATGAGATTGTGCACAGCCGGGCGCTTCTGGTGCCACTAAACAGCTATGCCACAGTTACCGACACCGCCAGCACAACACCGGACACCCCCCTTGCATCGTGTGCTTGACCACCTGTCTACAGCATTGTTGCTGTTCGATGAAAATGAGGTGTTGCTGGATATGAATTCGGCCGCGGAAGAGTTATTGGCGAACAGTAGTCGGCAAAGCACAGGAACAACAGCTGCGGTACTTTTTTCCCGAGCTGAAACAATCTACCGGCTTTTACAAAGAGTGATCGAGTCCGGGACTGCCGTTGCAGGAAAGCAATTGGATGCTCAATTTTCAAGTACCACATCTGTAGGGTTTGACTGCGTTATTACCCCCTGGCTTGACGACATTGCGCGCTTGCGGGTTGTCGTCGAGCTTAGTCGTCTGGATCATCATTCCCAGGTCCTGCGCCAGGAACGGTTGCTGGCGGAAAATGAGACAGCAAGGGCGGTGCTGCGTGGCCTTGCCCATGAGATCAGAAATCCCCTGGGCGGCTTGCGTGGTGCAGCGCAATTACTGGAACGGGAACTCGATCAGGAAGATCTTCGCGAGTATACCCAGGTCATCATTGGCGAGGCAGATCGGTTGGAAAGGTTGCTCGATAATTTATTAGGCCCACACAGACTGCCGCAATTAAGACCCGTCAACATCCACGAAGTCACCGAGCGCGTCTGTACTTTATTGCGGGCGGAAGCTGATCCTGGAATAGAGTTGATACGGGACTATGATCCCAGTTTACCGCAGCTTGATGCTGATCCGGAATTACTCATCCAGGCACTACTGAATGTGGGTCGCAATGCCATTCAGGCGCTGGAAGGAAACGGTAAAATCTGTATTAGAACCCGAATTTTGCGCCAGTGTACACTTGGCCATCGGCAGCATCGTTTGGTATTACGTATTGATGTGATGGATGATGGTCCGGGAATTCCAGCCGATTTGAGTGAGCGGATATTCTACCCGCTGGTGACCGGACGCCCCCAGGGCACAGGACTTGGATTGTCCATAGCACAATCTTTGCTTCACCAGCACGGGGGGTTAATCGAGTCCGATAGTACTGTGGGCTGTACCCGATTTAGCTTGTTGCTACCGTTGCCTGATAACGCCATAGAAAACACACGCTGAACATGATGAGAATAACGGCATGAAGACTGTCTGGATCATTGACGATGATCGTTCAATCCGCTGGGTTCTGGAAAAGGCCCTGCAACAGGCGGGCATGTCTGTCGTAAGCTTTGCTGACGGGATGACCATATTGCAGCGCCTGGAAGCAGGTTTACCGGATGCGATTGTGACCGATATTCGTATGCCGCAAGTCAATGGGCTGGAGTTGCAGCGCCAGATTTCGCAACGCTATCCAGATCTACCGGTGATCATCATGACCGCTTTTTCTGATCTGGACAGCACCGTCGCAGCATTTAAGGACGGTGCATTCGAATTTCTGGCAAAACCATTTGATGTCGATGATGCCGTCGAACTTGTGCGCAGGGCCGTTGCATACAATCAAAATCAAACACCAGACAGTCCCCTGACAGTCACCTCGCCTGAGCGGGAAATTATCGGGTCAACGCCCGCCATGCAGGATGTTTTCAGGGCCATTGGCCGATTGTCAAACTCCAGCATCACTGTACTCATAACCGGTGAGTCAGGGACCGGCAAAGAGTTGGTGGCCCAGGCATTACAACGGCACAGCGTGCGTGCACAAAAGCCTTATATCGCGATCAATACAGCGGCGATCCCAAGAGACTTGTTGGAAAGTGAACTTTTCGGACATGAACGTGGTGCCTTTACCGGTGCTCATTCCATGCATCGAGGCCGGTTTGAACAGGCGGATGGCGGAACATTGTTCCTGGACGAAATTGGAGATATGCCACATGAGTTACAAACGCGTCTGTTGAGGGTATTGGCAGATGGTGAGTTTTACCGCATCGGTGGGCATATCCCCATACGCACTGATGTGCGAATCATCGCAGCGACTCACCAGGATCTCGAAGCACGTGTGCAAGATGGCGGTTTCCGTGAGGATTTATACCACCGCTTGAATGTGATCCGTATCCATTCACCGGCATTACGCGAGCGCAGAGAAGATATTCCTGCATTATTGGCGCATTTTCTTACTGTCGTTGCAAAAGAGTTGAATTCTGAAACTAAACAGTTGCGGCCTGAGGTGATCGCATTTCTGCAAGAATTTTCCTGGCCGGGCAATGTTCGGCAATTGGAAAATCTCTGCCGTTGGTTGACGGTTATGGCCTCTGGTACGCTGATCCACATGGAGGATCTGCCATCGGAAGTGCGCAAGGCCACGGGCCACAGTGCCCACGAGAGTGAAGATTGGACACGACCGCTTCGACAATGGGCGGAGCAACAATTAGCGAAGGGAGCCGATGATATCCTCCAAGAGGCGTTGCCGCGCTTCGAGCGGGTATTGATGAAATCAGCCTTGCAATGTACCCAGGGTCGACGTCAGGATGCCGCACGGCGCTTGGGCTGGGGCCGTAATACATTGACCCGCAAGATTAAAGAACATGGCCTGGAAAAATTCTGACGTAGCCTGTGAAACTTATTTGCGTCAGCGCCCTTACTGGTCAAAGTGAAGAAATACACACTTTTGGTTTTCATGCCTTGTGAGCTTCTACTTGAAGGGCGCAAGAGCTTTGTGAATGTGAAGGATAATGAATGAGTGATTTACCGAATTGCCCGAAATGTGGCTCAGAATATTCGTATGTAGACGGCTTGATGCTTGTATGCCCTGAATGCGCTCATGAATGGCCGGTTGCGGCAGATGAGTCGCATGGCGATGACTCAGGTGTTGTGAAGGATGCAAACGGTAATGTTCTCAGTAGTGGTGACAGTGTGACGGTCATTAAAAACCTTAAAGTCAAAGGTTCATCGTTGGTGGTCAAGGTTGGGACTAAAGTGAAAAATATTCGTCTGGTTGACGGTGATCACGATATCGACTGTAAAATTGACGGTATCGGGGCAATGCAGTTGAAGTCAGAGTTTGTCAAAAAGGCCTGAATACCGACGATCATCGTTTTGCACATTGGCCGGCAGTATTGAAACGCTTCAGTAATTCCTGTTCAGTCTGTTTCAGATTTTCACTAGCTTGTATTTTGACCGGGCCAAAGCCCCGCACACGTTGCGCCAATGCTGCCAGTTGTACCGCCAAAGCGTGATTTTCGGGAGTAAGGTCTTTGCGCAGGTGCCGTAGCAGGCCTTCATAGTTACGGATCAACTGCCTTTCAAAATATCGTTCCTTGCTGTAGCCAAAGGGATCAAACGGTGTGCCGCGTAAAAATTTAAAACGTGCCAAGGGCCGCATGAAGCGTAGTACCCAGTCTCCGTAGTGACGTTTTACCGGTCGTCCTGTGAGGGGATCATGGACAGACAGCAGTGGCGGGGCGAGGTGAAACTGTAGCTTATAATCACCACTGAACTGTGCATCCAGTTGGCGCTTAAATTTGGCATCGGTAAATAATCGAGCTACCTCGTATTCGTCTTTGTAGGCGAGTAGTTTCGCATAGCTGACAGCGACAGTTTCAGCCAGACCGTGTTGATCCGGGGTTCGCTTAAGTTCGGTATCGGCAATCTTTTGTACAAATTTAACATAGCGACGGGCATAAGATTTGTTTTGGTAGGTGCATAGATGATCCTCGTAATAGCCGATCAATTCAGTGAGTTTTTTTGGTTCAGAACCCCGTTGTGATTTGCTGCCTGCGGCGGTGGAAACATCTTGTGGGCGCTGTATATATAACCGGCCCCAGGTGAAGGCCTGCAGATTATTCTCAACTGCCACACCGTTGAGCGTTATCGCCTGTTCGATTGCCTGGTGCGAAAGGGGGATCCTGCCTGCCTGCCAGGCGGCACCGAGCATGAACAGATTGGTGGCCATGGGGTCGCCACACAATTGAATGGCAAATAAATTTGCATCGACGAATACAGCATCGTCTCGAACAGCCTCAGCGAGAGCAGCCTGCATTTCAAGTTTGTGGTAGGGCTGGTCCGGTTCGGAAATAAACCCCGCCGTCATTGACCGGTGTTTGTTGATCACAGCATGGGTGTGCTCCGGGTCGCATTTTGCCAGCACATCAAAACTGGCGGCGACGATAAAGTCACAACCAAGCAATAAATGTGCATTTCCTGCTGAAATTCGCTTGGCTTTAAGATCGGATTGTTGTGCGGCTATGCGCACATGGCAGGTAACAGCCCCATATTTCTGGGCAAGACCGGTCATATCCAGTACCGATATCCCTTTACCTTCCAAATGTGCAGCCATCCCCAGCAATGCCGCCAGAGTTGTCACTCCGGTTCCGCCAATTCCGGTAATCAGCAGGTTAAAGGGGTGAAACAGGGAAGGGATTGCCGGACTGGTCAAAGACTCGCGTATGAAGGTTGCTGGATCGCGTTTGGTCCTGCGTAGTTGTCCACCATGGACCGTCACAAAACTTGGACAGAACCCTTTCAGACAGGACAGGTCCATGTTACAGGAATATTGGTCGATGCTGCGTTTACGGCCATTCGCTGTATCCATTGGTATAACGGATAGACAGTTTGACTGGCGTGAACAATCACCACATCCCTCACAGACATCAGAATTTATAAACGCCCGTACACCTGGGTCTGGCATCTGGCCCCGTTTGCGGCGACGGCGTTTTTCTGCGGCACAGGTTTGATCGTAAATTAATACGCTGACACCCGGATATTCACGTAATGCATGCTGGACGGTAGCAAGTTGATCACGATGGTGAACGCCGACACGCGGTGCCAGCAGTGCTTTATCGGCATAGTGCTGAGGCGTTTCGCTGACCAGCTCAATTCTTTTTACTCCTTCCGCTTGTAATTGCCGGGTCAGATCCGGGATAGATAATGTGCCGTCCAGAGGCTGACCACCCGTCATCGCAACGGCGTCATTATAGAGAATCTTGTAGGTCATCCTGACCTTGGCGGCGAGCGCGGCGCGAATGGCTAAAATACCGGAATGAAAATAAGTACCATCGCCGAGGTTGGCGAACACATGGGGTGTTTCAGTAAAGGGAGCCTGGCCAATCCAACATACGCCTTCTCCACCCATTTGTGAGAACGTGTCCGTGTGCCGGTTCATCCAGGTTGCCATGTAATGACAGCCGATTCCTCCCAGGGCGCGACTTCCCTCGGGGACCACCGTGGATGTGTTATGTGGACAGCCGGAACAAAAGTGCGGGGTCCTGTCGAGAATTCCACTGGAGCGCTTGGCCAGCGCAGCTTCTTTCGCTTGCAGAAATTCCAGGCGCTCCTTAATCATCGTGCTGGTGACATACGGTCCGATGCGTTGTGATATCACCCGTGCAACCCGTGCCGGCGTCAATTCGCCAATGGAGGGAATTAACCTCTGGCCGTGCTCGTCGAACTCACCGACAACCCGGGGCCGCACAACTTCATCCCAGTTGTAGAGTTGCTCCTTGAGTTGATTTTCAATTACGGCGCGTTTTTCTTCGACGACCAGGATCTCTTCCAATCCATGGGCAAAGTGACGAACTCCATCACGTTCCAACGGCCAACTCATGGCAACTTTGTACACTCGCAGGCCGATCTGAGTCGCCAGTGCAGCATCGATACCGAGATCCTCCAATGCCTGGCATACATCCAGATAGGCTTTGCCTGTAGTGACGATTCCCAGACGTGGTTCAGGGCTGTCGAGTACAATCCTGTCCAGGCGATTGGCTCTGGCAAAGGCCAGTGCTGCATAGAGTTTGTGTTGTTGTAATCGTTCTTCTTGCTGCAATGGAGTATCCGGCCAACGACTATGCAGGCCGCCATCCGGAACGGGGAATTCGGCGGGAACTTTAATTGTAAGTCGTTGCGGATCGATGTTGACCGATTCAGAGGTGTCCATGTTATCGGCTATAGCTTTCAGGCCAACCCAGCAACCGCTGAAGCGTGACATTGCATACCCATAGAGGCCGAAATCAAGAACTTCCTGGACATCAGCCGGGTTTAACACCGGTATACGAGCATCCATGAAACTGAATTCACTCTGACTCGGCAAGGTAGAAGATTTACAACCGTGATCATCACCGGCAATCGCCAGTACGCCGCCGAACTGTGAACAACCCGCCGCGTTGGCATGTTTGAAAACATCGCCACTGCGATCCACCCCGGGTGCCTTGCCATACCACATTCCGAACACGCCGTCGTAGCGCGCACCCTCGAACATATTGACTTGCTGTGTCCCCCACACAGCAGTGGCCGCCAAATCCTCATTCAGGCCAGGTTGGAAATGGATGCGTTGTTTCTGCAGGAAGCTTTGTGCCTTCCAGAGGTTTTGATCCAATCCTCCCAGAGGTGACCCGCGGTAGCCGGAGACAAATCCTGCAGTGTTCAGATTCTGATCTCTGTCGCGCTGGTGTTGGTCCAGCAGTAAACGGACAAGCGCCTGTATTCCGGTCAGATAAACTCTGCCCATTTGATGCAGGTATTTATCGTCGAGTGTGACATTTGCCAATTCCATCGGGCGTCTCCATTAGTTCTATGGGGTCAAATAGCTCATAGCTAGTGCCCATCCGGAAACTCTTTACGCCGTCATTCCCGCGAAGGCGGGAATCCAG
>CAZAWX010000116.1:0-11315 GCA_964488985.1 uncultured Ectothiorhodospiraceae bacterium
CGCTGAATAACGTGACAACGAAGGCACCGGTAAAAGGTGCGCATGTCCAGATGGCCTATGAACGACCTGGATTGGGCAGGGACGTTCTGGAACTGCGGTCGATGGCATTCAGCCCTGGCAGCTATGGAAATTATTTCAAGCCACGAGCAGGAGAAACCTATCACATCAGCCTGAATATCCTCACCAAAGGCGCATTCAGAACAATTGACGCTAAGTTTGAAAGTCGCCAATTTAACTGAAAAATAGGAGCAGCGGGTTCAAATCAGCCATTGGCACACGAACTTCCAATAAAACGACCAATACTGAAAGCCTCAATCGGAAGGGGGGATTGTTCGTGAACAATAAGATCTGTAATTATCTTGCCGACGATGGGACTGAGGGCAAACCCATGGCCACAAAAGCCAAAGGCATGAAATGCGCCGTCGTTGGCACTGGCTCCGATCACAGGAATTCCGTCCTCTAACACCCCTTCGATCCCAGCCCAGCTACGAATGATTTGAACGCCACGCAAACCCGGAAACAGTTGCGCTGCAGTGGCGGCACTGGCCGCCAGGCCTTTGAAGTCCAGTTCGGTGCGATTGGTTTTTGGATCGGCCCGGCCCTGATAGCCTCCGCCAATTAAAACGCTACCATTGGCGAATTGTTTAAAAGACAGTTTTTGACCTTGTGCCCCAAGCACCGGATTGATAAAGGGCTTCACTCGGGCGGTGATCATGAGCATCAGTGCCTGGGCCTGGATCGGGACCGGTTCACCTAACATTGCTGCAATCCGCCCGCCCCAGGCACCAGCACAGTTCACCACAATCGGTGCCTCAAATACGCCATGGGATGTGTTCAATTGCCAGATACCCGCATGTCTGTCCAGTGCCGATACCGCTGTGTTTTCCTGGATACGCACCCCGGCAGCAATAGCACGGCGTTTAAATGCCTGCATTGTCAAAAACGGATTGGCATAGCCATCCCCATCGACCACGATTGCACCAACACAATGCGCAGCGATGGATGGGATTAATTCCAGCAGTTGCCGGCGGTCGATCAGTTCTTCATGTTGATAGCCATGGTGCAACAAAAATTTTCTGCGCTCACTCAAAGCCAACAGATCGTCCTGGGATGCGGCAACCTTGACCTGACAGGAAGGGACAAAACCACAATCATCATCCACCAGATCCTGAATATGCTGCCAAATATCAAGTGCCGCCAGCGCCAAGGGAATTTCCGCCAAATGTCGGCCCAGACGTCGTACTCCGCCAGCATTGGCCGTTGACGCATGGCGACCCACTACATCTTTTTCCACAACAATGGACTTGAGCCCGGCCAGGGCTAGATACAGTGCCGTCGCACACCCATGCAAGCCACCACCGATGACAATGACATCAGCCGAGCGCCGCTGCTGCGCCATAATCAATCGTCTCGATGTTGTGGCGTTGACGTCACATCAAGCGCTGCCAGTTCACCCAGCAGCAACGGTTTAACCGGCGGCCGCAGACGCATTGCACCGACTTCAGCCACAGGCACCGCACGGATTTGCGCGATCATTTCGCTCACAGTCAAACCACAAAAGCGACCCTGGCACGGACCCATACCACAACGGCTGAAACTCTTAAGCTGGTTGGGGCCAAGACATCCCAGTTCCACGGACTCCCTGACACGCGCCGCAGTCACCTCTTCACAGCGGCAAACCAGCGTGGCATCGTCTACGGGAACCCGGAACTGCACAGGCGGTTGAAACAAGGCATCGAGAAACGGCCGGATTCGGGTTGCCGCGGACCGCTTTTTACGTTCTGACAGGGCCAGAGTGTCGCGTTTGCGCGGATCGATATAACCGCAACGTTGTAGTGCGCCGTAAGCGGCAATCCGGCCCATGGATTCAGCAGCCACGGCGCCATTGATGGCGGCGCCATCACCTGCCACCACTATTCCGGGTACGTCACTCAGGCCCCACTCATCAGTGAGTGCATGCCAGCACAGTTGAGCGTCGCTCCAATTGTGGGTACAGCCTGCGGCCATGGCCAGATTCACATTCGGCACCACGCCCTGATGTAAAAACACATGGGCAGTTTCAATATGCTGCCATCGACCCTGGTGCTTATAATCAAGCCCGTCACAACATGTGTCGCCGGAAATTTTTAATTCGTCAACTGCGCTGATAAAGGGTATCCCGGCTGCCTTCAATTCAGCAATCCAACGTCGGCCCTTGAGCAATGACCCGGATTCAAGCAGTGCCGCCGGCAGATGTGGCAATGCCTGCAACAGATTTGTTTTCGGCTGTATATCGACAATGGCACGCACGGGTACACCTGCGCGCAGATACTGATGGGCGATTAAATACAACAATGGCCCGGTGCCAGCGAAAACCGCATCGGCCGATGCCAGACCGGAGGCTTTGAGCAACACTTGTGCAGCACCAGCTCCCATGACGCCGGGTAATGTCCACCCGGGCACAGGAAACGGACGCTCCTGGGCTCCGGTGGCGAGGATGATCTGATCGGCGCTTAGCAAGCGGGCCGTACCGTTGCAGGAGATCCCGATTTCACGTTCGGCGCTGACCTGCCAGACCGTGGTACCGCTAACATACTCTGCCTGGCTTGAAGTGAAATGATTTAGCAGATCCTGGCCTTGGTAGTATTCGGCGCCGAGAATCTTTTTGTCCGCAAACGCCGGGTTGCCCAGGCCACGATAAATCTGCCCACCTGCCGCAGCCTGCTCATCGATCAACAGCACATCCATCCCATGATCAGCGGCCACACTCGCAGCGGCCATGCCGGCCGGACCGGCACCGACGATGACCAGTTCATAATGGGTTTTCATGCTCTTACACCGATATCGCCAGCGCCCCGCTGACGTTTCACCTGCATGCCCTCACGTACCGGCGTCATACATGCCTGGCAATTGGCGATGCCGTCGATTTCCACCAGGCAATCGAAGCATACCCCCATCATGCAAAATGGCCCACGTGCAGCGCCACTTACTGCGGTGTCACGTAAATTCCAGTGATGACTGCCAAGCAGGGCGGCGGCGACGCTGTCGCCTGCCTGCGCCAGCACCGCCTCACCTTCAAAATCGATATGTATTTGAGTCGTGTTGTTGCCAATAATTCTATGCATTTTCAAACCTGTGTGGCCCCAGCGGAGCCAGAATTTCGGGCAGCGTGCCCTTGGCGATATCTGCGGCCAGATGCAATGCATGTGCAGCAGCCAGGGTAACCCCGCTGTGGCAAACTGCGGCAAATGCACCCGGAAACTGTTGTGATTGGGTATATATCGGATAGCCATCAGGGGTCATGACCCGCAAAGCTCCCCAGGCGCGCACAATCCGGGCCTTTGCCAGATGCGGGAAGACCCGTACCGCGCGGTGGGCAATCTGGTTAAGTACCGTGGCCTGGGTACCATCATCAAATCCCACTTCTTCGTTAGATACCCCTAACTGGACACTGCCTTCTGCGGTCTGACGAATTTGCGACATGGGAAAATCAAGAAAATGCTGTAAGCGTTCTGTGACCAGAATCTGTCCCCGTTGCGGGCGCACCGGAACATTCATTCCCAATTGTGCCGCTAACGATTCGGTACCTAAGCCGGCTGCCAAAATCAGCCGCTTGCCGCGAAAATGCGCCTGCAAGGTTTCGGCACTAAAGTGTGTACCGGTGAATTGCACAGCGTTAACCTGGCTGCCGCTGACAATCTGCCCGCCCATGGCCCGCAAACCCTGGTGTAATCCGCGCAGTAAAAACAACGGATTAACATGTCCATCTGCCGATGAATAGCAGCCTCCGGCGATCTCCTGTCCAAGTCCGGGAAGCCGTTGCGCAAGGGCTTGCCTGTCCAGCATTTGAAATTCAAAATATGCACTGTGAGAGCGCAGGCGACTCATTTTAGCTCGCGTCTGTTCAATTTCCTCAGCATCAAGACAAACAGCAATGCCCCCGGGGCGTTGATAGCCGATTGTTTCGCCGGTAACTCGGTGCAGGTCGTTATTTAACTCCGGCCATGACTGTGCAGATTTCCAGGTCCATTGCGCATAGGGAGGATAATTTACGCCTTTGCCTTGTACCCAGATCAGACCGAAGTTACCGCGTGCTGCACGCAGAGCAACATCATTCTCATCAAGGACCAGCGTGGATAAACCCAGTCGTTGCAAGCCATAGGCGATGGCCGACCCTACCAAGCCACCACCGACCACAAGAGCATCATAGACACTTGAATTCGGCATACCTCGACAACTCACCTAGTTGCTAAAGCGGTCCAGTCGGTAGGGGGCCATATCCAGATTCAAAGGTTCATCCGCGATCAGTGCCGCCAACATCCTCCCGGTCATGGGTGCCCCGGTCAGCCCCAGGTGCGCATGGCCGAAACCGCAGAACAACCCGGGGCGCCCGGGAACCTGTCCGATATAAGGGACAGAATCAGGCGAGGAGGGCCGGGTGCCCATCCATTCCTCACTGGACTCGGTGTTGAGGTTGGGCAACAAAGATTTAGCCAGGTGCTTGAAAACCCTGGCCCGACGATAGTTTGGCGGCGCATCAAGGCCGGCAAACTCCGCCGTGCCGGCACTGCGAACCCCCATTTCCATGGAACTGGTGACAAATTTGTGTTCGGCATCCATGATCGAATTGTTCAAAGCCAGTCCCGGATCCTTGAACACCAGGTGATATCCCCGTTCAGCTTCCAGGGGCACGTCGATCCCTAATGCAGACAGCAACCGTACCGACCAGGCACCGGCAGCCAGGACCACCGTACGGGCAGCATATGCATCCTGGTCGGTGTTTATTGTGTAGCCATTGCCATCTGTCAGGGGGGTGATGTGTTTTACCGTTCCACGCAAAAATTCCACCCCACGTGCCTGTGCCTTGGCGGACAGCACCTGGCCCAAACGACCCGGGTTAACCGTACGGCCCTGCTGTTTGATCATCATTGCTGACTTGTATGCAGTGGACAGTTCCGGTTCAATTTCCTGAATCTCACCGTTTTTGAGCACTTCAAACGGCACCCCGTGTTCTTTGCGCAGACGCCAGGATAACGACTGTGGATTGGCGCCATCTACACTTTTATACACATGCAGATACAGACAGTCGCGAACCAGATCTTCCGCACCGGTATCGGCGAGCAATTGCTGGTATAACTCGACACTGGGCCGGTTCACTGCCAGCATGGCAGCGGCAATTGCGGGTAATCGTGATTCATTGGCAGATTGAAAAAACCGTACCAGCCATGGCACTAACTGCGGCAGGTATGACCAACGAACCGCCAACGGGCCATCCGGATCGAACAGCCACTTTGGGACCTGCTTCCAGACTCCGGGGAGGGACTGGGGGACACAGGACCAGGGCGAAATTACCCCGGCATTGCCATGACTGGCCCCTTCCGCGGGGCCATCCCGATCGATGACGCTGACCTTGAAGCCTTTTTCCTGCAGTGCCAGGGCGGTGCAAATACCGATAATGCCAGCGCCTATCACGAAGACTTCACGGTGCTTTGATTCAGGCATTTTCGAGGACACTTTTGCGCTCCAATTTACGCGCTGCGACCTGTTGCACAAGCACCGGCAGGGCAAACACAAATGCATAAAGATCGCTGCTAATACTGGGGGCAACCATAAATAATGCCGCAACACCCATCAGCCAACGCATCGATTTCGGCATATGGGCAAGAAAATAACCGCTTACCGCAGTCGCCATCATCGCCACACCCAGAGCACAGGTGATCGAAGACTCCAGAAATGCGGACCAGGTAAAATAATCATCCAGCACAATCAACATTGCGGGTGAATATACAAACACCATCGGCACCAGCAGCTTGCCGATCCCGAAAGAAAAAGCGGAGACCCCGGTTTTGAACGGATTCGCTCCAGCGATGGCTGCCGCAGCGTAGGCCGAAGTACATACCGGCGGTGTGATTTCCGAAATCACCCCGTAATAGAGTACGAATAAATGTGATGCCAGTGGCGGGATCCCTAACCCTGCCAGGGCCGGTTGTGCCACGGTTGCCAGCATAATATAGAGGGCAGTGGTCGGTAGTCCTGCGCCCATCAAAATACAGGTTACTGCGATCAGCACTAATGACACGAACAACGTCAAATCAGGTAATGCAAAATGAACCAGAGGAATCCAGGATATTAATGAGTTAACGTTTTCAGCAATGGTCTGGGCACTGTTGGTGACCATAAAGCCAAGGCGAAATCCCAACCCGGTGGAATTAACGACACCGATGACAATACCAATTGCAGCACCGACGGCACCGACGGCAAGTGCATATTTAACCCCTGTGACACTGCCTTCCAGAACATCGCGGATTGAAAGGCGGTGCATCGGATTGATGAAACCCACAACAAGGGCAGAGGTAATACCCCAAAATGCGGCCATGTGTGGTGAAAAACCACTGAACAATACATAGATCAGAACCGCCAAAGGGATTGCCGTTGGCCAGCCTTTTTTGACCACCGACCAGACTTTTGGAATTTCCTCGGGGGGCATACCTTTAAGGCCAAGACGTTTGGCCTGGAAATGCACCATACACAGCACCCCCACATAGTGCATGGCTGCCGGGACTGCGGCAGCAATGACAATCGTGGTGTAGGGCACTTCCAGAAACTCCGCCATAACAAAGGCTGCCGCCCCCATAATAGGCGGGGTAATCTGACCCCCGGCACTGGATGCTGCTTCAACACCACCGGCCAGATGGCCGGGATACCCCATGCGTTTCATGTTGGGAATGGTCAGAGATCCCGTCGATACCACATTGGCGATAGACGATCCGGAGATTGTGCCGAAGAAGGCCGATGAGACGACGCTGACTTTCGCCAGACCACCGGTATAGCGTCCGGCAATGACGGTCGCCATATCAACAAAAAACTGCCCCAGGCCCATGCGCTGGGCAAGTACGCCAAACAGCACAAAATGGAACACCACGGTGGAAACAATCCACAATGTAATGCCAAATATTCCTTCCGCCGGGAAGTACATATTGTTGATGTATTGAGCCCAGTTGATGCCGGGGTGACGAAGAATCTGTATCGGTATGTATTTGCCAAAGATGGCATACGCTGTAAAAACCAGCAAAATGATGGGCACAACCCAGCCCAGTGTGCGGCGCACGGCCTCCAGCAGCACCACAATCAGCATACTGCCGAACACCACATCTATCATCGCCGGATTACCCTGGCGAATGACTTGTTCAGGCAGGTTGAAATTCATGCCTAATAAAGTGAAGTCGATGCCATACCAGGTGATGCCGATATACAACGAGGCGGAAATTCCGGCGACGATAAACAGCCAATCCCACAACGGTACATTGCCGTAACGCCACCAGGTGTTGGGATGCAGTTCCCAGGCCTGATCCCCTTTGATGGCGGGAAAGCCGATAAACACCAGCAGCAGTACGCCTGACATATGGAACCCCATGTGCCAGTAATCCACCGGAACGCCGGTTCCTGCGGTAATGTAGTGGTAAGCGGCAAACAACACGGAGAAAACAAAGGAGAATTTAATCAGATTTGGGCCCAAAGCACGGGTATGCAAGCCGGAATCGAACTGCTCTTCCAGTTCTTCAGCTTTTTTGATATCAAATTCCACCATACCGTTATTTCTCCCGCTGTCCGCGTGAATAAAAATGTTGTGTCAGGAAAAACAAGCGGGCCCCTGCGGACCCGCTTGTATCGATATGCGGAGTGATTATTTAATCAGGCCGACTTCTTTATAGAACTTTTCCGCACCAGGATGGATGGGAATAAGTGCGCCTTTCAGTGCTGTTTCCATACGAATGACTTTGCCTTTCGCATGGCCTTTGTCCAGCAACTTGCGCGTGTTCTTGTTCCACAACGCTTTAGTGATCTGATAAATCAGATCGACCGGCTGATCTTTATTGGTGATAAGTTGACCGTTTACTGCCAGAGTGGGTACATCGTAGGTGATGTTTTCATAGGTTCCAGCTGGAATAAGCGAATCAACATAGTACGGAATGATTTTGTTGATCTCTTTCCGATCGGAATCAGAAAATTTGTAGAGTTCAAATCCTTTCGTTGCACCCAACTGAATCAAAGCGGCAAAAGGTGTACCACCCGCGTAGAAAAACGCATCCAACTGCCCATCCGCCAAGCGTTGACTGCTCTGGGACAGACCCAGTTCCTGTTCATCCGCCTTGACACCATAGTGCTTAAGAATCATCCGTACGGATACCTGGGTACCGGAACCGGCCGCAGCCACACCAACACGTTTACCATTGAGGTCCTTCAGGCTGTTGAGTTTTACACCTTTAGGCAGGACAAGATGCATGTCCTCTGGATACAACGTGGCAATCAAGCGAATGTTCGTTCTTTTGTTGCCGACAAATTTGCCTTCACCCAAATAGCCCTGAGTCACACTTTGCGCACCCGCTAAACCGGCATCCAGTTGACCTGCATCAATCGCATTGACGTTGGCAACAGAGGCGTTGGTTGATACCGCAATGGCGACCAGGCCAGGCACACCACAGCTACCGCCTTTCGAACAGGGACGTGAACCAGGCGGGTTGGAGATGGCATTGGCGATCAGGCCGCCAATTGGAAAATATGTGCCACCAGCACCCCCGGTGCCGATGCGCCAGAATTTCATATCCTGCGCCTGTACCGCGCCACTGCCCAGTGTCAGGGCCATCATGGCGGTCGCAAATAAAATGGATAACTTACCTTTGAACTTCATCGTTTACTCTCCTGCTTGTGGTTGATAAAACTTATCGCTAAGCGGCCCACCCGGGTCGGCAACTCAGTGCTCCCTCATGGAAGACAGACAGTCGCTGTGCAGCCTGTCCATAAGATTGGGGTAATACTATCTTAGGTATAAGGTTCGCGTTATTTTTTTGCTCCAACACCCAGTCGATCCTTGAGTCCAAACCAGGCCAGTGAGGCAGGCAGAAACCACGGCGTTCCCGAATAAAAGGGAATGGCCCGAGGTGGCGCGCAGGCAAATGCTGACTCATCGCTTGTTTTGCCCGCTAGTTTTTGGCCCAGACAGGAGCCCAGCCACCAGGCCCAGACGACGCCAGAGCCACAAAACCCCGTCACATAATGGATGCCGTCACGGGCAAACATTCGCGGCAGGAAATCTAAATTAAAAGCGACATAACCGAACCACGAGTGGCTGATGCCGACAGCGGACAGTTCCGGGAATATTGCCGCCAGGTCATCGCGCAGGTGCATGGCAGGATCGCCCTGGCCACCACCCCAGGTACGTTCGCGACCCCCAAACAATATGCGTGTGCCATCGGGAGATGGACGAAAGTAGTGGTAGAGCTGTCGAGTTTCACCCAGCAAGGTACCTTTGGGTATTAATCGTGCCATCGTCTCCCCTGCGAGGGGCTCGGTGGCGATCATGCGACTTGGAACGGGCACCAGACGGCGCTGCAACCAGCGGTTGGACGTATCCGTATAGCCGTTGGTGGCCATCACCACCTGTTTGGCCTGGATTCGGCCGCGCGCGGTCTCGACGCTAAAGCCAGTGACTTCACGACGGGTACCCAGCACCGCAGTTTCACCATGCACAGCAACGCCTTCAGCACACACTTTTTCGAGTAATCCGGCATGAAAGCGGGCAGGGTGTAAACCGGCCAGTTCCGGACGCAACATACCGCCGTGATACAGATCTGAGCCAACCACGGTATGTTGTTCCGCGCGTGGAATCATTTGTGCGTCAAGGCCCAGATGGGTGTTCAGGCGCTCGGCTTCGCGAGCCTGACTTTCGTAGTGCGAAGGCTGCACGGCCCCGACGAAGCGGCCCACAGGCTGATAATCACATTCAATTTCCTCTCTGTGAAGAAAGTGTGCAAGCGCCTCACGGGCGACTTTACCTTCATTATAAAAGCGCTTTGCTGCCGTCAGGCCCCGGCGTTGTATCATCTCGCCGAAACCCTGGCGTAAGTTGCCACTGGCGAGGCCACCATTTCGCGTTGATGCTCCCTCGCCCGGACGCTGAGTATCGAAGACCTGAACGCTGCGACCGGCCCGTGCCAAGACCAATGCAGCTGCGAGTCCGGCATAGCCAGCCCCGACAATGGCAACATCGCATGTTTTGGCAACCGGCAGGACCGGCATTCGCCTGGGCGGCGCCGCTTCCCACCAGTATGGGTCCGAATTCAGGCCTGTGGCCACGTTTTATGATCCCCCCTGAAGAACGGCGCTACAGCTATGAATGCTGTTTGACCTCAATCATGTGCAATACACAAGTAAGTATGGAGAAATGTTTACTATAGATACAAATTATTAATTATTTTATATTCATCAATTATTCTTATGTGGCTGTAGCGATACGCAATTTTCCAGGCATCCTCCTGGGGCCTGATTGTCGCCACTCACGACCAGCATCAGGGGTGTTAGATATGAATCAGCGGCAACTCAAGGCATTCCAGGAGGTGATGCTGACCGGTTCCATGACGGAGGCTGCGCACAATCTTGGCCGGACCCAACCTGCAGTCAGCGCACTCATCGCCGGGCTTGAGCAGGCGATTGGCTACAAACTCTTCGAACGCCGGGGAGGGCGCCTGCACCCGGTTCCTGAGGCGCATTACCTGCTCACGGAAACTCGCAGCATACTGGGGCGGCTGAAAACCCTGGGCGAAACGATGCAGGGGGTTGGGGCCCTCGAGTCCGGGCATCTGAAAATTGCCTGTATGCCAATTTATGCAGAAAACCTGATGCCAAGATTAATTGCCGATTTTGTGCAACAACGAAATGAAGTCAGCATCAGCTTACGCAGCCAAAGCTCGGAACGGGTCTATGAGTTACTGGCCTCACAGCGATTCGATCTGGGCTTCGCTGAAGTCGCCATGCAGTCACCACTGGTCGATGCTGATGAAATTTCCATGGACTGTGTCTGCGCCGTTGCCCACACGGATCCTTTGGCCTCGCTAGCGGTGATCACACCTGCGGATTTGGATAATCGAGCCCTGGTGTCATTCCTGCCTGAGCACTTTATCCGCAAACGTTTACAGGAAATTTTCATGCGCTACGGCTGTAAATTACGCGTGCGTTTTGAAGTACAAAATGCAGTCTCTCAATTTGCGTTTATCGAACAGGCGCTCGCCTGCTCGGTCATGAGCCCCCTAAGTGCCAAGGCCTACGCATTGACTCAGTCAGATCAGCACAAAATCGTCTTTATTCCCTTCGCTCCCCAGGTCCAGTATCGAATCGCCATCTTAACGCCGGCACACAAACCTTTGTCACGCCTGGCACAAGCCTTTGCCGAACGACTTAAAGACGAAGCCCGGGCGATCGTCAGCGAATAATCTGGCACGTTACGGATGCATTATGATGTCACTGCTCGTAGCATGCCCGCCGACGTTACGTGTTTTCAA
>CAZAWX010000117.1:0-2772 GCA_964488985.1 uncultured Ectothiorhodospiraceae bacterium
TCCCTGGAGGCTTGGATGTGGCATCCCTGCCACATACACTTCTTATACCCACACCCGTGCTGCCCTGCACGGTTTTGCTTGCGTGACAGCTGCGCCAGGCGTCAGCCAGTCGTTGCGGTTGTGGCCACGGCTGGTGTTTCATGTTAGAAAACCAGCGACAT
This sequence comes from uncultured Ectothiorhodospiraceae bacterium, assembly GCA_964488985.1. Lineage (GTDB taxonomy): Bacteria > Pseudomonadota > Gammaproteobacteria > HK1 > HK1 > CAZAWX01. The sequence continues at coordinate 162 of CAZAWX010000117.1, forward strand.
ATCAGATGGAGACGGAAATATGCCGGTAATTGTGGAACGCGATGTAAGTGGCGTGGCGGTGGTGACGTTGAATCGTCCGGAGAAACTGAACGCCCTGAATGAGGCGATGGCGATCGGTCTTGACAAGGAGTTGAGCGAACTTGCCAACGACGACAGCATCGGTTGCATTGTGATCCGCGGGGCTGGAGGATTCTTTATGGCAGGTGGTGATATCGAGGATTTTCATCGCTTGCTCGCTGTCGATGTCGAACAACGTCAGGCCGGAATCAGGCGGGTCATGGAACCGGTGCATCGTTGTATCCGGACGATATACGGCAGCGGTACGCCTGTTGTGGCAAGTGTTCGTGGTGCTTGTGCCGGTTTTGGCCTGAGCTTGATGGCCGCCTGTGATTTGGCCATCGCTGCCAGCCAGACCACCTTCAGCCTGGCCTACCGTAATATTGGCGCCAGCCCCGATGGTGGCAGCACGTACAGTCTGCCGCGAATCATTGGTCTGAAGCGGTCCATGGAACTGGCACTGCTGGGGGGGCGGTTTGATAGCGAGGCGGCCTTTCGCATGGGTTTGATTAATCAGGTCGTGGCTGTGGACGACCTGGAAGATGCCACCGCCCAGGTTGCCCTGGCGCTGGCCTCTGGACCCCGGGAAACACTTGCCCGGACAAAAAAACTCATCCATGCATCTCTCGGATCCAGCCTTGATCAGCAGTTGGACGCAGAAGAGCAACAATTTATGCAGGGAGCGGCCGGTAGCGAATTTGAAATCGGCGTCAGTGCCTTTATGGCAAAAACCAAGCCCGTGTTTAATTAAACCGGTATTTCTAGCAAGGATACGCACATGTCCGATTTGCAGGGTAAAACCTTATTTATTACTGGAGCCAGTCGTGGCATAGGCCGTGAGATTGCTTTGCGGGCCGCACGTGATGGCGCCAATGTTGTTGTCGCGGCGAAAACGACGGACCCACACCCGAAACTGCCCGGCACCATCCATAGCGTCGCCAGGGAAGTGGAAGAGGCCGGTGGCAAGGCTCTGGCTGTCGTTATGGATGTGCGCAATGATGAACAGATCGAAGCAGCCGTGGCGCTGGCAGCAGCGCATTTTGGCGGCATCGACATCCTCGTCAACAATGCCAGCGCAATCAGTTTGACGGGCACTGTGCAAACTGAGATGAAACGCGTTGATCTGATGTTCGGCGTCAATGTACGCGGTACGTATGCCTGTTCCAGGGCCTGTATTCCCTGGCTCCTGCAGGCCGATAATCCACATATTTTGAATTTGGCACCGCCGTTGAACATGTCCAGTAAATGGTTTGCCGGGCATGTGGCGTATACCATGGCCAAATATGGCATGAGCATGTGTGTGCTGGGGATGGCTGAGGAATTTCGCCAGGACGGGATCGCGGTCAATGCGCTGTGGCCAAGGACTGTGATCTACACAGCCGCATTGGCGATGATTCCTGGCGTGCAGAAAAACCAGTGCAGGACCCCTGCAATCGTGGCCGATGCGGCCCATGCCGTTTTTTGCAGTGATGCCCGCACCTGTACAGGAAATTTCTTTATTGATGAACAGGTGCTGGCTAACGCCGGGATGGGTGATTTAGACGGTTATCTGGCTGAGTCCGGCGGTGAACTGCTCCAGGATTTGTTTCTTGATCCCTGACTTGGGACCCTTGACTTGGACATGTGAAGCAGGCAAAAAAAAGCCTCCTGTACGGAGGCTTTTTAGCGTTTAACGTCCCGGTCTAGTTAAACTTGTAGTTGAACTGGGCACTGAAGATGTTGGCATCCGTTTTGTAGATGCCATTGAGGACGTTCCCAGTGCTGCCTACCCGGGCTATTGCAGTATCGCTCACGAACAGATGTGAGTAACCGAGGTCGGCAGACATCTTTTGGTTAAGTTTGTAACTTGCCCCGAATGACATCCAGACGCGTGAGTTATCCGGTAGTCGTGCGGTGCGTGTTACGGCATCTCTGGCCGGTGATTGATCGAAAGCCACGCCCGTGCGTAAGGTCAGGCGATTGCTTTGGTAGTAGTGCAATCCCAGCCCCAGGCGCCAGCTGTCTTTCCAGCCCAGAGCCTCGTTCGAAAACCCGGTTCCGCTGGTGGTGGGGGCATCGAAGATAATTCGCAACTCTGGAATATCACTCCAACCGGTCCAGGTCGCATCGGCCAAAACGGCCAGTTTGGGAACAACACGGTGGTAGGCGCTGAAAGAAAAGCTGTCGGGCAGGGATATCCCAGCCTGCACTCCGGTATTGGCAAAAGCGGCCTTCAACCCACCATTTACAGCCGCGCTGAATGTATTTAGTGTGGTCGGCACACTAAACTGAGCCGTCCCATCGAGTTTATGGTTTACCTGAGAACGGTAAGCTGCCGAAATCCTCGTGTTGTTATTAATTTCGTAGAGCATACCGACATTAAAGCCAAAGCTCAGATCATTGGCTTTAATCTCAGCAAAGCCGTCATTCGCTCCCTGGCCTGGTGCTGCACCACCGACGCAGGCGCCTGCAGCGGCGCCGGAGTTGGCCAGGCATACGGCGTTAAAATCCACGGCATTGGTCAAGCGTGCATCAATGTAGTTGGCACTGACACCGGCGCCAAACGTCAGGTTGT
>CAZAWX010000117.1:2872-11101 GCA_964488985.1 uncultured Ectothiorhodospiraceae bacterium
GTCAAGCGTGCATCAATGTAGTTGGCACTGACACCGGCGCCAAACGTCAGGTTGTTATTGACCTTGTAGGAAATGGCGGGGTTGAAGGTGATGGTGGTGATGCGTGAATCCACCGTCTGATAGCGGCCTTTCCAATTAGGGTCATAGGCGGTGCTAAGGCCAAATGGGGCATTGATCGAAAACCCGAAATTAATTTTATTGTTAATTTTGCGGGTGTAGTAAAAGTTCGGGACCAATGCATCGACGCCGCCGTCTTCGACTGTCCCGGCAGTCGGCAGCAGGGGTACCGTTGCTGCCCCGACTTTTTGTACAGAACCGGTATCGTTGAATTCAAAGCTGGGATTGATGAAGTGTGCAGAGGCCTGCATCTGCGAACCGAGTCTCGACAGGGTTGCCGGATTGAACCATATGCTGGCCGCATCTTCTGCCGCGGCGCCACCGCTGGCAAAGGCATCGCCCTGACCCTGGGCACTGTTTTCAATAATGGCAAAACCGGCTGCCCCGGCCAGGCTGCCGTACCCCAGAAATGTGCCGAAAAGACCGGCTGAAATTGCCCTGGCAATTCGCTTGTTCATGATGATCCCCTGATATGAACCGTTAAGTGATTCTTTTATGCTGTATTAAAACACTCTAAGTATATGCTCTATCTATATGATATTAAACAGCTAAATATAGCTATACAGGTAATTTTTTGTATCTTTCCAGACTATTCTCCGCCCAGCATGCCAGATTTTAAATCGCTGTCGACAGGATTATCTCCCAACCAGATTTTAAGAACAGCCTGATTAAATTTTTCGCCGACAACAATACCCCTTATTTTTCCGTTTAAACTGATCTGTGTGCCTTTTCCCGGAAGGTAGTCAACCAAGGCAACATCGCCGCCTTTTATGGCTGGCCAGAAACTGTTGAAGGTTTCTATTTTCCCGGCCATCGACTGCATGACCTCATCAGAATTATTTTCGCTAAACCCTTCGCTCCAGGCCGCACGAATTTTTTCTTCGGAAATTTCATCATAAATAAAATGCATACTGACTCGCTTCGGCCCGGACATGGCGAGTATCTGTTTGACATCGGTTGATTTATCACTCAGGTACAAACCGCCTACATAGACACTGATAAAGAACTTACTGCGCAAACCCGCGCCGTTGAGTAGCAGTTGTTGACCACCAACCTCAGCGCTGTCCGAGAGTTTTATTCCCTCAATTTCCCTGGCGGCCACAGGGGCACTGAGAAGCGTCAGGGTGAGTAGCCAATAACACAACTGTTGCCAGTGAGTGGGGCGTTGCTGAAATTCGGTGTTGTTATGCGACAGCGGATGATGCATGTTTAGCACCTGTTTAATATGACCATAACGATATATTGCGCGACTCGAACACCGTAGTGCAAGAACTAAACGCGGTGTTGCGTTGCACAATCATAGTCGTTGCGGAGTGACAACCGGCGGTAAATTCAGGAGGCAACGATGGACAGAATTTGGTTAAAGCGTTATCCGCCTGGAATTCCGAGCCAGATAGATGCGAGCGCACACGCTTCGGTTGTTGAAATTTTCAATAGCAGTGTCGCACGTTACGGCAACAAAATTGCCTTCAGCAACTATGGTCAGACACTGACTTACACTGAACTGGATGCGCTGAGTGAGAAGCTCGCTGCATTCCTGCAAAACGATCTGCGTCTGCAAAAAGGTGATCGTATCGCCATTATGATGCCGAACTTGCTGCAATACCCCGTTGCTTTGTTTGCCGCACTGCGTGCCGGACTGACGGTCGTCAACACCAATCCGCTGTATACCGAACGTGAACTTGCACACCAACTCAAAGATGGTGGCGTCAGTGCAATCGTGGTGCTGGAGAATTTTGCCCATGTGTTGGCGGGATGTATTGCTGAAACACCCGTCAAGCATGTTGTCATCACGAAAATGGGTGATCTGTTGCCTTTCCCTAAATCGCTGCTGATGAATCTTGTGATCAAGTACGTCAAAAAGATGGTGCCAGCCTACGTATTGCCTGGCGCCACATCTTTTAAGCAGGCGTTGAGCAAAGGGGCCAGCAGTCAATTTAACCAAGTGGAACTGAACCATGCCGATTTGGCCTTTTTGCAATATACCGGTGGTACGACCGGTGTCGCCAAAGGTGCGATGTTGAGCCATGGGAACATGGTCGCCAATGTCGAACAGGCGAGTGCCTGGATTGAGCAATGCCTGTGCAAAGAAGGCGATCTGGTGGTTACTGCGTTACCCCTCTATCACATCTTTGCCCTGACGGCGAACTGCCTGACGTTTATGAAATCAGGCAGCCAAAACCACCTCATCACCAATCCACGGGACATGCCGGGCTTTGTCAAAGAAATCAATTCATTGGGATTTACCGTGATTACCGGGGTCAACACGCTGTTTAATGGCCTGCTCAACACGCCGGGCTTTAGTGACGTGGATTTTTCTAAACTACGCATCACCCTGGGGGGAGGTATGGCGGTGCAACGCTCTGTGGCTGAGCGCTGGAAAGATGTGACAGGTTGCACGTTGATCGAGGCCTACGGGTTAACCGAGACCTCGCCAGCGGCCTGTATGAACCCCATGGACTTGAAGGATTACAACGGTTTTATCGGCTTACCGATATCTTCGACCGATGTTCGCGTCATTGATGATAGCGGTAACGAGTCGGCAGTCGGTGAGGCGGGTGAATTATGTATTCGCGGACCCCAGGTAATGGAAGGTTACTGGCAGCGCCCAGAGGCCTCCGCCGAGGTGTTGTCCAGCGATGGCTGGTTGCGTACAGGTGATGTCGCAGTGATGAATGAGGACGGTTATTTCAAAATTGTCGATCGTATAAAAGACATGATTCTGGTGTCCGGTTTTAATGTGTATCCAAACGAAATCGAAGATGTGGTTGCCGGGCATGACGATGTGGCGGAAGTCGGTGTCATTGGCGTTGCAGATGAACACTCGGGTGAAGTCGTCAAATTGATAGTGGTGAAAAAGAATCCGGCACTGACCGCTGAAGATTTACAAGCGTATTGCCACAAGGAACTGACCGGCTACAAGCGGCCTAAACTGATTCAATTTGTAAAGGAATTGCCCAAGAGTAATGTCGGTAAAATTTTGCGTCGTGAATTACGTGAGAAATATGGCAATGTTGAGAAAGATGCGTAGCGGTTTTAAATGGATTGTTTTGATCGTGTTATTCAGTCCGCTGTGTGCGTTGGCGGGAAATGTTGAAATTCTCGCGGCAAAATTTTCCCGGCAAGTCGATCAGTCCTGGACAGTCAGTGTCACGTTACAGCACGCCGACAGTGGCTGGGACCATTATGCCGATGCCTGGAAAGTGGTGGATGCTAAAGGCACTTCCTTGGGACTGAGAACGCTGTTTCACCCCCATGTAGATGAACAACCCTTCACCCGTTCGCTGGGATCAGTCAAAATCCCTGCAGGACTGAAGCGGGTGTTTATTGAAGCCCACGACAAAGTTCATGGCTGGTCCAGGCAGCGCCTTGAGATCGATCTGGACAAAGTTCGTAATGGACAGTTGCAGGTGCGGCACTGAATTCGCAGACAGTCGCGCCGTTGGAGCGTCGCCTGGTATTTGTGAACCGGTATTTTTTTCCGGACCACTCTGCGACCAGCCAGTTATTGTCGGATCTGTGTTTTGAATTGGCCCGCCAGGGTGCGTCGGTTTGTGTCATTGCCAGTCGGCAGATCATCGATGATCCCCATGCTTGCCTGAGCGCCCACGAAATAGTCCGTGGCGTGCGCGTGTACCGTGTCTGGAGCCCAAGCTTTGGCCGCCAGAAGCTGCTCGGGCGGGGGCTTGATTATCTGGGTTTTTACGTCAATGCAATGCGCTGCGCTAACAACCTGCTGACAGCAGGTGACATCCTGGTGGCAAAGACGGACCCACCGATGCTTTCGGTGGTGATGTCGAAAGTGGCACGGAATCGTGGCGCTCTGCTGGTGAACTGGCTGCAGGATTTATTTCCAGAAGTCGCCCAGGCATTGGGCATCAAAGGCTTTTCAGGACTTTTGCCCGTGTTACTTAAACGGCTACGCAATCAATCACTGCGCCGGGCGCATATGAATGTCGTGTTGGGCCGTTTGATGCATCACCGCCTGCGCCACGAAGGCATCGACGAAAAACGGATCCGCATCATCCATAACTGGGCCGATGGTGAGGCATTGAGTCCGTTGCCTGGTGCGGAAAATCCGCTGCGGCAACAATGGGGCTTGAGTGACAAATTCGTTATTGAGTATTCCGGCAATATGGGCCGGGCACATGAATTTGATGCCATTGTGGATGCGGCACGCATACTGAAAGATGCGCCGCGAATTCGTTTTCTTTTCATCGGTGGCGGCGTGTTGCGGGGTGCCATTGAACGTGGTGTTCAGCAGTACAATCTGCGTAATGTCGTGTTCAAGCCCTATCAGGAACGGCAAAAACTACGGCAAAGTCTCAGCGTCGGTGATGTGCACCTGATTAGCTTGAATCAAAAACTGGAAGGATTGATTGTGCCCAGTAAGTTCTATGGTATCGCTGCGGTTGGGCGCGCCAGCATTTACCTCGGCGACGGGCGCGGTGAGATTGGCCAGATCATCCATTCCAGCGGTTGTGGAATATGTCTACCACAACAGGATTCAGAATCACTGGCCCGGGTAATCCTTGACCTGGAGGCAGATCCTGAGGCGTGCCTGGAGCAGGGCCGTCAGGCACGGCGCGTGTTCGAGTCACGCTTTGCCAAATCCATCGCCATGCAAGCCTGGTCCGAGGTTTTGAGTGGTTGATGGCGATGCAGTCCTCACAGTGGTGTCTGCAAATTATAGATATCGCGTATTTATGCCGATGTAAGCAGTCATGACAAATTATTTGCTCAGCCTGGCGATTGCATTTTCTGTGACGGTATTTTTGCTCCTGGGCCTACAGGGTGTGGCGCAACGGGTGGGTCTGTTGGATCGTCCAAGTGAACGTAAGGTGCACGCAGGAAATGTGCCGCTTATCGGTGGCTTGTCGATGTTCATCGGCTTTAGTATCGGGGCACTGACCTTGGATCTTGCTTTAACCCCACTGCGCGGATTTTTTGCAGCCGGAGCATTGTTGGTCATGGTTGGCGTGCTGGATGATTTTCGTGAACTTTCCTCCCGCACCCGTTTTGGCGCACAGATTTTGGCTGCTGCAATCATGATTGGCTGGGGTCATTTGCAGTTGTCTGACTTAGGCTACATTGGATTGGACCGTTCGCTGTTTGTGCTCCATGGCTGGTCAATTATTTTCAGTGTGTTCTGTACCGTGGGCGTGATCAATGCGCTGAATATGAGTGATGGTGTGGATGGCCTGGCTGGAGGCTTGAGCTTGATAGCCATCGCCGGCCTGGCATGGGTTGCACACAGTGCCGGGATGGATGCGGAAAGCCGGGTGTTGCTCCTGATCGTCGCTGTGTTGGTGGCGTTTCTAATGTTTAACACAAGGTTTCCAGGGCGCCCACGCGCACTGGTGTTTATGGGTGATGCAGGAAGCATGCTGCTTGGCTTTGCCATCACCTGGTTCTTTATCCGCCTGTCACAGGGGGAAGTCCGGGCAATGGCACCCGTAAGCGCTTTGTGGCTACTGATGCTGCCGTTGTTCGACACCGTCTGGTTATTGTTTAAACGCCCCCTTTGTGGTCGCTGGCCTACCGCGGCGAGCCATGAACATTTGCACCATGTGCTGCAAATGGCAGGCCTGAGCATAGCGAAAACAGTGATTTTAATGCTCAGCGTGGCGATTCTTGGTGCTGTCGGTGGACTGTATGCGCTGCAAACAGGAATCAGCGAATTGAGAATGTTTCAGGCGTTTTTGCTGTTGTTTGCCTTGTACTGCCTGTTGATGTGGCAGGCCTGGTTCCGCAAACGGTTAATCATCTGGCCGATAGAAAGGCGTTTAAACAGGGAAGACCGGCGTGGACCGGCGCGGCGTGAAGCCGATCGGCGAAGAGGCGATGACCGGCGCCAGACTCGCCCGGATCGCAGAGGATGATTTTGCTTACAAGTGCAATTGCCTGATGCTGCCAAGCCGGTAGCCAGCAGCATCCCAGGCGAGAATTTTCTCCTCCTGATACCAGTCTCCCAACACAATTCTTGCCCCCGTATCGCCATTATTTTCCAGCACATGAATCGCCGGGCGGTGAGTGTGTCCGTGAATCATGTGGGTCGCACCGGCCTGAGTCAGCGTATCGAGAACGGCATCTGGACTGACGTCCATAATTTCAGCTGTGGACAGTGCCGTATGGGCATTGGACTGCATCCTCAACTGCGCAGCTTGAGCAAGGCGTTGTTCAAAACCGAGCGCCAGGAATGCCCGCTGGTTAGCCGGATCAGTAAAGGTCTTGCGCCAAGCCTGATAGGCCTTGTCATGCGTGCACATGGCATCCCCATGCAAGAGCACGACGCGGTGATCGTGGATCTGCAAAAAATGGGGTTCGCTGATAGGCCGACACCCTGTTCTTTTAAAGAATGCATCGCCGACCAGTAAATCATGGTTTCCCGTCATGAAATAGACGGGCGTGCCACCACCGGTCAGCGCTGTGAGTGCGGCGCTGACTTCCAGGTGCGGCGCGCGTTCGTCATCATCCCCCAGCCAGACATCAAAGACATCACCGAGCAGGTAGAGTGCACGCGCGTTTTGGCACGGACCGAGAAGAAAATCCGTAAATGCCTTGACCCGATCCGGGCGCGCTGTGCTCAGATGGATATCCGCGGCGAAAAGGGTGGTCATTGGCGTGGTCTAGTCGACAATCTCAGCCTTCACGATCAGTACATCTTCTGTTGGTACATCCTGATGTCCGCCACGGCTACCCGTGGCAACTTCCTCAATGGCGGTGACGACCTCCATCCCGTCACTGACGTTCCCGAATACACAATACCCCCAACCAGCTGTATTTTTGGCTTTATGATTCAGAAAATCATTGTCCTGGGTATTAATGAAGAACTGCGCACTCGCGGAATGAGGATCCTGAGTTCTGGCCATCGCAATGGTCCCGGTATTATTGGTCAGGCCATTGTCGGCCTCGTTTTCAATCGGGCCGCGGGTGGATTTTTCACGCATGCCCGGCTCAAATCCGCCGCCCTGAATCATGAAACCATCGATGACCCGATGAAAGATGGTGCCGTCATAATGCCCATCACGCACATATTGGGCGAAGTTTTCCGCCGTCGCCGGGGCATTGGCCGTGTCGAGGGTGAAGATTACATCTCCGAGGGAGGTCGTCAGCTTTATGTTCATTAAAAATTTCCTGGGTTAATTTTCTGTGGCTACCAAGGTGGCGGACTTTATCAGGATTGGTTCTGCGGGCACATCGCTATAGGGCATACGTCGCGTGGTTTTGACCTGTTTAATTTTATCGATGACCTCCATTCCCGAGACGACCTTGCCGAAAACCGCATAGCCCCAACCCTGGCCCTGGGGGGCTTTATGGTCGAGAAAGGTGTTGTCCTGCACATTAATAAAGAATTGCGAAGTCGCCGAGTGGGGGGTATTGGTACGGGCCATGGCAATCGTACCGCTAAGGTTCTTGAGGCCATTTACCGCCTCGTTTTGAATAGGGTCCCGGGTCTTTTTCTGTGTAAAGTCTGGAGTGAAACCACCACCTTGGATCATGAAGTCGTTGATGACCCGATGAAAGATGGTGCCGTTATAGAAGCCATCGCGCACATAACGGAGAAAATTTGCCACACTCAGCGGCGCTTTGTCTTCGCGCAACTCGATTTGGAATTTGCCCATTGTGGTGTCGAATTCCACCAGCGGGTGTTTTTGTGCGGTGGCCGTTCCCGTCAACAGCATCAGGACCAGGGCTGTGGCATACAAGGGTGTCTTTAACATGCGTGGCTCCAGGATATATCTAATTGAAATCATTGGTAATTATAGACGTTTCATGCGAGGCTCTGAGACGGAGCCGGGCGTATGATAGCTGCTTTTGTGGTTTGGGGCCGCGCAGATGTCCGAACTGTAAAAACTATGCACGCTGATTGATCGATTTGCCCTCGCAGCGTATCATCGCGCGCCTGCATATCCCCGGAGTGCGGGCATCTTTGATGTAAGGGGACAGCCGTCGGGGTATGGCGCAGGCTGGTAGCGCACCTGCTTTGGGAGCAGGGGGTCGGGGGTTCGAATCCCTCTACCCCGACCTTTTTGCAAGACCGGCAGCAGGAACATGCGCCCGTAGCTCAGTTGGATAGAGCAACGGCCTTCTAAGCCGTGGGTCGCAGGT
>CAZAWX010000118.1:0-11063 GCA_964488985.1 uncultured Ectothiorhodospiraceae bacterium
TTAACATCTGTGATTTCGACAGTTTCATGCCCCGCTATGACGAAGATGGGCTAAGATTGACAATGCCTGACCACGAAACGGCTGGGTTGATGCGGGTCGGTTAGGGTGTTTAGGGTTTTTTTCAGTGGACAGGGGGTTTATGCTTCCTAGCCTGGATGCAGAGCGCCTGCAGGCATTGCGGCAAGTCTGGTCCTGTGGGTGCTCTTGGTACAACACCCTATCTGTGTCGAAGATGCCAGAAAAAACGCCCTCCTATCACCCTGTGCATAACAGCCTTTCACTACCAGTATCCAATTAACAAGCTAGGACAGAATATTTTTTTGCATATTATTCTGTGGCTGATGTCAGAATCGGCGCCCCCGTACGGCGCTAGGAAATTCGCTCGTAACTGGCGACTGACTTGGACACCACCCAGTCTCGACATTCCGCGTCGAACGCTTTGAAATGTTCGCTTTGCAGGTGTTTCTGAAAGGCGGCTTCATCTTCATAACCTTCGTACAGGAAAAGCTGTTCGTTCGATTCGCGGCCCCGGCATACGTCAAAGACATGGCAGTGGTTCTCCCGGGACAATGAATCCTCAGCCTGTTTTATGACTCGCATGGCAAACCGATCCGAATAATCTGGCTTGACTATAAATTCTACGGTAATGATGTACATATCTGCATCTCTTTAGCTTGCGGGTGGAAATCTGTCTTGCAATTCGGTTACCTGTTCCGGTGACAGCGGACGATAATCCAGCGAACGCAACAACAGGAACAGTCGTGCTGTTTCTTCCAGTTCCTCGGTCGCAAATACCGCGTCTTCAAGCGTCTTGCCGGCGACCACGGGACCATGATTCGCCAGCAGCACGGCATGGTGGTCCGATGCCATTTCAGCCACGGCCCTGGCCAGGTCTATATCACCCGGCGGATAGTACGGGACCAGAGGCAGCTTGCCGATGCGCATCACGTAATAAGCAGTGATTGGTGGTAGTACGTTGTGCCGGTCTATCTCCCCCAGGCAACTGACCGCCACCGAGTAGGTAGAATGCAAATGCACGATTGCCTGGGCCTTGCTGCGCTTGTCATACATTGCCATATGCAGGAACGCTTCCTTGGTGGGTTTGTCTCCGTCCAGCCAGTGACCCTTTTCATCCAGCCTGGATATTCGTGCCGGGTCGATATCACCCATGCTAGAACCGGTCGGTGTCATCAACCAGCCATCATCTACGCGCATACTGATATTGCCGCTTGAACCGAATGTCAGTCGACGCTCATATAATGAACGCGCCAGCCTGGCAATTTTGTCTCTTTGTGCAGTGGTACTCATAGCATGTTGAACGCCTTTTCGAAAAAATCTTCACCCCCAAAATTACCAGATTTGAGTGCCAGTGCAACCGGCACATCGCCCAGGGACTCTGTCCAGGGTATACCAGGATCGATTTCAACACAGATGCGCATGGCCTGTATGCCGAGCGCGGTTACGATAGCTCCCGCAGTTTCACCGCCAGCAACAATCATCTGACGCACCCCTCTTTGTACCAGTTGATGCGCTAATTCTCCAAACACCCGTTCGATGGCGGCGCCGGACTGATCACGCCCGTAGCGTTCATGCATCTGTTTGACCTCCTGTGGGTCGGCAGACGCGTATACCAACAGCGGCGTATCCTCTGTGTGGCCGCAGACCCAATCCGTCGACTCCGCGACGACGGGGTCCCCCGCCATAATCCGATCGGTATCCAGCTTCAGGCAGGGCCAGCGTTGTTCAACATGGCTAATCTGTAACCGGGTCGCCACTGAACAACTGCCGGCGAATACGACACGCCTCCCGGCGACAGCTGGTGTACCAGGGTCAGGCGCCGACTCAAGCAGACCCAAACGTCGGAAATTGCCAGGCAAGCCTAATGCGACGCCTGAACCCCCGGTCACCAGGCGGTGAGAAGCCACGGACCGTCCGATAGCCTCGAGATCAGGATCGCTAACTACATCGACCACCGCGTATCCCATGCCCTCCGCCTGCAATGCCGCGTATGCATCGTTTATCGCCTCTGTACCAGCAGCAACACAGTCGAAGGGAACCAGGCCGACCCGATGCTGTGATTGCTCGCTCATCAGGCGGACCAGGTTGGCATCACGCATCGGCGTAAGCGGATGGTCCTTCATTGGCGACTCATTGAGCAGAAGGTCGCCAACGAACAGGTAGCCCTTGTAGATGGTACGCCCGTTGACCGGATAGGCCGGACAGACAATGGAAAAATCCTCCTGCAGGAAATCAAGCAGGGCATCAGCTACCGGACCGATGTTGCCGGTGACTTTCGAATCAAAGGTCGAGCAGTACTTGAAAACAAACTGCCTGGCACCAAGCTGTTGCAACCAGGCCGCCGCCGCCAGTGAGTCCGCCACAGCTGCATCGACCGGTGCGGTTCTGCTTTTCAAGGCCACCACCACGGCCTCGGCATCACCGATATCGATTTCAGTAGCGGGTACGCCGATGACCTGTACCGCGCGCATACCATTTTGTACCAGCGTATTGGCCAGGTCAGTTGCCCCGGTAAAATCATCCGCGATACAGCCCAGCAATACCGTCATCCGGTCAATCCTCCGAAATCGGGGCATTTCCCTGCCGGGTGCTCCCCATGATACGCCCCCATATTTTGGCACGCTGGCGCTGTACGGCTGGGATCTGGCTGCTAATGACCAGCGCGATGATAAAGAGCAGGCCGATGCACCAGGGTCGTGTAAAAAACTCGCTAAGATCACCATTGGCAACCATCAGGCCACGACGCAGGTTCTCGTCCGCCATCGGCCCCAGGATCACACCGATGACCAGTGGTGCGATCGGATACTCCATCTCGGTCAGAAAATACGCAGCGATGCCCACCACCACCATCAGGTAGAGGTTGACGATTTGTAGTCCCAGGGCATACGAACCGATTACGCAGAGCACACCGATGACAGGTAAAAATAAGGCCGGTGGTATGCGCAATACCTTGACAACCTGTTTGGCCAGAACCATGCCACATACCCACATGGCTATCGCGGACAACAGCAAAATGGCGGTAAAACCCATGATGAAACCAGGATACTCAAACTCGATCATCGGCCCCGGTGTTACGTTGTGCAGCATCAGGGCGCCTAGCAGCATAGCCGCTGGCGGGCTACCTGGAATTCCCAGGGTTAAAAGCGGTATGAGCGCACCACCGATACAGGCGTTATTTGCACACTCCGTGGACACCACGGCCTGAACTTCACCCTCACCGAAGGTCTCGGGATGCTTGGAAGTGTTTTTGGCAACGCCGTAAGAGACCCAGCCGGCGATGTCTTCACCGATACCGGGGATTGAACCGATGAATACCCCGATACTCGAAGAACGCAGTATATGGTGCAGGTTTTTTGCAATTGTGCGAAATTCAGGCAGTATGCGCTTCAGATCGGTGGGGCTGCTGATGCCGAGTTTCAGGCTCAGCACCTTGATAATCTGTGGTATGCCGAACGCACCGATCAGCACCGGCACAACATCTATGCCGGCCTGCAGTTCCGGAAAATCCTGGGTATAGCGAGGAAAAGTCTGTAGCTGCTCCTGCCCGATTGTGGCCAGAAACAAGCCGAGCAGACCGGCAATCCAGCCCTTGTAAACAAGGTCCCTGCTGGTCAGCGTCCCGCTGATGAGAATGCCAAACATAGCCAGCCAGAACTTCTCAAAGGTAGTGAAATTGAGGGCAAGGTCGATGATAAGTGGCGATATCAATACCAGGCACAACAGGCCGAAGATGGTGCCGATGAAGGAGGCTGTAGTCGTCAGCCCCAGCGCGCGCCCGCCCTCTCCCTTCAGGGCTAACGGGTAGCCATCGACCGCGGTAGCAGCGGCCGCAGCCGTTCCTGGAATATTTAACAGAATGGCTGAATAGGAGCCGCCGTAAACGGCGCCGACATAGATGGCCAGCAGGGCGATGAATGCGGTGTTGTGATCAATGCCGTAGGTCAGGGTGGTCAGCAATGCGACGCCCAGCGTCGCGGTCAGGCCTGGCAAGGCCCCGAAAATGATTCCGAGGATGGTCGAGCCGAACAGGATCAGCAGATTGAATGGCGTTAGCAGCGCCCACAGAAGGCCACCGAATTCGCTCAGTCGGGATGTGGCAAAGGCCCCGAGTTCAGCCAGGTTCGCAAAAATATCCATGACTAGTTCGAGTCCAGCTTCATCGCGCGAGATAGCGTAGCTGCTGCATCAGTTCAATCACGCCGCCTTCGTGCGGAAGTGGGACCAGCAAGCCAAACCTGAACATTGGCACCACCAGCAAAGGTGTCAGCCAGGACACGATCAGGCAGGTACGGTATCGCCCGAAAGCCTCCGCATCGTTCCGCAGCATTATTCCGGCTGCTAGCATGTAAACAATCGTCAGACCCAGTACCGCGAAATCCGTGAAATAGACGTAGACAGCGTTCATCCTGTGATCCAAACTTGTGGCGAAAACCAGCAGGCAGGCTGCGGCAATTACCAGGTAGCATCCCATCGAGAGGCGAATTATGTCAACATCGCCGACATGAAAGCTGACGGTAAATACGGTCAGGAACAGCAGTATAGCGACAAAAAAATCCAGCCTTGGAACGAAAACATAGACCAGTACAATAAACAGCAACGAGATGATTGTAAAACTGACGCTCGCTTCGCTCCATCCACCGCGAGTGACTGAATCCTCTTGCTGGCGACGTTGCAGTCCCATAGCCAGCACTGTAGCCGAAGCCAGCATCAGCATGGTCAGCAGCCCCAACGGAAAAACTGCGAAGGGGTCAGACCACTGGAACACCACTACAGTGGACGGATCTGCCAGCCATTTTGCTTCATCCAGGCCCGAGTCAATCTTCTTTTGTATGTTGACAACCAGGTACCAGATACCTATACCGCAAGCCAGACATAAAAGCGCAACCGCGGCGATACCGCTGGTGGTTAGCCTGAAACCAGACAGGCGCCCCAGTGGAAAAACGACCAGGTCCCTGAAACCGTTCTGCTTGATCGCGTTGACGGTCAGGATGACCGCGAGAATCAGCAACAGCGTTAGCACCACGGCCGGAAAGATCCAGGGTGACACATACCAGACATTTTCAACCCCGCCGTAGGTTTCCTTGAACGGCATGAACAGAAAAGTAATCGACAGGAACCAGAGGCAGAAACCGATCAGCAGAATGCCGGTCTTGAAATCCGCCTTTCGCAGGGTCTCTTTATTCATACTGAGTAAGCCTGGTGAATCTAACTAATATTGACGCCAATTTCGCTACCGAAACCGGGGAACAGGGCCGCGTCACGGCGGTGCGCGCCCGGCCATGTCCCCGCGATGTCATGCTTCACCCCTGTAGTCAGGGCTTGGCTATGCCAAATTTCTCCGGGCTGTATTTGGCTGCGCCCAGTTCCCACAACTTCCAGGTGAACTGGCTTTCAAGCGAATCAAATACCTTCTTGGCGTCATCACCATGCTTGCCTGACAATACATAATACTTGGACGCTGCAAACTCTTTCATTGCGTCACCATTCATCGCTTTCTCGAAAGCAGCGCTGACAGCTGCCTTGGCCTCGTCCGGTGCATCGTTGCGAATGGCAAAACCAATCGCCTGCATGATAGGCAGGAACTCGCTCAGCTTGGCATAGTCATCGAATGCCGAGGGAATGGTGCCGAAGCCATCGACCGCGAAAGCATCGGGCACCAGGACCGCTAGCGGCACAAACTTACCACCCTTGATCAACTGCTGCTGTTCCGCAACCGAAGTGACCACGACCTGCATTTCGCCCGTGAGGGCTGCATTCTGGCAAGGTGCAGAACCTTTATATGGTACGAACTGGAACTTTGCACCGGTACCATCTTGGACTGCCAGCAGGTTCAGGTGATGAATTGAACCGGCACCGCTCGCGCAGGCTTTTAGTCCACCCGGGTTGGAGCTGGCATTTTCAATCAGATCCTTAAAACTGGTAATACCGGTGCTGGGGATCACGGAAATTACGTCGGGTGAACCACCGACGATGAACGGGTCCCATACATCGGTAAACTTGTCGGTAAATCCCCCCTGCACCGCGGAGGTCACGTTTGACTCAGACAGTCCGACCAGCGTGTAGCCATCCGCGGGCTGCGCCTTGGCATAGTTCATGCCGATAGAACCGGCCACGCCTCCTGTCTTGTTAATGACATTGATGTTGACACCCATTTCCTTGGCCATTTCGGCCATGATAGTACGGTTGCAAACATCGGTACCCCCGCCAGCACCCCAGACCACGGCATTGGTAATATCACGTGCAGGATAGTCGGCCGCATAGGCAGACGATACTGCCATCAGGCATACCGATATAACGCTCACTAGTTTTTTCATTTGCAATTTTCCTCGATCGATTTTCTTACGTTTCTCAATATCGCCCCTTTGACGACACTTTCGAAGCTTGCTTTAGCCATTATCCGCCGGGTGCATAGCGCTACAGTTTTGCTGTTGAGCCTTGCAACACCCAAATTGGAAACAACTAAAGTACTCGGTATTGTATACTTTAATGCATTCGTTATACAATACATTCATCTCATGTAGTGGTGCGAAGCTGAAAAACAGACCTGTTTTTGAACCCTGACCAGCATAAATAGGCTGATACAGCCTTTCATAAGCGTAATATTTATCGACAACTGGAAATGATTAAATTAAGTAATATCAATACTCTAGGAGATAACCTAGCAAGGCCGGAGTGCGTGCTATGCACCTCCAATGGCCGTATCTACATGGCCGACTGGCGCGGCGGTATATCTATCATCGAGGCTGATCGATCACAGTGGTCGCTACTGGCCAAAGAAGCAGAATTTGAGCTTCGACCCAACGGAATCACCTTGCTGGCAGATGGCTCGGTACTGCTCTGTCACCTCGGAGACGAACAGGGTGGCGTATTTCGTTTGAACGCTTCAGGAAAGTTGAGACCTTACCTGACGGAGGTCGACGGCCTCGCGCTGCCGCCCACCAACTACGCTCATCTGGATAATATGGGCCGGGTCTGGATCACTGTCAGTACCCGTCTGATTCCGCGTGCGCTGGGATACCGTCCGGACTGCAACGATGGTTTTATCGCGCTGGTAGACGATAATGGCGCTCGAATAGTCGCTGACGGCCTGGGTTATACCAACGAGTGTATCGTTCATCCTGACGGCAAGCGGCTTTTTGTCAACGAGACATTTGCGCGTCGCCTGAGCGCCTATGATATCGATGAACGGGGTAATTTGAGTAATAAGACCACGATTACAGAATTCGGTGCGGGTACCTTTCCGGATGGCCTGGTCTTTGACACGCAGGGCGGTATCTGGATAACCAGCATCGTGAGCAATCGGGTTATCAGGATCGCGCCGGATGGAACCCATCAGATGGTTCTGGAAGACAACGATCCGGCCCACGTCGAGTGGGTTGAAGCCGCGTTTCAGGACGGTACCATGGGCCGACCTCACCTCGACGACGTCAAAAGCGAGAAATTGCGAAACATATCCAGCCTGGCCTTTGGTGGTCCGGGCAACAGAACCGCCTACCTGGGTTGCCTGTTGGACACCCGTATCTACACATTTGAGGCACCTTATGCCGGACATCCCCCGCCCCACTGGCATTTTTCCGGACCCGAGCGTAGACAATAAACGAGGAAAACATAACTATGAGAGAACTATCGACATACCAGATTGCGGTATTTTCCGGTGACGGGATCGGTCCGGAAATAACGGCGCCAACCATTGAACTGCTAAAGGCCGTCGAGCGCCGCTTTGACGGCTTTGAACTGGCTTTCGAGGAACTACCGGCGGGCGCCAAATACTATCGCGACCATGGGGTTGCGTTTCCAGAGTCGTCGCAGTTGTCAGCCAGGCAAGCGGATGCCATCCTGCTGTCAGCGATGGGCTTGCCCGACGTCCGGTTCGAGGACGGGACCGAAATCTCACCCCAGCTTGATCTCAGGTTCGACCTGAATCTATATGCAGGAGTGCGACCCGTGCAACTCATGCCTGGATTGAATCTACCGCTGGCCGACCCGCGCTCGCTGGATATAGATATGATCCTGATCCGCGAGTCCACCGAGGGCTTGTTTGCTTCCTATGGCAAGGGGACGATTGAAAACGACAGAATTGCACACGAAACCTTAGAGATCACACGGGAAACATCTGAACGGCTGTTTGATTTTGCCCTCCGGCTAGCCAGGCGACGAAAAACGCGCGGTTACCCGGGTCGAGTAACCTGCGTGGACAAGGCCAACGTGTTTACCGCATTCGCCTTTTTCCGCAAAATTTTTGATGAACGCGCGCACGATTTCCCGGACATTGAAACCGACTACAGCTATGTCGACGCCATAGCGCTGAACATGGTACGACAACCCTGGACCTTTGATGTAATGGTCACGGAGAACATGTTCGGTGATATCCTGTCGGATCTGGGTGCGGCTTTGATGGGTGGCATGGGTATGGCACCTTCGGCAGATATTGGCGACAAACACGCTGTGTTTCAACCGTCTCATGGCACTGCGCCTGATATTGCCGGTCAGGGTAAGGCCAATCCAACAGCAATGTTTTTATCGGCGGGAATGATGCTGGACTGGCTCGGAGACACGCGTGGAAACAAAGACTGCATTGCAGCTGGTGAGATGATCAATAGTGCTGTGCGTCGGGCCTATGCGAGTGGTTCACTGACGCCGATAGAACTGGGTGGAAATGATGGACTGGAACCCATATCTTCAGCCGTTATGGCCGCCCTGGACGAACTGCCCAGGCAGACATCAGATCAGCAGAGAAGCCAAAAACAGACAAACAAACCATGAGCAAAACACTCAAAGTCGCCACCGTCGGATCGGGGTATTTCAGCCAGTTCCACTATAACGCCTGGAAACGCATGGCCGCTGCCGGCGAAGTTGAACTGGTAGCCATTTGCAATCGAACACAATCGAAGGCCGAAGAGTTTGCGCTACGCTATAATATTGCATCGGTCTACGCGGATTTCGAAACCATGCTGGATGAGGTCGAGATTGACCTTGTGGACGTGATTACCCCCCCTGAGACGCATTCGACCTACGTTCGGGCCGCAGTTGACCGGCACATTGCTGTTATCTGCCAGAAACCATTTACATCGAACCTCAAGCAGGCCCAGGAGTTGGTCGCTCAAATCGAAGAGAAAAACGGACACGTATTCATACACGAGAATTTTCGCTTTCAGCCCTGGTATCCCACCCTCAAGTCCCTGATTGGCGATGGCAGGATCGGAGAACCCTTCCAGGTATCCTTCTGGTTGCGCCCCGGAGATGGCCAGGGCCCTGAGGCCTATCTTGACCGACAGCCCTATTTCCAGAAAATGGAAAAATTCCTGGTCCACGAAACCGCTATCCATTTGATCGATACCTTTCGTTTTCTGTTTGGCGACATCAAGTCTGTTTATGCACAACTGACGCGCCTCAACCCGGCCATTTCCGGCGAGGATGCAGGTCTTATTGTGTTCGAATTTGCCAACGGTCGCCGTGGTGTGTTTGACGGCAACCGCCTGGTAGACCACGCCGCCGACAACCGGCGACTCACTATGGGTGAGATGCGCATCGAAGGCTCGGATGGTGTGCTTACGCTGGATGGCTATGGCCGCATACAACTGAGAAAGTTAGATAGCAATACGCTAGAATCGCATGGCTATCACTGGAATGACATCGACTATGCCGGCGACTGTGTGTATCTGACTAACAAGCACATTGTCGACCATCTACGCCTGGAAACTCCGGTCATGAATACAGCCAGCGAGTATCTGACCAACCTGTGTATAGAGGCTGCTGTGTATCGTTCTTCCAGTAGTGGAACAAAGATTGATATTGCGGTATAGAAGGAGACACGTATACACCCGGCACCCAATAAGTACAAAAAATGAACCAAGATTCAGGCATCAACGTCAAAAAGAACAAACGAGAGTCGCTTTCCGGTCGCGCTTACCGCGAACTCAAAAAGCTGATTCTGAACAACCGGTTGACCCTGGGATATCAGTACATGGAAAACGAGGTCGCGGAGCTGCTGCAGATGAGCCGCACGCCGACAAGAGAGGCGCTGTTGCGTTTGGCTAATGAAGGGCTGGTCGAAATTCGGCCGCGCCACGGTATGCGTGTTAAACCCATATCTGTCGATGACATACGCGAAATCTACCAGGTTCTGACCTCGCTCGAATCCTGCGCCGCTGAACTTGCTGCGCGCCGTGGACTGACGGGGAAAGAAGTCGGTGCGCTGACCCACGCTGTAAATGAAATGGAACAAGCGCTGGAAACGGACGAACTGGAAGCCTGGGCCGAGGCCGATTCCAAGTTTCATCGACTGCTGGTGCAGTACAGCAACAACCAGCGCCTGGTTTCACTGGTGGATACTTTTATCGTCCAGTCTCACCGGGTTCGCATGCTGACTCTGCGGATGCGACCACGGCCCAAGTCCTCAAACGATGACCATCTTCGTGTGGTCGAAGCCATCAAGCGCGGTGACGGCGATGCAGCCAGACAGATTCACCGGATGCACCGTGAAAAAAGCGGCCAGATGCTGATTGAGCTTCTGGAAAGGCTTATAGGAAGCAGCTTATAGGAAGCATTAACACCATCTTACCTGGATGATCCCGTCATTCAAACTATATTATTCTTGGTCCTTGTGTCAGTGGGCGGTAAAAATACTCCGTATTCTCGGCGCTTCACTCAAATCCTGGCCTTTGACCTTCGATTTCCCGACACTCCCAGCCATCCGACCGAAAATCGCTCTGCCGTCTCTGATTGGCGCAGCATTCTGGGTGAAAAAGAGGGGTAAGCTCAGGGATTGTTAAGCCAGTCGCCCTGCGGTGGAGCACGACCTAGTGGCAACGAGGCAGGTTGTACCGAGGGTGAGGGAATCACGTTCAGTTGCTGTTGTTTTAGATGGTTGACCTTACTGTTGCATAAATATTTGGATACATGTAGTAGAAGTCATAACCCCTACAGAGTGGGAGTCACAGGTACTGGCTGGTAATGTCTGGCACTGGCTGACATTTCGGCTGAAGTTTCAGCTGAGGTTTCAAGATCTCGCAACTGGACGATAGACTGTATAGAAATACAGACTC
>CAZAWX010000119.1:0-5412 GCA_964488985.1 uncultured Ectothiorhodospiraceae bacterium
GATCTTCATTCTGGTTTCCGACGTCTTGCCTTCGGCAACCTGACAAAACCTCTGAGACTCCACTTTTCTGTGCGTTAAGCTGGACTTCGGTACGCATCGGGATGTATAAAAGCCGACTAGGAGTCGAGGAGTTGACTACATACAGGCTTTGACTTCATCCAACTAGCAGGTAAAGGCAGCGTCTATGACGGGCGCGGACCGGTCACTTCAAACAGCCCTGGCTGAATCGCAAGCACCATGGCTTTTATAATAGAGCGAGGAGAAAAATGAAAAGACGCAATTTCTTAAAAAAAGGCGCTGTTGCCGGCGGTGTTGTAGCAGGTTCTACTGTAGCGGCACCAGCAATCGCGAAGAATCGTGTTGAGGTGACCATGGTCTCCACCTGGCCCCGCGATTTTCCAGGTCTCGGTACCGGAGCTCAGCGATTTGCCAAGAATCTGTCCACCATGACCGACGGTCGTATCCAGGTGAAATATTTTGCCGCCGGCGAACGTGTTAAAGCATTTGATTCCTTTGACGAAGTCGCCTCTGGCAATGCTCAAATGTATCACGCGGCTGATTATTATTGGAAAGGCAAACACCCGGGTTGGGCGTATTTTACCGCGGTGCCGTTTGGCCTGACCTATAACGAGATCAACGCCTGGATTTCCTGGGGCGGTGGACAGGCCCTGTGGGATGAGTTGGCGGGTGGCTTCGGCCTCAAATGCCTGCCCTGTGGCAATACCGGTTGCCAAATGGGTGGCTGGTTCCGTAAGGAAATGAATTCTGCAGATGATTTCAAGGGCCTGAAAATGCGTATTCCAGGTCTTGGCGGTGATGTTCTGGCAAAACTGGGTGCCTCCCCGGTATCGTTGCCTGGCAGCCAGATTTATGAAAATCTGCTGTCCGGTTCCATTGATGCCACGGAGTGGGTTGGTCCCTGGAATGACAGCTTCATGAAGTTTTATGAAGCTGCCAAGTATTACTACTATCCAGGCATGCATGAGCCAGGTTCCATGTTGGCGCTGGGCATGAACAAGTCCTGGTGGGAAGGCCTGTCGAAATCTGATCAGTTGGTGATTGAGGCTGCCGCACAGTTCGAAAACAACGTCATGATGTCGGAATACAACGCCAAGAGTGGTGCGTCGTTGAAGAAACTCATTAACGAGCAGGGCGTAAAATTACGCAGGTTCAATGATGATATCTATGATGCTTTCGGCGAAGCCGCACAGGAAGTGTTTGCCGAAGTCATCGCCCACAGTGACTTGGCCAAGCGCATTAATACCAGTTTCGAAGCGTCACGTCGGGATGTAGGTGCATGGATGAATATCTCCGACATTGCCTTCGTTGAGCAACGTAACCGCGTACTCAAAATCTAGTCGTCGAAACTCGATGCAAAAACAAGCGGGGCCTTCGGGCTCCGCTTTTTAGTTGGTCCTGTTGTCGTGATTGAGCCCATGAATTATGCCTGACGCAGCTTGGAGATTACGCTCCGCGTATACTGAACCCCGGGAGTGCGCGCGTTGAGCCTGACCCAAGATACAGCGCAATCATCCTCCCCAGGGTTCGCTCCACGGTTAATTGACAGCATTGTACGTGCTTTCGCTTGGAGCGTGGTGGCGACGGCATTAATGTTTTTATTTAACGATTATTTGATTTTCTGGCGTGACTGGCCAGGATTCTTGAATTTCCTGGGGGATCGGGGCTGGTTCGGTATCAGCCCGCCCTCGAAACCACTGAGTGATGCAGCAATCACCCTGGGTTGGTGGCAAGCAGTCGCCTATATCGGTGCAGTCGTTGCCTGTTGTGCGTATGTCCGTTACTGGCGCAACCGTAGTTTACGGGCAGACTCCGACACCATGACGGCTTTGGCGGCCTATATTGTCAGAGGCGCTTTCTGGGCGGTCATGCTGATTGGCTTGGTCGATATTCTGATCTCCTTTTTGAGAATTGAAGGTATTTTGGAGTCATGGCTGGGCGCGCAATGGACTTCAGATCTGGGTCGCCCGGTGTATCGGGGTACCTACATTCACTATCCCCTGTTGGTTCTGGGCTTTGTCATTGCCCTGTTTGTTCGTGGCCTTGGATTTACCTGGCTGGCGTTGCTGGTGGTATTGGCGGAATTTCAGATTGTCATTTCGCGCTTTGTGTTTTCCTACGAGCAGGCTTTCATGGGAGATCTGGTGCGATTTTGGTATGCGGCCCTGTTCCTGTTTGCCAGCGCCTACGCCCTGATTGAAGAGGGCCATGTCAGAGTGGATGTGTTCTATGCCAATTTCAGCACCAAGCGCCGGGCCTGGGTGAACCTTGTAGGCTCTGTATTGCTGGGACTGCCGGTATGTTGGGTAATTATCACAACGGGAATGTGGGGGCATGGCAATAGTATCAACAGCCCTATGCTGAGTTTTGAAATTACCCAAAGCCGCTACGGTCTGTTTGTGAAGTATCTGATGTCGGGCTTTTTAGTGATCTATGCTTTGTCCATGATCGTGCAGTTCTGTGGCTACATTCTCAACAGTGTTGCTGACCTGCGTGGTGAGCCTGGGGGCAAGGAGATTAATCCCAGCGAACACCTGGTCGGGGGCGAATAATGGAACTGGTATTTCTCGCCATTTTGGTGTTGTTGATGATGTTTGCCCTGACGTCGGGGTTTCCTGTGTCGTTTTCTCTGCCTGGCGCGGCTATTTTGACCATCGGCCTGGCATCGTTAAGTGGCTATGTTGTTGAAGGTGATATAACGGCCTATTTTGCCCAGGGCGGGCCAGTGGAATGGCTGAGTGCCGGGGTCACTAATTTTCGCAGCCTGTACTGGGATGTCGAACGCGATACTTTGATCGCTATCCCGTTGTTTATTTTTATGGGCATTATGCTGCAGCGATCCAAAATTGCTGAGGATTTGCTGATATCCATGGCTCAGTTGTTCGGTCCGGTCCCGGGTGGGTTGGGTATTTCCGTCGTATTTGTCGGTGCACTGCTGGCGGCAACAACCGGTATCGTCGGTGCCACGGTCATTGCCATGGGCTTAATTTCCCTGCCAGCCATGCTCGCCCACAACTACTCCAAGCCTCTGGCCTGTGGCACGATTTGCGCTTCAGGTACGTTGGGTCAGATTATTCCGCCGTCCATCGTCCTGATTATTCTTGCCGATCAGTTATCGAGCGCCACTGATCAGGCTGCCACCTTGCGAAAAGCCGCTTATAAAGCCGCCACTGGCGAGATTTCCATGCCATCGGTATTTGACGTATCTTCGGCCAGTGCCGGTGATATGTTCATGGGGGCCTTCATACCGGGGATGGTGTTGGTCGGACTGTACATGGCGTACATCTTAATTTCCGCTTTGATAAAACCCGAACTCGCCCCTCCTGTACCTTACGACGGTAAATATGACCGCAAGTTTGCAGGTCGAATTCTGTTGGCGCTGGTCCCACCATTGAGTCTGATTTTTATTGTTCTGGGTTCCATCATTTTGGGGGTTGCAACCGTCAACCAGGCCGGTGCCGTGGGCGCTATCGGCGCCATGATCATGGGGGGGTACCGTCTTAAGGCAGGTGAACGCGGAGCTTACATACCGGCCGTCCTGGCCGTTGGTTCGGCAGTGGCAATAGCGGTGGTTCTGCAACTTTATGATGTCAACGTCAAGAGTATTAATAATTCCCACGATGTGACCGGAATTGTTCTGGCTGCACTTGCAGTTACTGGTCTGTTGTCCGCTATTTTCTGGAGCATCTGGCGGGTGCATAAGATTGAAGACACCCTGTCGGGGGTCATGATTGAAACCGCAAAGACCACCTCTATGGTCTTTATTATCCTCATCGGCGCCGCCATGCTGACCGCCGCATTCAGGGCTTTTGGTGGCGAGGAACTGGTCAAGAATTTCCTCACCACTTTGCCCGGTGGTTTCTGGGCACAATTTATCGTCGTTATGGCGGTGATATTTATCCTCGGCTTCTTTCTTGATTTCATTGAAATCGCAGTCGTGGTTGTGCCGATTGTGTCTCCGATTCTGTTGTCTCATCCCGGGGCCAATATCACGGCAGTATGGCTTGGGGTCATGGTGGGACTGAATATCCAGACCTCTTTCCTCACGCCACCGTTTGGCTTCGCTTTATTTTATCTGCGTGGGGTGTCGCCGCCATCAGTGAAAACCACCCATATTTATCTGGGCGCAATTGCGTTCATCGTCCTGCAACTTGTGGGACTTACCATCGCTGGTGCGTATCCGGCACTGGTGAACTATTTGCCCAAACGTATTTATCTATCTTCTGAAAACGCTCCGCCGCCGATGAACCCGCGACTGCAGTTGTGTCTGGAGAATATGGTTTTTAAAGATTATCTGGATAATGGCGGTAAGCTGCGGGCGGCAATCGAAAAAGTACAATCGATGGATCTCAGCAAGTTACCGAAGAAATATCAGCAATCCTTACGCGAAAGTTTCGACAAAGCACAAGCGAGTTTTAAACTGGCTGAATTAGTCACGGCCAGCAAAGCAGAACAGGCAAATTACGAACCTGACTATCGTCCACTGCATGAACAGGTCCGCTGGCTACAACAACAAATGAGAGTGCTGGATAGTAAAATTTCAGATGCCCAGCAAGACCACACCCGAGTATCGAGAAGTGAACAGGTCGACAATGCCCGTCTGGCGAGCATTGATGAGGAAATCAAAACATTAAAATCAAGCAAGCAGGAACTGCAGAGCGAAATTCCGGACAATTGGAAAGCTGCGCGCAAGGGCTTCACTGATCGTGCAAAAGCCGTCAAAATTGCCCGGGTCAAGTATCGCCGCAATGTGGATGATTCCTACGAAACGCTGACGAATATGATCAGGCTGCTGGCCCAGACCGGGGCACTGAAAGCGCGTAAAGCCGAACTTGATGGCCTCGAAGCGGTGATAGCGAATCAACCGGCAGATGTCGCCATCAATGCGATTAAAAAGGCGTCTTCTGCACTCGGCAAAGTGTATGGTTCGAGCCACATCAAATCGCGTCTGTCCAAGGCCAGACGTGCCCTCAAGGGGGATAGTCCGGAACGGGACAAAGCGCTGAAATATATACGTCAGGGGCTTGATCGCTACGCCAGGGAAGTGACGTGGCGAGGGGCAACAGCTCAGCAACTTCTGCCCGCCTTGCAACTGTACGATGATGCCATCCGCAACACCATTGGCCTGCGTTTACAAAAACGCCTTTCCAGCGAGCAGGCCGCTGAGGTTGCCAGTTGCCAGGCCGGGCATCGGGATATTTCGCTGTATTTCTAGAGACTTTCCTCCAGGCAATTGATCAGACGGTCCACTTCTTCCAGCGTGTTGTAGTGGACCATGCTGGCGCGGACAACGCCATGATTAGCGCTGAGTCCTAGAAAGTCGATTAGCCGTCGGGCGTAAAAATCACCAGAGCGGATCGCCACATTGTGGCGAATTGCTTCAGCTTCAACTGC
>CAZAWX010000119.1:5512-11016 GCA_964488985.1 uncultured Ectothiorhodospiraceae bacterium
CAGGTCAGTTCGTGATTGGGGCCGCCAGGATTTAGTTTCAGGGCCGTGTTGGCCTCATCGATGAAGAAGTGATATTGACCCTTCGCATTGAGCAGGTGTTGCTTTTTGCCGTACAGAAGACCCAGATGTGGGCCATAGAGCTTGTAAAGACTGAAGACGTAGAAATCAACATCAAGCGCTTTGACATCAATATGTCGGTGCGGGGCATAAGCCACCGCATCAACACAGACCAGGGCCCCAGCCTCATGGACCCGGTGGGTGATTGCAGCGACATCATTGATGCTTCCCGTGATGTTGGAGGTTTGACTGAAACACACCAGGCGAGTTTTGTCGGTCAGCAAGGCATCGAGATCTTCGATTTCCAAATCCGCTGTATCTTTGTTGACTTGCCATTCTTTAATGACAAGACCAAATTCTTCAAGTCGCCGCCAAGCGCCACCGTTGGCTTCATGATCCAGATTGGTGACGATGATCTCATCGCCGGGTTTAAATCCAGGCCTTAATGCCTGGGCAAGAAGATAGATGTTCATGCTGGTAGAAATGCCGATACTGACTTCCCCAGGATCGGCGTTGATCATTTTGCGCATTAATTCCTGCGCTGTATCCAGGCGTTGTTTGGCATCCGCGGAGGGTGCATAGGCTGCACCGGGTTGGACTTGGCATTCGCGCATATAGGCGTTGACCCGATCAATGACGGTATACGGGACATAGGTACCACCGGCATTTTCAAAAAATGCCAGAGACTCGGGGTAGGGGAATTGTTCGCGTACAAAATCAATGTCAAGGGTTTGCTGATTGGGCATTGTTGATCTTCCAGTTATGTGCGGTGATGTATACGGTGCCAGGGTTCAGAATCTGGTGGATTCCAGGGCCCTGGGACGTATTTATTAAAGGTATTTATCGACTCGGACAGTCAGGCCGTTGTCAGGAATTCCTGGTAGTCGGCGCTTACGTCTTTGACTGCGGCATGAAAGAGTTGCTCACCGGCCGCAATGCTGGCCAGGGCAGGCTCAGATCCGATACGCCCGTCGGGGAAGCGTTCGCGGAAATCCAAGGCGGTCGTGATAGGGCCAGTGGGAGCGCGCAGTGGTGACATTGCCACCTTTTTAACGGCTTGTGGATGGGCGTAATAGGTCAGAGAGACCTCGCTGGGGGTCGCATGTGAGCCTTCGGCATCGGCGAATAATTCCCGTGAAACCCGTTTTACGCCAGGTGACATGTACCAGTTGCTGAGCTTACACCGCAATGGCGAATCCTCGTCAGTGGAATACAGGCTGGTGTTGGCGTAGATTTCCGAGAATGCAGCAGTGATGGTCGCAACGTTTCCGCCATGGCCGTTGAGAAAGTAGCAACGTTCAAAACCGTGTCGGGCGAGGGATTCCACCATATCCGTGATCACTGCCATCAGTGTGCTGGGCCGCAGCGTTATCGACCCTGGAAATGCCAGATGATGCTGTGCCATGCCGACATTGATGGTCGGTGCCACCAGCACATCAAGCGACTCGGCAACACCTTTGGCGATGACTTCAGGGCAAATGGCATCGGTGCCAATCAGCCCGTTCGGTCCATGCTGTTCGGTGGAGCCGATAGGAATAATGATACCATTTGAGCGTGACAGATAAGCATCGACTTCCTGCCAGGTACTGAGTTGCAGTTGCATGAAATGTGTTCCTGAGAAAGAGGTATTGGTACGTCTATCTTAATGGAGATAAGGCATGTTTGCCTCATCCATAAAATTTATCTACACGCCATTATTATTTTAAAACCAAGGCGGTGCCAGAGAGGGTGCCAGAGAGGGTGCCAGAGAGGAGTCCGGGTCAATGTGCCTGAATCACGCTAAAAAAATCTTGAATCAAAGCTTGCATGTATGAGCAGACACGAACCGCTTGAATTTCCCTATCCACCGCCACAACCCTGGCCGGAGTTTCCAGTGCAGATTCTGCAACGGGATTTATGGATATTTGGCTATGGTTCTTTAATGTGGAATCCGGGGTTTCCGTTTCTTGAAGCTGTAACCGGGCGCCTGTATGGCTACCGCCGGGACTTATGTGTCTGGTCTCGACACTATCGCGGCAATGCCGAACAACCCGGGCTGGTGCTGGGCTTGGACCGGGGTGGTTCGTGCAACGGTGTGTGCTATCGCGTCGCGATGGCGGAACGTTCGGCGGTGCTGGCCTATTTGCAGCATCGTGAATTGCTGACCGATATTTATCATGCGGTAAGCCGGCCCGTTATGCTTGCTGCCGGGCGCAGGGTTGATGCATTGTGTTTTATTGTTGACCGCAGTAAAGCGCAATACACCGGCAGACTGAGTGTGGAGGAGGTGATTGGTATCGTGGAAAAAGCACGGGGCCGCAGAGGTGCGAACACCGAGTATGTGGTCAATACCCTTGCCCATCTGCTGGACCTCGGTTATCCGTGTTCCCGCCTGCAACAGGTGGTCAAAGGCCTGAGCAAGCGCGGCTAAATAGCGGTGCGAAAATCCTGTATACACTAGCATTGCGCGGGGTGAGGGCTGATTGACAAGACCGTGAGCAGCAAGGATCCCCCGATGATGGGCCGCTCAGGTGCCACTACGGTACATCGTTGTACGCACAAGATACGCCTACTCGAAATGGACAGATATATTTGAATTTCCTATATGCTTCGACCCAGGGTGTGTGAAAACCCGGGACCCTGAGCAGTAGTCGATCCATTAATACAGCAAGGTCTGCTTCGGATGAAGTGTCTGGCACGTTGGTCTGCCTCAGGCTTGTTGATTGATTCGTCAGAGGACAAGAGCATTGACATTGTGAGAATATGCGGCTCTAACCTTTTGAGGGTTTATACAAATGAGCAGTCTTGCCAAAGCTTTGTACATCGCCCGCACCCAGGGCGGCTTGGTGGACGCCAGAGAATACATACTGCCCACTAACTCTGCTGGCGCCTATGCACTGCAATCCGAGGTCTCGGCACTATTCGAATCTGAGACAGTCGGCTGGAAGCTTGGGGCGACCAGTGAGAAGAGCTTGAAACTGCTTGGGCATGAGAGACCCTTCATGGGGCCACTGTTCGCTGCTCACTGGTCTTCGAATGGGGCCGAGGTGCAGATAAATTCGGAACACTTACCATCGCTTGAGACTGAGTTCCTTGTCAAACTCAATGCGGATCTTCCGCCGCGCGATGAGACGTACTCCCACGACCAGGTATACGCCGCCATCGAATACGTAGCCCCTGCTTTCGAGATCGTGGGTTGTCGCATGGTTGGAGGCTACACTGAGGCCGGTCTGATGCTGATAGCGGACAGTGCTGCCAACCTGGCTATAGTAGCGGGCGCGGCAACACAAGACTGGCGGCAAGCCGATCTGTCCAACCACCCCATAAGCATTGAGATCGACGGAGCACAGGTGGCGACAGGCTCAAGCAACTTATTGCTATGGGGCAATCCTATAATGGCCGTCGCCTGGCTTGCCGGACATTCAGGTATGGGCGATCGCGGCTTGCGTTGCGGCGATTACATCATGACCGGAACCTGCGGTGGAATGATACCCCTGGAGCACGGGTCATGTGCGACGGCAGACTTTGGTGTGCTTGGGTCGGTAGACCTTACCGTCAGGAGTGCCTGAAAGACAGCAAGCTTTCGGTCATCAATGGCGCTCAACTGTTAGACGAAATGTAATTCGTATCAGAGCGCGTATTACAAAGTATCTTTGAAACAACTAACACCATACGGCCGCTATTACTGGTCTCAATGCGGGCTAACTCAGGAAGCTTCTCACCTCAGCAAGAAACCGTGGCCATGCGGGTTCTCCCTCTACTAACAAATGGTTGGCGCTATCCAGTGACACCAAGCGAGCGCCGGGGATCATACTGGCCATTTTACGGCCCCCATCGAACGGGGCGACTGCATCTCCTCGGGCGTGCAGAACGAGCGTTGGTATAGAGACTTGCGGCAGCAGTGACATGACATCGATCTCACCAATGGCGACCCGCAACCGGGCTGCAATCTCGGGTGATGTGGTCTTCCGCTGCAGTTCATTGAACCAATCCATTTGCTTCCCTGTAGCACCGGGCATCATCTGGGAAGTGAACATCTGACGGAAGGCAGGATTGTCCTGCCCCCAGCCCTGCCGGACGAGTTCGACGACCGCATTGCCTTGTTCTTTTTCCCTGATACCACGCTTGGCCCAACCAAGTGCGTAGCCGCCATAGAGAATGAGTTGCGAAACACGCTCTGGATGACGCACTGCATACGCTATGGACACCGCACACCCTTGTGACATACCAAAGAGGGCAAACCGTTCCACCTCCGCCGCTTCGACTACCGCCTCAAGGTCGCGTACGAAGGCATCTAATGAAAGCTCGTCCACCTCCCAGTCCGAGAGTCCATTGCCTCGTTCGTCATAGCGCACTAGCTGATGATCACGGGACAGCTCCGTAAACACGTGTCGCCATACGGGGCTTTGCCAATCGTATTCCAGATGATTTAACCAGTTTGCCGCCTTCACCAGTTGCGAACCTTTACCCACAGTCGCATAAGCGATGCTGACTCCGTCCGAGGAGGTACAGAAGCGGATTTCCTGCGAATCTTGACTCGCGGTCAGCGGCTCAGGTTTGCCACTGTCGTTAGGAGTTTCAGCAGCAATGACACGATAGGCACGCACCGGTTTCTCGATATTCTTGACCTGCTGCTCACCCATGAATTCGTAGCTGAATGGCAAGGAATTACTGACCGCATCGTAGATGCTTTCAGAGACACAGATACCACCCGGTGCCGCGAGGCTCTCCAGACGTGCCGCTATGTTTACGCCGTCGCCATAGATATCGCCACGGTCCTCGATCACGTCACCAAGGTTTACGCCAATGCGGAACTGCAGCTTACGTTCATCGGGGTAGTCACGAGTGCGAACCTTAAGTTCATTCTGAATGGCAACAGCGGCAGACATCGCATCCACGACTGCATCAAACTTTGCAAGTACGGCATCGCCCGCGTAGTGAATCACCTGTCCGCGATTCGATTCGACGGTACTGGAAATTAGGTCGAGGTATTCTCCGAGGGTTCTGTGGGTGGCGTCCTCGTCCTCGCCCGTTAGACGAGAGTACCCGGCCACATCCGCATACAGGATGGCGGCAAGCTTACGAGGCAGGCGATTTTCCATGCAAAGGTACCATTGTTCGAGTCGAGGCGTTCCGGAATACTATCGTGAGAACCGAGAACTGGCGAACATAGATTAACGATGAGGGGCTAAACGGACATCCAAAAGTCGATTTCCACGCACGTTAGACTTCCGGTTTTGGCCGAGCACAAACATCCATGAGATACCTCTAGCCCTTAAGTTTTTACCCAACTACCCTGCCCGCGCCAACCACGCCTTCGCCCGCCACAACGGCATCCACTATAATGCCGCCGCCGCAACCAGCGCCGCAGAACGCACCCGCGCCTGCTTCACTGCCGCTTTAGCCTGAGCAACTAAGGGCTCTGACGTAAATAAGTTGTTCATGTTGCGCCGGATTTCGCTGACTCG
>CAZAWX010000120.1:0-11010 GCA_964488985.1 uncultured Ectothiorhodospiraceae bacterium
GGCGAACGGCCACGCCGTTGAAAGACTACGTCTGGCTTGGCCAGTCGAACCTGATTCCGGGAATGTCGTGCCCACAGACAACGTTTATTCAGGCACGATTGAAATGCAGTTGATGGATGATTTTGCGCCGGTCATCACGGCGGTTAAACATTTGCGCGATCACAGTGGTGATTCGACATTGGCCAATGTGTTTCATTCCGACAGGTTCGATGCAGTGACGTTAGCGCAAGCTGTCATGTCCGCGCTGGGTTTTCCGCTGAACCAGTGGTGTTGTGCACAGCCAAAACCGATGCCGACTGCACTCGCCCATAGTGAAATCACAGCCGATGCCAAATTTGGCCGCGATCTTCTCCAACATGGGGCATTGAATACCTTTATTAACAATTGCGGTCGTTGCCATCGCACCCAAATGACCCAACCCCCAAACTACCTGGCAGGTGATAAAGGCGCGGTTGTGCGTAACATAGCGCATTGTGCGGAACGTATCTTCGTGCGTTTAAGTATGTGGGATTTAAAAGCCGATGAGCGCCCGAAATCACCCATGCCGCCACCACATAGTCTTAAAGCAACGGGAGCCTCGTTACAGGCCTGGCGTAAAAGCCGGGATCGGGCCACCCTCAAGGACTATGTCAGCGGTATTTTAAAGGCCGAGCGGGGTCGGCTCCCAACGCTCGAGGCGTTGCTCGACAATGGCTACGATGCAACCCGACCCTGCCTTGCACAACGGACTAATGAAATTTCAAGGCAGTCTCAATAAAAATGCACCCACAAACCTGTTGATGCCCAGGCCCAAGCGCATTTCGACGAGATACTGATGAACAATCCACTTGAACGGCGCTTACAGCCTACTGGGCATTCTCCAGCAAAGCGCGACGAAAACGGTATCGGCAGGCGCCGGGATCCATGGTGCGGCGAAAGGCAGGGGCATCGGTCGGTTTTACTTTCAGCACCACGAAACTGGCGCAGTTTGATTCACGCAGGACCCGTGCCCCGTCTGCGATTTGATCTGGCGCACTGATGGTTCGTGTGGTGCTGATGCCCGCGCCCTGGGCCATGCGTTCCAAATCGGTGCCGAAACTGGTGTGACTCTGCTGGTAGCCGGTTTCACCATAATGGCCATTGTCGACGCACAGTATGGATAAATTCGGCGGATTCATCTGCGCTATGGTCGCCAGGGCGCCGACGTTCATGAGTAATTCACCATCCCCGGTAGCGACCAGGATTTTCTTTTCCGGTCGGGCCAATGCCAGCCCCAGACCGATCATGCAGGCCGCGCCCATTGCCCCGGCCAGGGCGAAAAGGTGATCGCCGTCATGGGTCAGCGATGCCATGTCTTTGGCTGTTCCTGCCAGGCCTGCGACGATAAGGAAATCACGATGATCACCCACCACGGCAGGCACGGCATCATAGCGGTCAAGAATCAGTTCCGTATTCATTTAAAACGCCTTGGCGCCGATCAGTTGCTGGGTTAACAACAGCGCGACCGGGCATTGACCTTTGAACGCCATGGTCAGCGCCGCTTGTGCCGCATCTGAGACTTCATCTGCATGGGTTGCTTTGTAAATCACCAAGCCCATGGCTTTAAGAACCGGCTCGAGGGCCTGGCCCATCGGCATCTGCCAGGGATTGCCCTCGCCGTAGTCACCACGCATGCTGATGATGGTCAGAAACGGGAAGTGTCCGCCCCGGATTAGAGACAGGGTATTGATACAGTTTCCGGCACCACTTGATTGCATCAGCAAGACCCCGCGGGCGCCGCCAAGATCGGCCCCTGCCAGTAAAGCAACGCCTTCTTCTTCTGTGGTGAGGGGGATGGCATGGACGTCCGGATCGGCCAGGCTGCGTTCGATGAGAACACGGTGACCGGCATCAGGAACATAGGCAAATTGGGTGATCTGATGCTGACGCAGCACTTCATAAAGTGCATCGGGCCATGTTGGGCTATGGGTAGCGGACATATTCTGGACTGTACTGGACGGTGTATTTTGGGCCACTTTGCTTGATATTAACCGAGGCAACAGGATCCGGCTATAGGTGTTAGTGCTTGCGCACCTCCCAGGTAGGGTCGTCCTGATGGTTCAGCACTCGGTGTTTGTGCAGCCATTGTCGAGCATCTTCGGCATCTTCATAAAACCAGCGCCTCGCATTGCCAAGTCTGAAGCTGTAGCCCCAGGAATCCATATCGGCCAGCATCCGTTGCCGACTGAAGCCGGGGACCAGCGCTGCCAGGACAATGGACAGATAACAAACAGCGCACTCTTCCAAGGCACTGCCGCCGGCATCGGTATTGAGTGCCCGGCGCCTGGCGTTGTCCATACAGATAAAATGACAGGCTTCGTGGAGCACGGAATGTACCGGCGTATCAGGCCGGGCATAGAGAAAATGGTCGATCAGGCCGGCTTCAGGTGCGCCCCAATGGCTGCCGGGAATCGGATCTGCAAGGGGTACAAGGATGAGGTTGAGCTGATATTGCGCTAATAACTGCCGTAGTTTCGTGGCCCGAACCGCTGCGGGATCACCTGTCAGATACATGGTTTCAATGCGACAGCATTAGCTGAAGATCGTGCAGTTCCGGCCGCCGTTTTTAGCTTTATAGAGATTGACATCGGCCAATTTAAGAAGCGATTGTGGTGCCATTTTCTTCCCTTCCGGCAACATGGCGCCGCCGATGGAAGCGGTACAACCCATGCGTAGTTCGTTACATATGAACGCATGACTGGCGATTGAAATACGCATGCGCTCGGCAGCATTTATGCAGTTTTCGACGCCCATCCCGTGGAGCAGCAAAGCGAATTCCTCACCCCCAATCCGTGCACAGATATCTTCGGCTCGAAGTGTGCTTATGAGCAGTGTGGCGAATTTCTCCAAAATCATGTCGCCTACAAGATGACCATGTTTGTCGTTGATGCACTTGAAGTGATCGATGTCGACTATCAACAGGCATAACGGTTTGCCGTGGCGATGTGCGTAGGACAGCGATTGGTGCATGGAATTGAGCAAATAGCGGCGATTATGCAAGCCGGTCAACTCATCAATAATAGATTGGCCGTATATCCTTAGCTGCAGGTCCAGAGAGGTGGCGGGCAGCAGGGCAAATTTTAACTCAACCTCCGTGCCGATTTGAAGGATATCGTCGACTGCGAATGTATGTTGGTGCACCCACTGGCCATTTACCAGGAGACCATTGGTGCTGTCGGTGTCTTGTACTTCAACCGTGCCATCGGTGTGCGAATCAATGCGCAGATGAAGGCGTGATATACCGCGGCCCAGCACCGAAAGATCACTCTGGGGTCCCCTCCCCATTGTCCACTGGCCTTCAGGTAATGGCAGGGGCCGGCCTTTTTGTGGCCCTCTGATAATCAGGAACATAGGTACACAACGGGTATCGCCCCGGCGCACTGCTTTCAGATCCTGCCGATTGAATTTGGTGGTTTCACCAATTGTGCGGTGGCTTCGCTCTGTTTTACTCATCTCACTATCACATTTAATCTGTGTTTTGTGGCAATGTGCCAACCTGATGCCTACTCGAAAATATTGGATAGACGTACAGAAAGACTATTAAAATTCACACGCCGTATCGACTATATCGGAAATTCAGGCACGCTTCTTGAGTAATTCAGCCTCGCAGGAATGCATGGCGAGAAAGCGGTGCCAGGGGTAAAGTATTGTCATAGCCGCAAAGGAACTGACAATGCAAAGTATCGAGTTATATACTTGGGCCACCCCGAACGGGCGCAAGGTGTCCATAATGCTCGAAGAGTTGGCGTTTCCCTACCAGGTATTTGAGGTCAATATCGGGAAAGGGGAGCAGCATCGCCCGGAATTCCTGCGCATTGCACCAAACAATCGAATCCCCGCTATCATTGACCCACAAGGCCCGGGTGGGCAGCCACTGCACTTGTTTGAATCAGGTGCAATCTTAATTTATCTCGCTGAGAAGACCGATAGTGAGTTGTTTCCCCAGTCAGGCCGTGACCGTGCATTAACGCTGCAGTGGCTGATGTGGCAAATGGGTGGTGTCGGACCCATGTTTGGGCAGGCACACCACTTTTTATTTAATCCGAAAGAAGTGGTCCCATATGCACAAAAGCGCTATCACCAGGAGACGTTACGTTTGTATGGCGTTATGGATGCACGCTTGGAGTATGCGGAGTATCTCGCTGGCGAAATTTACACGATTGCTGATATCGCGACATTTCCATGGGTGGCTCGCCATGAACGTCACCAGGTGTCGTTGTCGCAGTTTCCAAATGTACGCCGCTGGTATGAACTACTCGGTGCCCGAGAGGCAGTGATCAAAGGCATGGCGGTGCCTTTTTTGAACTGATGCGGTTGTGCGCCGACTCAGGTTTTAAGTTCGGTAAAACGACGGCTGCGCAACGCAATGCCGAAGGGCAGCAACATCACCAGTGCCATGCCTAACTTGACCAGGTAATCGCCTGTTGCAAGGGACACCCAGGGCACGGGGGTGCCGATGAAGGCAACACTGAAAAAGATCATCGTATCCAGTGCTGAGGCAATGGTTGAAGACGCCAATGGCGGTAACCACCAGCGTTGTGCATGTCGGATCCGATTGAAGATAAAGACATCCAGTAACTGTGCTGATAAAAATGCACTACCCGAGGCAATGGCAATTCGCGGTGTGGCCAGCCAGGCGGACAGTAACAGTGCCAGAGCAAAGCCGGCGTAGACGATCCGACGGGCCTGGGAGGGGCCGATGGTGCGATTGCATAGATCAGTGATCAGGAACGAGACCGGGTAAGTAAAAGCGGCCCATGTCATCCAGTCATTGATAGCGAATTGCACCAGATAATTGGATGCGGCCACGATGCTGGCCATGGCTGCGACGCCAGTGACCAGTGCCCGCACCGGGGTGGTATTATTTGTCATAGTCGGTTCCAGGCGTGGTTAAGATGCATGCGGATTTTGCCCTTCGTCGCGTAGTAGTTGCACGGCTTCATCCAGAGGCAATGTCTGCTGACGCTTATTCCCGAGGCGGCGTAAGGTAACGGTACCTTCTTCGGCTTCACGTTTACCGATAATCAGGATCAGCGGTATTTTCTCCACACTATGTTGGCGCACCTTGTAGGAGATGGTCTCGTTGCGCAAATCAGTTTCCACATTTAAACCAGCCGCAGCCATGGCCTGCTGAACAGTGCCGGAATAGGCATCGGCATCCTGGGTGATGGTGCAGACCATTGCCTGTACCGGCGCCAGCCAGAGCGGTAAATTCCCGGCATAGTGTTCAATCAGAATTCCGGCGAAGCGTTCCAGGGAACCGAAGTTTGCCTGGTGCAGCATCACCGGCCGTTGTCGTTCGCCTTGTTCATCTGTGTACTCGGCATCAAGGCGATTGGGCAGGTTGAAGTCCACCTGCAGGGTACCGCACTGCCAGTCCCGGCCAATGGCATCGCGTAAAACGAATTCAAGTTTCGGTCCGTAAAAGGCACCTTCACCGGGGTTTAGCGTGGTTTCAACGCCTGCTGCGTCACAGGCCTCGCGCAGCGCGCCCTCGGCCATATCCCAGATTGAATCGTCGCCAACGCGTTTTTCCGGTCGGTCGGCGTATTTGACAAAACAGTCATCAAAGCCGAAATCACGGTACAGGCCAAGAATAAAATCACAGACCATTTTGGTCTCGCTCATGATCTGATTCGGCATACAGAAAATATGCGCGTCATCCTGGCAAAATGCCCGCACCCGCATTAGTCCGTGCAAAGCCCCAGAGGGTTCATAACGGTGGACACGGCCAAATTCCGATATCCGCAGAGGCAGATCCCGGTAACTCTTGATGCCCTGTTTAAAAATTTGTACATGGCCGGGGCAGTTCATGGGTTTGAGGGCGAAGACGCGGCCATCTTCGGTTTCGGTGGTAAACATGTGTTCGTGGAAGGTGTCCCAATGGCCGGAGGCTTCCCATAGCGCTCTGTCCATGACTTGCGGTGTGTTAACTTCCTGATAACCCAGTTTGGCCTGAGCGCTGCGCATGTATTGCTCCAGGCTTTGCATCAGGCGCCATCCCCGTGGATGCCAGAATACAGCCCCGGGGGATTCTTCCTGGAGATGGAACAAATGCATCTGTCGACCAAGCTTGCGGTGGTCGCGTTTTTCAGCCTCTTCGAGGCGGTGCAGGTGGGCTTTGAGTTTTTTGTCGCTGTCCCAGGCGGTGCCATAGATACGTTGCAACATGGCGTTGCGCGAGTCGCCTCGCCAATAGGCACCAGCCAGTTTCATGAGTTTGAACGCTTTGCCCAAACGTCCGGTGGAAGGCAGGTGCGGTCCCCGGCACAGATCCAGCCAGTCACCCTGGCGATAGATCGAAATGGGTTCATTTACCGGCAAATCTTCAATTAATTCGGCCTTGTAGTTTTCATTCCAGTCGCGGAAAAAGCCGATGGCCTCATCCCGATCCCAGATTTCGCGTTGAATGGGGATATCACGGTCGACAATCTCCGCCATTCGTTTTTCAATGACGTCCAGATCTTCCGGTGTGAAGGCAGTTTCCCGGGCAAAATCGTAATAAAAGCCATTTTCTATCGATGGCCCGATCGTCACCTGGGTGTCCGGATAGAGTTCTTTGACAGCCTGGGCCATAACATGCGCGGCATCATGGCGTAGCAACGCCAGTCCCTCGGCATCGCTGCGCGTGATAATCGCAACATCGGCGTCACTATCAAGGGGCAGGTTAAGGTCGCGCAGTTCACCATTGACCGTGATTGCAACCGCATCTTTGGCCAGTCGCTTGCCGATACTGGCAGCGAGTTCCAGGCCGTTCACCGGTGTATTAAATTCCCGTACGCTTCCATCGGGTAAAGTCAAAGCAGGCATGATCTTAAAACGAGTCCTTGATAGTTAATGTCACTCACCGGTTAGTTCTTGAGTCCCTGGTGGAGGCCGGCCGGTATTGGTACCAGAAGACGCCGTAAATACATCCCTGCCACATCCACGTCTATACCAACATCGGCTTGCCGCCACCAGGGTCTCGATGAAGAACGAACCGATCTAAAGACACTGAGAGCAATTCCCCATAATAACGGAAAAGATCAATAATTCGCAGTTATCAAACTACTTTTTCACTTCCAGAGGCGAGGTAATCCGGATGGGATTTGCCCTTGAAGGTGGGTTCAGCCGAGAATCATGCGTGCCACCCGGGTATTGAGCAACCACTCGAACCATCTGCCGGAAGTCGGTCCATAGCTGGTGATATAGATAGTCCGATGGCACTCTTGCAACAAATTGCGGCTGTAATGCCGGACCCAGGGCGGAGCCTGACTGGTATGCAGGTAGACTGAAAATTCAGCGCCCAGAGCCTTGGTATCAAGATCCCGGCCATACCACTCCAGGTACGCCCGGCGGAAAATCTCGAATTCCGATGTGTCGAGCAGATTGGCACTGAGCACAACCCGTTCGCCGTCAGTCAGATCCTGTAGTGCATAGTCCATAATGTGGCCTCCAGACAATATATCGGCTCTGGAGCGCCACAGCTTCAATAAGATTTAGCCGTTGGACACTGGTGCCGGGCAATGCACCCCGGTACCCCCCAGTCCGCAATAGCCATGGATATTCTTGGCCAGGTACTGCTGATGGTCTTCTTCGGCGAAATAATAGGCCGCAACGGGCTTTATCTCAGTCGTGATAGCGCTATACCCCGCCGCTTTGAGTTCCTCTGCGTAGCGAGCCATGGACGCCTTTGCCGCCGTTTCCTGATCCCGATTCAGGGTATAAATCCCAGAACGGTACTGGCTGCCCCGGTCATTGCCCTGGCGCATGCCCTGGGTCGGATCGTGGGATTCCCAAAACTGTTTTAATAAATCCGCATAACTTACCTGGGCCGGGTTATAGACAATCTGCACCGCTTCGGTGTGTCCGGTCATACCGGTACAGACTTCCGCATAACTGGGGTTGGGTGTGATGCCGCCGGTATATCCCACGCTGGTTGAATACACCCCCGGGGTTTCCCAGAAGCACCGCTCGGCGCCCCAGAAGCAGCCCAAAGCAAAAATGGCGGTTTCCATGGGGTCGGGAAACGGTCCGCGAAGCGGGTTGCCGTTGACAAAATGCACGTTGCTGATTGGCATCGGTTCGTCGTGGCCGGGCAGAGCCTGATCTGCCCTTGGCAGTTGGGTTTTATCGCCGAGCATCGATTTCAAGGTATTCAACATGGTCAATCCCATTAATTTGCAGGTTTGGGCAATTGAAAATTTGTAGATTCATCAAATCCACAATAGTTGGATCTTCAAGCGCCGTAATGGTTCACTCAATTTTACCCCGGGCCCAGATATCAGGCACGGTAGCAAAGCTCACCTGGGTGCATTTGCCATTTTCGACATGAGCCTGCACCTCGATAAGTCCTGCGGGCGATTCCAGGGTCAGGCAGGTCATGGGTTCGGTGACATTGACCATGCCGGTTTCGATCAGTGCGGTGGTAACGCAGATGGTGTTGCTGCCGGACATCGCCGGGTACTCAGATTGCTCCATAATAATAAATCCGGCATCGGCCCGGGGATCTGTCGGTGGCAGCAGTACATTGCAGCACAATCTGGGATAACCCTGCGGTTCACGCAATAGTCGCAGGCTAAGGTGCATAGGGGCCTCCAGGGTTCCATGTTTGCTGCGCAAGTATGCTCAAGCACCAGGGGCCTGAACAAGCTTTGCTGGTTGTCTGTCCTGATGTTAACGATGGCGCTATAGTAACCGACACAGTTCCGCGCCGGCGGCCAGTCACAGGGAGGGTTCATCCCCCCACGCCTTTGAACCCTCCCTGTGACTGGTTAGCGGATAGTCTCATTAGTCCCACCAGTAAGGAAAACCCATGTCAGATCCCGTTGACCTAAGTTTAGAGCAGGCCCATGAGCTGGCCTTTGTTGCCCTCACGGCCCAGGGCATTTCCCATTCCCAGGCAACCGCCATCGCCGACACCATTACCGCGGCTGAGCGTGATGAGTGTAAGTCCCATGGCATGTTCCGGGTTCCCTTCTACGTCAAGGCCTTACAGAACCCGAATATCAATCCTGGTGCGGAGCCGAAAATCACGACATTGGCACCCTCGGTGCTGCATGTGGATGCGGATTTTGGGTTTGCACCTCTGGCACTGCAAATGAGCCGCGAAGCATTGATCAAAATGGCTCGCACACAGGGAATTGCGGCGTTGTGTATCAATAATGCCTATCACATCGCTGCACTGTGGCCGGAAACGGAAGCCTTGGCAGAGCAGGGTCTGGCGGCCTTCGCTTTTACTGCATCGATGTCTTCAGTGGCACCGGCAGGTGGCAATAAGCCCCTGTTTGGTACCAATCCCATGGCCTTTGCCTGGCCTCGTGCGGGTCACCCGCCGCTGGTATTCGATCAGGCTTCAAGCGTGACCGCGCGCGGCGAATTACAATTGCACCTGCGTGATGGAAAACCGATCCCTGAGGGTTGGGCGATTGATGCCGAGGGTCAGCCGACAACGGATCCTGAACGGGGCCTGGCGGGGGCACAATTGACCTTTGGCGGGCATAAGGGTGCGGCGATTTCACTGATGGTCGAATTGCTGGCCGGGGCGCTGGTGGGCGATGTGTTCAGTTACGAGGCCAAGGCTCGTGATACCGGTACCGGAGCGCCTTGTGGCGGTGAGTTCATCATGGCCATCGATCCTGCCCGTTGTGTTCCGGGTGGTGACAAACAGGCGCAACTTGATCATGCGGAAGCCTTGTTCAGCAAAATTCTTGAGCAGGAAGGCACACGTTTGCCCTCTGACCGGCGTTTTGCCGCCCGCAGCGCAACGGCCGAACAGGGGATCAGTATTCCGTTATCGTTGTATGAGACGATTCAAGGGTTGTTGACCTAGCGCTGCCAAGGACCCAAAGAGGTGCTGTTGCAAGGTACCGCAAAGCGATTGCTGAGCATTGCCGGCTGGAAATCCAGCGCGCATCCGCCTGGCACGGGCCACTATGTGTTGGTGGGTGCGCATCACACCAGTAACTGGGATTTTCCACTCGCTTTGATTGGGATGCGGGCAATGGGGATCCCCTTTCATTGGGTTGCGAAGCACACACTTTTTTTCTGGCCACTGGGAATCGTGATGCGATTTCTGGGAGGGATAGCCGTGAATCGCACGGTTGCGAATAACTTTGTTGATGAGGCAGCTACATTATTCGCTACGCATCAGCATTTTGTGCTTGCCATCGCTCCGGATGGAACGCGGTCCAGGGCCGGCTATTGGAAAACCGGCTTTTATTGGATTGCCCTCAAGGCGCAAGTGCCCATAGCCTTTGGTTATCTGGATTATAAAAACAAGATGATTGGAATAACTGAAGGGATATTGCCAAGTGGGGACATCGACAAGGATATGCAAATTATGCGCGACTTTTTTTCTTGTATTCAGGGTAAATACCCGCAGAATGAAACTGA
Organism: uncultured Ectothiorhodospiraceae bacterium; assembly: GCA_964488985.1. Classification (GTDB taxonomy): domain Bacteria; phylum Pseudomonadota; class Gammaproteobacteria; order HK1; family HK1; genus CAZAWX01. Next base: position 10,393 of record CAZAWX010000120.1, read on the forward strand.
TGTCGTCTTGCGTGCGGAGGACTGAAAGTTTGTCTGAGTCTGAACATGTTGCTGATCAGACACTGTAAAAGCGCAGCGGACTTTTCCCAGGCCATCGACCTGACCCGCACCTATGTTCGTTGGCTGGATGTGGATTTATGTTTTCAGGATATTGAAACTGAACTGAGCAATTTTACGACTTTGTATGCACCACCCCAGGGACTGTATCTGTTGGCATACCAAGACGAAGAATTGGCCGGTGGGGTTGGGCTTCGGGCCTTCGCGCCGGGAATTTGCGAGATGAAACGGCTCTTTGTCCATGCGGATTTCCGCGGATCCGGTATTGGCAGAAAACTGTGTCTGGCCATTATCGAGGCGGCGAAGAAATTTCAATACCAGCAGATGCGACTCGACACACTGGAGCGCCTTGGTGCGGCAGTCCGGTTGTATGAAGACCTGGGGTTTTACCAGATTGAAGGGTACCGGTTTAATCCAGAGTCGGGCGTCAGGTATATGGAATTGTGCCTGGATCGCGATTAGGATTCAGGTAAATTAATAGTGACCAGAGCCCATGGTTCAAGGCCTCGCGGTACAGCCGCCATCGACGATAAGTTCAGTCCCGGTGATGTAGGCGGCTTT
>CAZAWX010000121.1:0-4204 GCA_964488985.1 uncultured Ectothiorhodospiraceae bacterium
GGTCCGCCGCAAAATAACTGCGCAATCTGGCAAACCGCCTTCGGGCCATCTTTGACTGATACGCTATAACTTAGCTGGTTTCAATCACTTCGAGCAATTTCATGATCTCACTGGCCGCCACAGGAATATTCGTTCCCGGACCATAAATCGCCGCAACACCCTGGTCCAGTAGCTCGGCATGATCCTGGGGCGGGATCACTCCGCCGCAAATGACAATGATATTATCTGCATCGGCCGCTTTAAGCGCTGCCAGCAATTGCGGCACCAGGGCTTTGTGACTGGCGGCCTGGGAAGAGACACCAATAATGTGGACATCATTTTCAACCGCCTGGCGCGCTGCCTCTTCCGGGGTTTGAAATAACGGGCCTATATCGACATCAAAGCCGAGGTCGGCAAATGCGGTAGCGATTATTTTAGCACCCCGATCATGGCCATCCTGACCCAGTTTCACCACCAACATGCGGGGTCGACGACCTTGTGCCTGGGCAAAGGTTTCAACCTCACGCTGGATACTGCGAAAAGCCTCGTCACTTTCCCAAGCGGCGCCATACACGCCACTGATGGAGCGGGTCACAGCACGATGACGGGAAAAAACCTGTTCCAAAGCGTCAGAAATCTCCCCTACTGTAGCCCTTGCCCGTGCTGCCGAAACGGCAAACTCAAGCAGGTTGGCCTGTTCCGACTGTGCCGCTTCGTTCAACTTCCTCAAGGCCTCACGGCAGGCGCTGTCATCGCGCTGGGCACGCACCTCTACCAGGCGCTTGCACTGCTGAGCAAGGACAGCATCGTTATCAATCGACAGAATATCGATCGTTTCCTCATCCTGCGGTGGGTAACAGTTGACGCCAACAATGCGTGTTTCACCACGATCCAGCCGCGCCTGATAATTCGCCGCTGATTCTTCAATCTTCAGTTTCGGCATACCAGTAATCACTGCCTGGGTCATGCCACCCAGTTGCTCGACCTCAGAAATTAGTTGCCGGGCGTGGTGAATAAGACTCGCCGTCAAGCTTTCAAGGTAATAACTGCCCCCAAGTGGATCCACGACATGCGTCAGGCCGGTTTCCTCGCGCAAAATTAATTGCGTGTTACGGGCAATACGCGCCGATGCCTCTGAAGGCAATGCCAGGGCTTCATCAAAAGCATTGGTATGCAACGACTGGGTTCCGCCCAGCACCGCCGCCATTGCTTCCACGGTGGTACGAACCACATTGTTGTACGGATCCTGGCTGGTCAGACTGACCCCGGAGGTCTGGCAATGAGTGCGCAGCATCAAAGAGCGAGGATCTGTGGGCGCGAACAGGTGCTGCATGTACTCAGACCAAAGAAATCGTGCCGCACGCAGCTTGGCGATCTCCATAAAAAAGTTCATGCCGATGGCGAAGAAAAAAGACAAACGCGGCGCAAATTTATCAACCACCTGCCCGCCTGCAATCGCCGCCTGTACATATTCAATGCCGTCAGCCAGGGTAAATGCAAGTTCCTGCACGCAAGTCGCCCCGGCTTCCTGCATGTGATAGCCGGATATCGATATTGGATTGAACCGCGGCATATGCTCAGCTGTATACCGAATAATGTCGGAAACAATGCGCATGGAAGGCTCGGGGGGATAGATATAGGTATTGCGAACCATGAATTCTTTGAGAATGTCGTTCTGCAAAGTACCGGACAACGCCGCCGGCGCAACACCCTGCTCTTCAGCCGCCACAATGTACATGGCCAGAATCGGTAATACGGCACCGTTCATAGTCATGGAGACTGACATTTTATCCAGCGGTATCTTATCGAAGAGGATCTTCATGTCGGCAATCGAATCGATAGCTACGCCAGCCTTGCCGACATCGCCTTGCACCCGTGGGTGATCCGAGTCATAGCCCCGGTGAGTGGCCAGATCAAAGGCCACTGACAAACCCACCTGCCCGGCGGCAAGATTACGCCGGTAGAAGGCGTTGGATTCTTCAGCAGTGGAAAACCCCGCATACTGGCGTACCGTCCAGGGCCGGCCCGCGTACATACTGGCACGCGGACCGCGCACATAGGGAGCAACCCCTGGAAATGTATTCAGGTGTTCCAGATCCTGTAAATCCTCCTCTGTATACAGTGCTTTGACGGTAATCCCTTCCGGAGTTTGCCAATCGAGGCTAGCCGCAGGTTTTCCCTTAAGCTCCGCCTCGACCTGTTGGCGCCAGGCTTCGAGAGACTCCTCAGCGGCGTGTTTAGTCGGCATACCCGACACCCTGCAAGGCTTCACGGATTTCATCCAGAATGGCCGGGTCATCGATGGTTGCCGGAAGCTTCCACTCCTTGCAGTCGGCGATTTTCTGCATGGTGCCGCGTAAAATTTTTCCGGAACGAGTTTTCGGCAAACGGTTCACAACCACAGCGGTCTTGAATGATGCGACCGGCCCGATTTGTTCACGTACACGCTTTACCTCCTCGTGGACAATTTCCTCGTGAGGCCGGTTAACGCCGGAGTTGAGCACCACAAAGCCAAGGGGTGATTGACCTTTCAACTCATCATCCACACCAATAACTGCACACTCGGCCACATCCGGATGGCCGGCCAGGACTTCCTCCATGCCGCCCGTTGAAAGGCGGTGTCCGGCAACATTAATAATGTCATCAGTGCGCGACATGATGTAAACATAACCGTCTTCATCGATATAACCAGCATCGGCCGTCTGGTAATAGCCCGGGTATTCCTTGAGATAGGCTTCAATGAACCGATCATCGGCCTGCCATAAGGTTGGAAAAGTTCCTGGTGGTAACGGCAGTTTGATGACCAATGCACCAATATCACCACTGGCGACTGGATGTCCGTCATCCCCAAGTACCTGTACATTCATACCGGGTGAGGGACAGGTGGCTGAGCCTGGTTTCACCGGCAAGGTTTCGATACCGACACAATTTCCACAAATTTGCCAGCCGGTTTCGGTCTGCCACCAATGATCGAGTACCGGTACGCCAAGATTTTCTTCCGCCCAGTGCAAGGTATCCGGATCGGTACGCTCGCCAGCAAGAAACAGATACTTGAGGCAGGATAAATCGTAATCCTTGATCAGCTTAGCCTGAGGATCTTCTTTTTTGATCGCCCGGAAGGCGGTCGGCGCGGTAAACAGGGCCGTGACCTTGTGCTCTGAGATCACCCGCCAGAAAACCCCTGCATCCGGGCAACCCACGGGCTTGCCTTCAAACAAAATGGTGGTGTTACCGTTCAGTAGCGGCGCATAAACGATATAGGAGTGTCCGACCACCCAACCAACATCCGAAGCCGCCCAGTAAACTTCTCCGGGCTCGACACCATAGATATTGCGCATGGTCCATTTTAATGCCACTGCGTGACCGCCGTTATCACGCACAACCCCTTTCGGGATCCCTGTGGTACCAGAGGTATAAAGAATATAGAGCGGGTCAGTCGCTGCGACCGGAACGCAATCATGGGGTTGCGCACTATCCATCACCGCTTTCCAGTCGAGATCACGATCGGCAACCAGATCACACGGGTGGGTCGCACGTTGCAATATGATGCAATGTTCTGGTTTGCTGGTCGCCAGCTCGATGGCCTCATCAAGCAACGGCTTGTACTCGACGATGCGATTCGGCTCAATGCCACAGGACGCGCTGATAATGACTTTCGGTGTGGCATCATTGATTCGCACCGCCAGTTCATTGGCCGCAAAGCCACCGAAGACCACGGAATGCACAGCACCGAGGCGGGCACAGGCAAGCATGGCCACGGCTGCCTGGGGCACCATAGGCATGTAGATGATGACCCGATCCCCCTTACCGACGCCGAGCGCGGCCAGAGCACCAGCACAGCGGGCCACCTTGTCGGTCAACTCACGGTATGTGAAGCGTTTGCAGGTGCCGGTTACCGGGCTGTCGTAGATCAGTGCAATCTGATCACCCCGTCCGGCCTCGACATGGAGGTCCAGGGCGTTGTAGCAAGTATTGAGCTCTCCACCAGGAAACCAGTGGTAAAAAGGCGCGTTGCTGTCGTCCAGCACCCGGTCATAATCCCGGGTCCAATGAATGTCCTGCGCAGCCTGTCCCCAGAACCCCTCTGGATCTTCTATAGAGCGCGTGTAGGCTTCCCGATAATCACCTTTCATACCGATTTCCTCCGTGTTGTATTATTTTTCACATCATGTCAGTAATTGTGCGTCGCAGCAAATTCAGCGTACTCTACGAGCCAATCGGACTT
>CAZAWX010000121.1:4304-6628 GCA_964488985.1 uncultured Ectothiorhodospiraceae bacterium
AGCCAATCGGACTTTAGGGACTCGTCGCATCTGATTATAAAATACTCCCGTTTCACACCCCGGGTATAGTCTCGGATCAATTTGATCACTCTTTTTTACCTTAGGAACCCGCAACATGCATTATGAAACTCTGCTCGTTGAACGCCTCGACTCCATCGCCTGCATCACTTTGAATCGCCCTGGGGCGATGAATGCCCTCAACGCGGCATTAAAATCAGAACTTATCGATGTTCTTGCGCAACTTGATGCCGATAACAGCATCGGTGCCATCGTTTTGACCGGATCAGCCAAGGCCTTTGCTGCCGGGGCCGATATCAAGGAGATGCAGGATTTAACCTACATGGATGTTTATCTCGGTGAACAGTTCAGCGGCTGGGATCAAGTTGCCAACACCCGCACACCGATCATCGCCGCAGTGGCGGGATATGCCCTGGGCGGTGGCTGTGAGTTGGCCATGATGTGTGATTTCATTCTCGCTGCCGATACTGCCCATTTTGGTCAGCCTGAGGTTAAGCTTGGGGTGCTGCCGGGATTGGGCGGAACTCAACGATTGACACGTCTGGTGGGAAAATCAAAAGCCATGGAGATGTGCCTGACCGGGCGCCTGATGGATGCCGGGGAAGCTGAACGGGCTGGCCTGGTCAGCCGTATTGTTCCCGCCGACCAATTGCTGGACGTCGCGATGGATACAGCACGGCAAATTGCCTCTTTTTCACGCCCGAGCGTGACGATGATAAAAGATTGTGTCAATTTAGCCCATGAAACCACTTTGCAAGAAGGACTGCGGGCGGAACGACGATTATTCTTCTCCAGCTTTGCCCTCGAGGATCAAGCTGAGGGCATGCAGGCCTTTATTGACAAGCGCAAGCCAAACTGGACTCACCGTTAAGGAGTCGAATACCTTGAAACAGACCATTACCGCGAGTAGTCACCCACTCTGGGAGCGGACTCTACGCAGGATCCGGCAGATTTGGCCGGTCGGCGAAGGCACGGCACTGAAACTGTCTGTGGAGCCTGACTTGCCTGAAAGTGACTGGCCACGCCTGCGCAACAAGATTGACGCCTGTCTGGAAGGCCGTGGCGGTGAAGTCTCGGCCCGCTCCAGAGCTGCCGAACTTGGCGAAGCCTATCTAGTGCTCAATGCACAGGGACGGCGCAATTTTCTTGAACTGCTGGCGAGAGAATACGATGTTGATAATGCGGTGGTTGAGGACATTATTCAACGGCGTAACCAGTGTAACGATGATGCCGAACGACGCCGTCTCAACCAACAACTGCGCGATGTGCTGGAACCGCCACACAGTAGACTGTTACGGCAATTCAATGACCTGGAAGAAGGCGTCAAGTTTCTGGTTGACCTGCGTGCTGAATTAATTCCCTGGGCCCGGGGAGATGCCGATTTGCACCTTCTCGACAAGGATGTGCGCCGCCTTCTTGCCTCCTGGTTTGATGTTGGCTTTCTGGATTTACAGCGCATCACCTGGCGCACCCCGGCAACCTTGCTGGAGAAACTGACTGAGTACGAAGCCGTGCATAAAATTCGCTCCTGGCAGGATTTAAAAAACCGCCTCAGCGAAGATCGGCGCTGCTATGCCTATTTTCATCCGCGCATGCCAGATGAACCCTTGATCTTTGTCGAAGTGGCTTTGGTGAACGGTATCGCCAGCAATATAGCGGACCTGCTTGATGAACACGCGCCTGCAGGTGACCCGAGACTGGCCGATACTGCAATTTTCTATTCCATCTCAAACTGCCAGGCCGGTTTGGCCGGAGTCAGTTTCGGCAATTTCCTGATTAAACGGGTGGCCGCAGATCTGGTTGCCAAACTGCCTAATCTGAAAACCTTCGCCACATTATCACCGGTACCCGGTTTTCTCGGCTGGTTATACAGTCACATTGATGAAGTGGAGCTCAGCGCAACAGAGCGCGAAGCCCTCGAGTGGCTGAAAGATAGCGGCAAAGCTAAGAGTGCATTTCGAAAACTGGTAAAAAAACCGGAAAACGACGTCGAAAATGAGTTAAAAATGACACTGGAATCCGCACTCAAACGGCTTTGTGCGCACTACCTGCTAAATGTCAGGAGAGGTGAAAAAGCCTATGACCGGGTTGCCAACTTTCATTATTCAAACGGGGCGCAGATTGAAGGTATCAACTGGGCAGCAGATCTTTCCGACAAAGGGATCGAACAATCCGCAGGGCTACTGGTCAATTATCTGTATAAATTATCAGACATTGAACGCCATCATGAAGCCTATACCGGACAAGGCAAGATCAATGCATCCAATGCAGTACGCAAGCTCGCCAAAGGCTGACGCTGCCGAGAG
>CAZAWX010000121.1:6728-8512 GCA_964488985.1 uncultured Ectothiorhodospiraceae bacterium
GTAACCTTTAGTCCAATGTAGCCAGGTACTCGGTATAAGCAGCTTCATCCATCATACCGTCGAGTTCTCCGGCATCGGACATGCGCACTCGAATGAACCAACCATCCCCGGTTGGGCTTGAGTTGACAGTTTCGGGCGCATCGTTGAGGTTTTCATTTATTTCCAGCACCACACCGCTGACCGGAGACTTGAGTTCGCCCGCAGCCTTGACCGATTCAATGACCGCGCAGTCATTGCCCTGTTCCACCTCATCACCTTCTGCAGGCAGTTCAATAAAGACAATTTCACCCAGTTGATCCTGGGCATAGTCTGTAATTCCGATCACGGCCTCGTCATTGTCTTCCGTCCGGGCCCATTCATGATCCTCGGTGTATTTCATTTCACTCATTTCGACGCTCCACGTTTAGCGACTGTACGAACACGGATACAGCACCTGCTGTTCACCGCGCATAGGAATGCGCAACGAACGGTAACTTTACAACATTCACCGGCATATTTTTACCACGAACCACCGCATCCAGGCGACTCCCCGGCACTGCCAGAGCGGCCGGCACGTAGCCCATTGAAATCGGGCTTTTCAGCGTCGGGGAAAAACCACCGCTGCTGACCACACCCACCACGGTACCCTCGGCATCTATCAATTCACTGCCTTCACGAACCGGCGCCCGACCCTGGGGTTGCAGACCCACCCGGCAACGGGCCGGACCTTCAGTCAATTCATGCTCGATGCGTTCCTGGCCGGGATAGCCTCCAGCACGTTCCCCCGCCGGACGGCGAATTTTCTGCATGGCCCACACCAAACCCGCTTCGATGGGTGAAGTCTCGGTATTCAGTTCGTGCCCGTACAGACACAGTCCGGCTTCCAGGCGCAGGGTATCGCGGGCCCCAAGCCCGGCAGGCTTGGCAACACCTGAGGCTAACAACGCCTTGGTGACTGTCTCAGCCTGATCTCCCGGCATGGCAATTTCATAGCCGTCTTCACCGGTATAGCCCGAACGCGATACCCAGCACTGCACACCTGCAACCTCCAGTGGGCCGGCCCGCATAAAACCAAACTCAGCCGCCTGTGGCGCCAGTTCCGACAGAACCTTGACACTTTCCGGTCCCTGCAACGCCACCATGGCTCGATCGGCAAAATGCTCAACCTGTATCGAATCCGGCAAATGCTGAGATAGATGTGCCAAATCTTCAGCTTTACGTGAGGCGTTGATCACCAGAAGATAATCGTTTTCACGCCGTGTGATCATCAAATCATCGAGCACCCCGCCATTATCCAGAGTTAGAAATCCATAGCGCATGCGGCCCGGAAGAAGATCCAGCAAATTCACCGGAATCAACGCCTCCAACGCCTTGCCCACACCCTCGCCACTGATTCGTACCTGACCCATGTGAGAGACATCAAAGACACTGGAATGCTCACGGGTGTGAGCGTGCTCGGCCTGTATGCCCTGGGCATAATTTACCGGCAGCAGGTAGCCGGCGAAATCAACCACCTTGCCGCCACTGGCGACATGAAAATCATACAAGGGCGTTTTCAAAGGACTGTTAGCAGACATAATAGACTCACAACCTCAACCATTTCGTTGAAGACTGAATGATATACCGGAAAGGAAGATATTCCTGGAATTCGTATTGGCGCACATTATAGCGCAGGAAAGATCTGACCGTGTACTGATCATTTTACATATTTACGCAGATTTTCACTTCGCCCTACTGTCGCAGGATCAAACAGCAACAGCCCCGCCAATATCCTGCTTGCATATAGCCCCGCTGCGGGATGCGGA
>CAZAWX010000121.1:8612-11005 GCA_964488985.1 uncultured Ectothiorhodospiraceae bacterium
CTGCGGATTCCTTGACCGGATTCAGATCAATGAGGATGTCCTGCGCAGCCTGATCCGCGGCAAACTCCGGTGAAACCACGATATCCTCGCCCAAACTCTGACCTTCAAGTCGCGCCGCCTTATTCGCCGCAGTACCATAATAGTCGAGGCGATTATTGAGCGTCACGGCAATACAATGGCCCGTATGTATTCCCAGGGTGATAATAGCGGATTCATTTTCCGGTATTGCATTGTAGGCAGCAAAATCATCCTGTATTCGCACAGCGCAGCGCAAGGCATCGGCCGGTTCACTGAACGCAGCCATCACGGCATCGCCAATCGTCTTCACCAGCGTACCATTATTTTCCCGTACCGCCGCGCCAAGAATGGCAAAATGTTCACGCACCAGGTGATAGGCTCGGGAATCACCAATGCGTTCATATAGTGCTGTTGAGCCTTTTAAATCCGTAAATAGAATTGTGACCGCATCGATCACCACATCATCCCCAGGACGCAAAAGTTGTTGGTCAAATAAATCCCTGAAAGCCTGCAGGGTCGTCACCCGGTGTGCGGTCAAGGCATCGCGCCGCCAGAGGTGTTCCTCGATGATGAAACACAACTCCCTTGAGGTGTGGTTCTCAATGCTGATTGTGCCCCTCTGCTTCCCTGCCCGGTAACTGATCTCGCCTTCATCACACACCAGAGTTGGCAAGGGCCCCTCGTGCCAATCGACGACGTGTTCCGGGCCTGGTTCCAACGTTCGAAAACAATAGCGGCCAAACGGCAGGTCAACCTGCTCGGTCCTGCTACCACCCGCCTTGACCCACAATTGCACCTTGATGTGCGGAGTACTACCGGGGCCGAACAGGCAGAACTCGCGGCTGTCGAGTTCACGGATACTGCGGGCCGGCTGAAATACCAGTTCAATGTTATTGCTGTAATCACGGTCATAATCGATGTTGCAGGTAGGACAATGTGCGCCGTGCGGCAACTGATCCAACGCCAGTACAGACACCTTACCGATCTGACAACGTGGGCAGAGCAAATCCCATCGCATCGCCAATAGCCCTGATTTCGTCGCCTGCAAACACAACTCAATGGCATGGCGCTGCGGGACCTGCCATAAGCGGGCCAGCGTCAGTGGCCGGATCGAGACAAGATCCACCTCCTGGGAATCGGTCAGGAATTGGGCCAGCTTGCTGGACAAGCCATGACCAAAGGGACTGGCTTCGATGGCATCAACGGCATGACTGATTCTGGCCTGTACCGGTACAGAAACGATAACGGGTTCGACCTTGAATTTCTGTTTTGCCCGCCCGGCAGCATACTCCCGCGCCTGCCCGGCCAGACGTGTAAACAAGCGCTCGGTCCTGGGAAAAAACTGCGTCGCCAAAATGATATGCCCCAGCAGGTTGGCGGCCTTCGCCTCAATGGTGTATTCGCCGCGACAACCCCCTCCTGTTGGAAAAAACTCAAGCCGGGCGCTGAGAAATTTCAATGGCCCACGACGAAAATAACGGCGGTGCTCTAACCAGCGATTGACGACCCAGTTGACGGGCCGGTCATCCCAGACCAGTTCAAACGGTCCCGAGCGGGACCGGGCCAGAAACTGTACCGATCCATCCTCCTGGGGGATTTCATCAATGTTCTGGCGCACCAGTCCTGCGGCCTCATTGAAACGTGCTGAATCGGCCAACACCGGCCAGACGGATTCAACCGGGCTGTCAAACTTCCAGACAAAGGTCCTGCGAATTAGCGCAGACATTAAATTCCCCTGGTCAGGCCATGGAAAACCTTAAATTCGCCACATCTAAAGCCGGAAAGTGGCATAATTGCACGTTTACATTATTAAAAAAATGATTGGCTATTGATATCGAGGGGGAGGCTCACTGGCTAACCCACAGGCGAATTAAATGAGTAAACGCTTTACGGAGAAAAGGCCCAGCGTGGCTGAAAAACTTACCCAGCACGGCTGGAGTGTGATGTTCTACGATGGTGAGTGCCGGTTGTGCACGAGTGTGGTGCGCTTTGCCGCCAAACGCTCCGGGCATAATTTGATCGCCTTCAGTGCCATGCAAAGCCATTCAGGCCACTCAGTCCTGGACAAGTTGGGTACCTCAAACACCCATCCCAACCGAATACTGATGCTTGAGGAAGAATGCACACTGGAAGGATCAGATGCAGTCCTGCGGCTTCTGGATAACATGGAAGGCCCCTGGCAACGCCTGGCGGGCGCCCTGCGCCGTGTCCCGCACCCACTCCGTGACGGCGCCTGTAACCTCATCGTCAACAGCCGCCACCGCCTGCTCCCCAAGCGCCGCCAGTGCATGCTGGTCGGGCCGGAGAAACTACGCCGCTATGTCGTCTGAAGACGGTGTCTGGTCTCTGAATTCCTGGGTGTGGTGGGTGAAAGA
>CAZAWX010000122.1:0-10985 GCA_964488985.1 uncultured Ectothiorhodospiraceae bacterium
GTTAGACCTGACACCAAAATTTTTACTAGAATAGTCAATCTGGCTTCCTGGAATTTGACCGACATGTCTGGCAAAACACTTTACGACAAGCTTTGGGACGATCACGTTGTGCGCGTGAATGAAGATGGCAGCACGTTGCTTTACATCGACCGTCATCTGCTGCATGAGGTCACCACGCCCCAGGCTTTCGAGGGATTGAAGATTGCCGGAAGGCTGCCGTGGCGCATTGATGCGAACCTGGCGGTCTCTGATCACAATGTGCCGACCACGGATCGCAGTGGCCCCATTGAGGATCCTATTTCCAAGCTTCAGGTTGATACCCTGGATGAAAATTGTGATGAACATGGCATTGTCCAGTTCAAGATGAATGACCCACGCCAGGGCATCGTGCATATTATCGGCCCGGAACAGGGTGCAACTTTGCCTGGTATGACGGTTGTCTGCGGTGATTCCCACACTTCCACACATGGCGCATTGGCCTGCCTGGCCACCGGTATCGGTACCAGTGAAGTGGAGCATGTGCTGGCCAGCCAGTGCCTGATGCAGGCAAAAATGAAAAACATGCGGGTGGTATTCAATGGCCTGCCAGGGCCCGGCGTGACCGCCAAGGATCTTGCGTTGGCGTTGATCGGCCATTATGGCACTGCCGGTGGGACCGGTTACGCGATTGAGTTTCAAGGTGAAGCCATTCGCAATTTGAGCATGGAAGGGCGTATGACCTTGTGCAATATGTGCGTGGAGTTCGGCGCCCGAAATGGCATGGTGGCAGCCGATGAAACCACCATCGAGTATGTCAAAGGCCGCCCTTTTGCTCCACAGGGGGATCTTTGGGAACGGGCTGTGGCTGCATGGCGTGGTCTGGTCAGCGATCCAGATGCGGTGTTCGATAAGCAACTTGAGATGGATGCCACGGCTATCAGTCCACAAGTAACCTGGGGAACCTCGCCGGAACTGGTGGCGCCGGTGACCGGGGAAATTCCTGATCCCAGCGATGAGACCGATGAAATCCGCCGCAACTGGTTACATCGCTCATTGGCCTACATGGGCTTGAATCCTGGAGATCGGATCAGTGAAATCCCAATCGACAAGGTCTTTATCGGATCCTGTACGAATGGACGTATCGAGGATCTGCGTGATGCCGCGCAGGTCGTGCAGGGCAAAAAGCGCGCCGCCAACGTCACCTTGGCGATGGTGGTGCCGGGTTCCGGTCTGGTCAAACAACAGGCGGAGGAAGAAGGCCTGGACAGAATATTCCTGGATGCAGGTTTTGAGTGGCGCGAGCCGGGTTGTTCCATGTGCCTGGCCATGAATGCGGATCGGCTTAATCCTCAGGAACGCTGCGCCGCAACTTCGAATCGAAATTTCGAGGGCCGCCAGGGTCAGGGTGGACGTACACATCTGGTCAGTCCGGCAATGGCCGCGGCTGCCGGGATCGCCGGGCATTTTGTCGATATCAGGGATTGGCATTAGCCCCATAACAGCCCTGCGGGCTATGGCACGGAAGTATGCCGATATTAATATCGATATAATAATCGTTTATCAGTTTACGTTGGTGCCACCGACCGTCAGGGTATCGAGTTTCAGGGTGGGTTGCCCAACACCGACCGGAACGCTCTGGCCTTCCTTGCCGCAGGTGCCGACGCCTGTGTCGAGTTGCAAATCATTGCCGACCATGGATACCTGAGTGAGCACTTCGGGACCGTTGCCGATTAGGGTGGCGCCTTTGACCGGCGCTGTGACCTTGCCATTTTCAATCAGGTAGGCTTCGCTGGCGGAGAAGACAAATTTTCCGGACGTGATATCGACCTGGCCACCACCGAAGTTGACTGCGTAGAGTCCTTTTTCCACTGAGGCGATGATTTCCTCCGCATCGTGAGGCCCCGGCAGCATGTAGGTGTTGGTCATGCGCGGCATGGGTAAATGTGCATAGGATTCACGACGGCCGTTGCCAGTGGTGGGGACCCCCATCAGGCGGGCGTTGAGTTTGTCCTGCATGTAGCAGTTCAGGCGGCCGTTTTCGATCAACGTGGTGCATTGTGAAGCGCAGCCCTCATCATCGATGGTCAGTGAACCACGCCGGTCGACCAGGGTGCCATCATCGACCACAGTGCACAGTTCAGTCGCGACCATTTCCCCAACACGTCCTGAAAATGCCGAACTGCCTTTGCGGTTGAAATCCCCTTCCAGACCATGACCAATCGCTTCGTGGAGCAAAATTCCTGGCCATCCAGGGCCCAGCACAACCGGCATCGACCCGGCTGGAGCATCCACGGCTTCCAGATTCACCAGTACTTGGCGTACGGCTTCGCGAGCATAATTCAACCCTCGATCCTGCTCCAGGAAATACTCATAACCTCCGCGCCAGCCACCGCCACTGCCGGCCGATTCCATGCGGCCGTCTTTACCCTGGGCAATGACAGTGACATTGAGCCGAACCAGCGGCCGGACATCGGCACCAAGGGTGCCGTCACTGGCCGCGACCAATATTCGATCAAAGACCCCGGCCAGGGAGACCATCACCTGTTTGATCCTTGGGTCCTGGCGTCGGGCCTCGGCTTCGACGGACTTCAGTAACTCGATTCGAGCATTTTCATCAAGCCCGGCCATAGGATCGACGGGTTGATAAAGTGCCGGCGCCGCGTGGCTTTTGAAGGCCTGTAATTGTCCTTGGCCACCACTGTGGGCGATGGCCCGGGCTGCTTCGGCCGCCTGGGTCAGGGCCGGACGCACAAGTTCATCGGAGTAGGCAAAACCGGTTTTCTCGCCACTGACTGCACGTACCCCGATCCCCTGCTCAATATTATGACTGCCCTCTTTGATAATACCGTCTTCGAGCATCCAGGATTCCGAACGGCTGTTTTGAAAATACAGATCCGCATAATCAATATGGTGGCTGAGGACTGAGTTCAGCGTTTGTTCCAGATCGGAATCACCCAATCCACCGGGTTCGAGAAGTTGTTGCCTGACACTGTCGAGGTAGGTGCTCATACGTAAATTTAATACCTGCTGAATTGAAGAAAAGTTCTAACCCGAAAAGGCCGGGTCAGGCGGCGCGACCGTAAAAGGTTTTCTGTGTGAAGGCGGACATTCGCTGTTGTGGGCGTTCGTCGTAGGATAAAACGGCCAGCAGTCGTTCGCTGCCACCTGCAACGGTGGTGACCTGATGGATGGAGTAGCGGCCCTGAAACAACACCAGTGTTCCGGGATAGATTTCCAGGGTCAGGACGTTGCTGCGATCACCATCGAGGACACTGGCAATCGCGGCATAGTTTTCATCGTCTGCATTGCGGATCCGAGGTACATATTCGAAAGCACCACCGGCCTGAGCCTGTTGCAGCAACAAGGTGATGGCAAAATCGGATTTGTCGAAATGCCAGGCCAGAGTTTCCCCTTCACGGGTGACCCCAATGTTCAATGGCGAGAGGGGATCGGTGTAGGGATAAAGTCCGTCCTTACCCGTCACTGTGGCGAAAAACTGGCGCAGTTCCTGGCTGTCGTAGAGTCTGCGCAGCGCTGCATCTGCAGGTATATCACAATCGGCCACAGTGCTGTTGGTGGTATTCAGCTGTCGGTGACAGGGGTGATCCGATGGCAAATCTAAATCAGCCTCAGTGAGAAAGACATTGTGGTGTTTTGTCTGGCGGAAGGATTTCGGTGCTGCGGCGCGCGCTTCTGCGGCCATGGCCTCAAGGCCCTGGGCACTGAGAAAACCCTCCAGCGTCACCACGCCATGCTGCATATACTGGTTCCGGCATTGCTCGGCGAAGGTCTGCCGTTGACCGTCGGCAGTGCTGAGAACGGGATAGCGTTGCAGATCAATTAGATCGTCGAGATTCGTCATGGGCGCATTCTAGCCGAAAACAGTGCCATCGATGGTAAAAAAATCTTAGCGATTCATTCACCTTACTGGCCCAGATCCCCTATCATTGGTGGTTTGCATTGTGGCGAAACGGTCAAGGAGATGACATGCAAGGTGTGCGGGTAGGCTTGGTGGGCCTGGGGACTGTGGGTGCCGGTATGGTGAATGTGCTGGCACGTAATGGCGAAGAGATTGCCCGCCGTGCCGGTCGCCGTATTGAAGTGCTGCAGGCTGCGGTGCGTGATCCGGGCCGGGCGCGGCAGTGTGATACCACAAATCTGCAACTCACCGATAAGGCTATGGATGTGGTGCATAACCCCGAGGTCGATGTGATCGTCGAATTAATGGGGGGCACTGAGGCAGCGTTGGAGGTTGTTACAGAAGCCTTGGCGAATGGCAAACACGTTGTCACGGCAAACAAAGCCTTGATTGCCTTACACGGCAATGAAATTTTCGAGCAGGCCCAGGCCAGAGGACTGATGGTGGCCTTCGAGTCGGCAGTGGCGGGAGGAATTCCCATCATCAAGGCGATACGTGAAGGTCTGGCGGGGAACAGTATCGAGTGGCTGGCCGGCATTATTAACGGTACGGGAAACTTTATCCTCAGCCAGATGAGTGCCGAGAGGCGGGAATTTACTGATGTGCTGGCTCAGGCCCAGGCGCTCGGCTACGCCGAAGCGGATCCGGCTTTCGATATCGAGGGAGTGGATGCAGCGCACAAACTGGCCATCCTCGCCTCGATTGCCTTTGGGATCCCCTTGCAATTCAAGCGTGTGTATACAGAAGGAATCGACCGGGTCAGCCCGGAGGATATTCAACACGCAGCACAACTGGGTTACGTTATTAAACATTTGGGTATCTGTCGGCGCACCGCAGCAGGTGTGGAATTGCGGGTCCACCCGACATTGATACCGGAGCATTGCCTGATCGCCAATGTCAATGGGGTTATGAATGCGGTGCTGGTACATGCCGATGCGGTAGGCGATACGCTCTACTATGGCGCCGGCGCCGGTGCTGAACCGACCGCTTCTGCGGTTATTGCGGATTTAGTCGATGTGGTACGGGCCATGACCACCGATCCGGCCAACCGTGTGCCGTATCTGGCCTTCAAACCCGACCGTATGACGGATTTGTCGGTGATGCCGATGAGCGAAACCCGCACAGCGTATTATTTACGCATGCAGGTGGAAGATTCTCCCGGAGTTCTCGCAGAAGTTGCCACAGTGCTGGCAACGACCGGGATCAGTATTGAAGCGGTGGTGCAACCGGAGCCTCCCCACGGCAGCCAGCAGGCCCAACTCATCATGATGACGCACCAGGTTCTCGAGAAACAGATGAACACGGCCATTGCCCAGATTGAACAGTTGCAAGTGGTCAGCGGCAAGATCACTCGAATACGTGTGGAACACCTGAACGGTACCCGCTAACGAACCGTACTAATTTAAGGAACTGCTATGACTGTATCTAGTACCCACTATACCGGACTGGTTGACAAGTACCGGGATCGTTTACCGCTGGCCGCAGATACCCCTGCGGTGAGTTTATGTGAAGGCGCAACCCCACTGATACCACTGCCGATGTTGACAGCTGACTTAGGTCGTGAGGTGCAGTTGTTCGCCAAGTTTGATGGTGCCAATCCAACCGGTTCTTTCAAGGATCGTGGTATGACCGTGGCCGTGACCCGGGCCCGGGAACTGGGCGCAAAAGCGATTATCTGCGCTTCGACGGGAAATACCTCGGCATCGGCAGCGGCCTATGCTGCCCGGGCCGGGATGATCTGCTTTGTGCTGATCCCTGAAGGTAAGATTGCTATGGGCAAGATGGCCCAGGCCATGCTGCACGGGGCGGTAATTCTACAGATCAAGGGCAATTTTGATGACGGCATGCGCCTGGTGCGCGAGGTTGCCGAGAGTGCTCCGGTGGAGATCGTCAATTCTATCAATCCATACCGGTTACAAGGACAAAAAACAGCCGCATTTGAGATTATCGAGGCCCTCGGAGATGCTCCGGATTACCATTGTCTGCCGGTGGGCAATGCCGGCAACATCAGTGCGCATTGGATTGGTTATACCGAATCGGTGTTAAGCGAGGGTAATGCCCGGGTTGCTGCCGGAGCCATGGGAACGCCCGGAGAATTCAGCCGTGATTTGGCCACCCGGCGCCCGGTCATGTTGGGCTACCAGGCCAGTGGTGCGGCACCGTTTTTACGTGGCGCTCCGGTCGCCGAACCCGAAACCGTGGCCACGGCGATTCGCATCGGCAATCCACAATCCTGGCAATTGGCCGAAGCGGCGCGGGATGAATCCGGCGGCCGGTTCGATGAGTTCCCGGATACGGAGATTTTAAGGGTGCAAAAACTTTTGGCCGAGCGTGCCGGAGTTTTTTGTGAACCCGCTTCTGCCATTTCCGTTGCCGGTGCGCTTCGTGATATTGCCGCGCAGCGGATCCCCGAGGGCGCCACAGTGGTGTGTACCGTTACTGGCCATGGACTCAAGGATCCGGATACCGCAATTGCTCAAAATACCAGCCCGGTTCTGAATATCGATGCCGAACTGGATCAAGTAAAACGGGCGATCCTCGAAAACATCAACTAACCATGATTGCCGTACAAGGCCGTCATCTGACATTGCTGCTGCCGGGTTTGTTCGGCCCAGGGATGTCTGCTGATGACATTGAGGAGGGCAAGGATCCCGCGAGCGAGGCGAAGACACTGGCCTGCGGGCTGGAACTGCCACACCTGGTACGCGTCCTCAGCAGAGCCCGGGTCAGTGCAGCTGAAACGGCAGATCAATCGCTCGAAGCGCTGTACTTCAGGACCTTTGATTTGCCGTTGCCGACGACAGGGGATTTACCGGTAGCGGCGCTCAGCGCCGCAGCCGATGGATTACAGGTGGGTACAGGGGTCTGGTTGCGTGCCGATCCGGTTCATCTGCACCCCGACCTTGGCCGCCTGATTCTGCGTGACGGCCGTGAGTTGAATTTGCAGGCTGACGAAGCCAGGCAATTGGCGGCTGAATTGAATGCTGAAATCGGCGAATTCAATCTGCAATTGCAGGTAACGCAGCCTACACGCTGGTACCTGCAATTGCAGCAACAGCCTCGCTTTACCAGCGTTTCACCGGCCAGCGCCCATGGCCAGGACGCGGACGCTTGTCTGTTGCGCGGTGAAGATGAAGGTTATTGGCATCAACTGCAAAATCATCTGCAAATGTTGTTGCATCAAAGCCCCGTCAATGAGACCCGGGAAAATGACGGGCGGACCCGTGTCAACAGTTTGTGGTTCTGGGGTGCCGGTAGCATACCGGTTACGCCTGCGCGTCGTTGGACGACAGTGTATGCCGATGAACCGGTTATCGAAGCCTTGGCTCACTATAGTGACAGCCCCTGCCAGCCTCTGTCCGCCAGTGTTGGATTGGAAGAGATAGCGCCGGGGGATACGTTGGTGGCGGTGTGTGCTGCGGCCCGTTCCGTGCAGGCCCAGGATCGTTATGCCTGGCAGCAGGCGCTCATGGAAATTGACCAGTCCTGGTTGGGTCCAGCGTATCTGGCCCTGCGGGAGCGAAAACTCGATTCAGTCACCATCAGTTGCGGAGGGTACTGTAAATTTATTCTTGATAGCCGTTCAACACGCAAATGGTGGCGGCGTGATCAACCGTTGTCGTCATTGTTTTTGCACGCGCGTCAGCCCCGAACATGAGTGCGCGTATTATCCGTCGTGAAGATCCAGCCCAGCGCATCACTGGTGCGGACCTTCACCCTGTTCTTGATCGCATCTATAGCCGCCGGGGGATCCGTGATGCCGGGGAACTGGATGTCTCGCTGGCAGGGTTGCATCCCTTCACAAAACTAAAAGGCATCGACACCGCCATAGACGTGCTGAGCGAAGCCTTGAGTGCCCAACATCGCGTCCTGGTGGTCGGTGATTTTGATGCCGATGGTGCCACTGCCAGTACCGTTGCCCTGTTGGGATTACGGGCCTGTGGTCTGCAGCAGGTCGATTATCTGGTCCCGAATCGCTTTGAATATGGTTATGGCCTGACCACTGAAATTGTCGCGGTTGCGCGCCAGCGCAGCCCGGATCTGCTGATTACCGTGGACAATGGAATTTCCAGCATCGACGGCGTCAATGCAGCGCGCGAATCGGGAATGAAGGTGCTGGTGACGGATCATCATCTGCCCGGTGAGGTATTGCCTGCAGCGAATGCCATAGTCAACCCGAATCAGCCTGGCTGTGAATTTCCGAGCAAGAATCTGGCCGGTGTCGGGGTCATGTTTTATGTGCTGGCCGGGTTGCGCGCGCGGCTTCGAGAGCAGGGCTATTTTCAGTCCTGCGGCCGCAAGGAGCCGGATCTGGCGGGTCTGCTGGATCTGGTTGCTCTCGGTACTGTGGCAGACGTGGTGGGATTGGATCGCAATAATCGTATCCTTGTCGAGCAAGGCTTGCGCAGAATCAGGGCAGGGCGTTGTCGCTCGGGGATCACCGCACTGCTCGAAGTCGGTGGCAGGGATCCGGGCCGCGCTGTAGCAACGGATCTCGGCTTTGCTGTTGGACCCCGGTTGAATGCCGCCGGACGGTTGGCGGATATGTCGGCGGGAATTGAATGTCTGTTGCAGGATGATTTGGCTCGTTGCCGGCAAATGGCCCAGGAACTTGATGCTTTGAATCATGAGCGCCGTGATATTGAGGCGAAAATGGGCGAGGAGGCCGCAGCGCAACTTGACGCGTTACAACTAAATAGCACCAATGTGCCCTTCGGCATGTGTTTTTATGAACCACACTGGCATCCTGGGGTGGTGGGGATCCTGGCCGCGCGTATCCGGGAACGTATTCACCGCCCGGTCATTGCTTTTGCTCCCGATGGAGATGAGCTGTTAAAAGGATCAGGACGTTCTATTCCGGGTCTGCATCTTCGCGATGCCCTTGATGCCATTGCTGTACATCAGCCGCAATTGTTGTCGAAGTTTGGCGGCCATGCCATGGCGGCAGGCTTGAGTCTTCGCCGCGCGGACTTTGCCGCCTTCAGTGATGCCTTCGATGCACAGTTGCGCAGTATGCTCACAGAGTCAGATATGGAGGACTGTGTACTGACCGACGGAAATTTGGAAGATACACAAATTAATTTGGATCTGGCCCGGGTATTGCACCACGCGGGCCCCTGGGGGCAGGGGTTTCCTGAGCCGGTATTCGATGGAGAATTTGAACTACTGGATCGGCGTGTTTTAAAAGGCAAGCATTTAAAGCTGCGTTTACGCACAGGTACAGTGACACTCGATGCGATTGCGTTCAATACGCTTGATGACGATTGGCCCGCACGGGTAAATCGTGTACATGCGGCCTATCGGCTGGATGTCAACGATTATCGAAACATGGAGTCAGTACAATTGATGATTGTGCACCTACAGCCGTTGTTGTCCTGAGCAAACATCCATGTGCTGATCGTGTAGAGCCAGCCGCGCATTTTGCTACCGATTGGATCGTAAGGTGATGGATCGATGACCCGGGCTGGGCGCAGTTCTCCCACTACGTGGACGAAAGCTCGGTTCAAGCATTACTTTGATCACGATCGAGCAGGGCCATGACGAGGCTTTTTTGCAAGTGCTGCCATGCTCTGGTCGATCATTTCACCGCCCGGGACTTTCACTGTCGAAATGTCGTTTTTCGCCGCTTCCTGCCCCGCATCACCATGGATATCTGGCAGTTGCGACCGAGCAAGCGGCGACGCTTACGAATTGTCGATGCCTTCATTGCCACTTTGCACGCCAAGGTCGCCGAGGATCGACGCAGTGAAACCCCGGTAAAGTCCAATTTGTGAGTCGGCACAGATAGGTCCGATCTAATATCTCGGTAAAATGATCTAAACGGCGTAACAGTGCCGAAATCGGGCCAAATCTTTACACCCGTGTACATGGTGGTGGCAGCGCAGTTGAACGTCAAGGCGATCACACGAATTTGGCAATTCGACTGGAAAGTGGGGATTGTGAGGCATGTGATGAATTGGCGTCCTCGCAGCAAATTACCCAGAACAATGGGTAGCATCTTCAAATCAGTTAAGAAATTCCTGGAGAAGTCGACACAGGTTAATCCAGTCCGACTGCAAATGTGCACATCGTCACAAACCCGACAGTGAGATCAGAAAATTGTTGTCGAGTACGACCTTAGTACGATGCCAAAGTCATCTCGGAGCGCTATTTTCTAAACACAAAGTGTCAAATTCAATTCATTAAAGGTCACGTCATGTCAACCAAAGCTATTGGACTCGTCGTTCACACCAAAGGCAGTGTTGAAGTTCGTACCGACGAGGGTGTCGTCAAACTTCTCAACGTGGGAGATCAGGTCCATCAAGGCGATCTGGTTATTACTGCCACTGGTGCTGAAGTCGAAATCGACTTTTTCAGCGGTAAAAAACTTGATATTGGCGAAATCACACAGGTATTGCTCGACGAGTCAGTACACCGTGCCATGGGGTTCGAGTTTCCCGATGTTGTGGCGGATGTCTCTGTTCTGCAGCATGGCTTACTCGACGGCAGCATAGATATCAATGATCTGGAGCCACCTGCGGCAGGCCCAGTGCAGGACACTACTCCCGATACCAGCCATGGCTTGGGCGAGGAGAGTATCTACAACCGACATGGTCGGGAGGGTGTGGTAGATATACAGCCAACCCCTACTCAATCTTTTGGCCACACACCAGTTCAATCGCAAAGAGATATTCCCACCACACAGACAGAGCCGCTGGTGGTTGCTGCAGCGGATACCGTCATAGCCGATGGCGTGGTGACTACCAGTCTAGTCCTTAGTGCGACAGATCCGGTGGTCGAGGGTGGCGCGATTACGTATACGGCGACGCTGGACAATCCGGCTGGTTCAGCCATGACGGTGACGTTGAGTAACGGGGCGACGATCAATATCGCCAATGGCGCGACGAGTGGCACCGTTGTTGTAGTGGCGAGTGACGATGCGTACCTCGGTGGGGATACCGCGAGTGTAACGATGACGGCCACGACGGGTGGCAACTTCGAGAGTCTGGCGGTCAGTGCCGCTTCGGCGGACACGACCATCACTGATGATGTGGATGTCACGAACCTGACGTTGAGTGCGACCGATCCAGTAGTCGAGGGTGGCAAC